>PLEC01000110.1 GCA_003136935.1 Gammaproteobacteria bacterium
ACGGAGCTGCTGTCCGCCGAAATCGCGTCGAAGCGATTTCGGCCGATGGATTAGTGCGACAGCGCCGACTGCAGCTCCGGTGCCACCTTCTGCTTCAGCGCCGCGCAGTCATCAATGGTCTCGCGCGTGCGCCCGACCTGCAGCTCACCGCCGCTGGCCTTGAGCAGCCGATCGCCGAGCACGGAGTCGAACTGCGCCCGCTCCGCCTTGCTGCACAACGGGTCGCCGAGCTGTGCCAGGAAGGACTGGAACATCCCCGGGACGCGCGCGAGTACGGCGTCCTGGTTGGTGCTGAACCACTGCCAGGTCGCCTGTCGTGTCACAGGATTGGTCATCTGGATGAACATGACGCGCGCCGTGGTGGTCAGATCCACGCGCTTGTCCAGCACCAGGGCCCGCGCCTCATCCGCGACCGGGGACGTCTCAGCAGACGCCAGCGCGGCGACTGCATCCTGGCGCAGGTGCGGATCGGTGCTGGTGAATATGAACGGCTCGATCTTGTCGGCGAAGGGCTTGCCGAGCTCCCGTACGGCGACACCCCAGGCCGTGCCACGTATGCCCGGGTCGAGTGCTTTCGGATCATCGATCGAGCGATCGGCGGCCTGGGCCAGCACGTGGCGCACCTCAGCGTCGCGTCCGCCGAAGACCACCATGCGGGTGAGTTCCCCGCGCAGCAGCTGCCGTTCGCTCGGATCCCCGGAGTAATGCCCGGCGGAAGGATCGAAGCCCAGGGCCTGCAGGCGCGGCTTGTAGATCGAGTTGATCTTCTGCTCGAGCGGGCCGCGTTCCTCAGCGCTCGCCATGCGATAGAGGACTGACAGCAGCTTGTTGCCGAGGCTGAGCGAGGCCGCGCGATCCGGATAGCTGGCGAGCACGCCCGCCGCCGCCAGAAGATCGGTGAACGACAGCTTGCCTGCATCGAAGGCGGCGCCGACGCTATCGGCGAAGGACAGTGCCTCGCGTGGCGGCAGCTTCGGCACCGCCGCGAGCAATCCCTTGAACGTGCCGGCATCCACCGCGAAGCGGTAGTAGCCCGCGCCGTCGGCGTTCGGATGGATCACCGCGCCGACCGCCTCCGGACCCAGGGCCAGGGTGCCGGTGCGCGAGGTGAGGAGGGTGCAGGTCTTGGTGTTGTGCGCGGCGCCGATCACATCCACGCATACCGGGATTTTCCACAGCTCCGTATCCGCGCCTTCTGAGCCGAATGGCCGGTAGCGCGACTGCGCGAGGTTAAGCGAGCGGCCATCGGCAGCCGCGCTCACGGTGACGAGCGGCACGCCGGCCTGGTCTACGAATGACCGGAAGGCGTCGATCACGCCCGGGTCACCGCTGCCTTCTGCCATGGCTGCGAAGAATTCCGAGGCGGTCGCGACCCCATAGGCATGACGCTGCAGGTGCAGCCGCACCCCTTTCTGGAAGCGCTCCTCGCCCAGATACGACTCGATCATCCCGAGGACGCCGGCGCCCTTTTCGTAGGTGATGTTGTCGAAGCCGCCACTGATCTGCGCGTTGCTCTTGATCGGCTGGTGGATCTGCCGCCCGACACGCAGCGCATCCGTGTCCATGGCGGCAAGCGTCTGGCGCATCTGATCGGCGCGGATCCCCAGATCCGGCCGCCAGGCATCGGAGATTTTCACGCCCATCCATTCGGCGAAGGATTCATTCAGCCAGGTGTCGTCCCACCACACCGGGGTGACGAGATCCCCGAACCACTGGTGCGCCATCTCATGGGCCGCAACCGCGCCGAAGGTCTGTTGCTGTCGCGGCGGCGGAGCATCGCCGAACAGCAGCAGGCTCTCATCGAAAATGATGGCGCCCGCGTTTTCCATCGCGCCGCCCGCAAGGGGACTGGCGATGAGATCGAGCTTCGGATACGGGAAGGGGATGCCGAAGTACCCCTCGAGCGCGCTTAAGAGCTTCGGCGCCTCGCGGCCGGCGAAAGCAGTGCGCGGACCCTGGTCCTTGGCCGCCACGATGCGCAGCGGCAGCGGCGTCGCGCGTGCGGCATTGGGCGGGATCGGCGGCAGATCGACGATGTCTACGGGACCCGCGACGAACGCCAAGAGATACGTCGGCAGCGGGCGCGTGGTCGCAAACTCGTGCCGCACGAGACGCTCCTTGAGCCTCACCGTGCGAACTTCCGGCGTGTTGGTGACCACACGGTCGCTCGCCGGAGCGGTCAGCGTCAGGTCAAACGGGGTCTTGAACCCCGGCTCGTCGAACCCGGGGAAGGCGCGCCGCGCGTCGATGGCCTCGAACTGCGTGAACGCATACCAGTCGTTGGAGATCTTGGTGTGATACAGCCCCTGTCCGGTGGTCTGGAAGGGCGCGCTGTAGGTGAAATGCAGCGTCGCCTTGCCGGCCGGCACGCTCGTATCCGTGGTGATGCGCGCCACGCCGAACTCGTGATCCACTTCCTCGTAGTGCGCGGGGATGGTGCGGGTTCCTGCGACCAGCGACACCGCGGAGACCTTCAACCCCATGCCGTGCAGCCAGATCAGCTTAGTCGCATGACGCACCGTCACGTCGATGGTGGTCTCGCCGCTGAAGTCCTCCTTCCTCGGGTCGATGGTCAGGCTCAGGCGGTAGTGCGTCGGGATGACGTCCCTCGGCAACGGCCCGACCGGGGCGCCCTGCGCAAGCGTGCTGGCTGCAAGACCCGCGAGCAGAAGGAGGGATGAATATTTCATGGTGTCAGGTCCGTAGCGCCGCGGAGGCTGCCAGCACAAACGGAATGGTGCACAGGAGCAGTTTCATAGCGACCTCGTTGCAAATGGTTGAAGACTTTGGGCGCTGCGCAGTGTCGTACTCGCCTATTTCCATTGCAAGCGCCTGCGGGCTGCGCTGTCAGCGCGGTTTTGTAAGTGCCGCAGCGGCAGATGTTGCCGCTCATCGCGGCGTCGATGTCGGCATCGCTCGGCTGCGGATTGTTGTTCAGCAGCGCGCTGGCGGACATGAGGTAGCCACACTGCACCACGTGACGCATGAGCGCACCGCTAGATCGTCCAGGTGCACCGTACACGCCCCGCAGCGCCTTGCCGCAGCCAAACTTGGTGCCCGCTGTGATGCCGTCCGCAGTCTACATATTGCACCCTTAATCAAGGCAGGTTGGCTGACCGGAAAGCGGCCCGCCGTGATACCTTTCTATCCCGCCAGAATCTGTTTAAGGAGTCAGCGGTTCTATGCCCAGCAAAGTTCCCGATGGCCAGCGGCGTGGATGGATCATTCCGATCGGGGGATCGGAAAATAAGGAAAACGACCGGCGGATCCTCGAGCGCTTTGTAAGCGTTTCGGGCGGTGAGGACGCCGATATCGTCGTCATTCCCGCTGCCAGCCGCATGCACGAGACCGGCTCGCGCTACGAGCAGGTGTTTCGCGACATCGGCGCCGAGCGCGTGACGGTGATGGATTTTGATACCCGCCGGGACTGCCACGAAACCGGACGGCTGGAGCGCCTGGACCAGGCGAGCGGCATCTTCTTCACCGGCGGCAACCAGCTGCGACTGACGACGCTCCTCGGCGGTACGCCGGTCGCAAAACTCATCCGCCACCGCAATGCTCATGGCGTCACCGTTGGCGGCACCAGCGCCGGCGCCAGCATTCTCTCCGAGCACATGATCGCGGCGGGGGACGAGGGCTCTTCGCTCATCGCGGGCACCGTGCGTCTCGCCCCGGGGCTGGGCCTCACCAACCGCATCATCATCGACCAGCATTTCCGCCAGCGCGACCGCCTGGGCAGGCTGCTCACGGCGCTCGCCTACAATCCCTTTGCGGTTGGTGTCGGGCTCGACGAGGATACGGCAGTCTTCATCAGTCCCGAGGAGATCCTCGAGGTCGAGGGCAGCGGCGGCGTCACCATCGTGGACGGCTCGGATGTGAGCCATTCGTCCATCGACAAGGTCGGCGACGGGCAGCCGGTGTGCATGCTGGGGCTGCGTCTGCATATCCTCATCGCGGGTGCGACTTTCAACCTGAACACGCACCTCGCAGCGGCCCCCGGGCTGCAGCAGTCGAAGGAGTAATCGACCGCCAGCTGACCCCAAGCGCTTCCAAGTTGCCGTGAACAACTATTACGACCTAGAGCAACACTCATGCGCATCCTCGAACGTTCCGTGTATGTCGGCCCGTCGCTGTACGCGCGTTTTCCGGTCATCCGTCTGGAACTCGATCTTGAGAAGCTGGAGGCCTGGCCCACCGGCCGGCTAGGGCCGGCTTTCATCGACGCTCTGGCGGCAGCACTGCCGGGACTCGCCGAGCACGGCTGTTCCTACCGCGAGCCGGGCGGATTCTTTCGCCGCATGCGCGAAGGTGAGGGCACCTGGCTCGGCCACGTGCTCGAGCACGTGGCGATCGAGCTGCAGAACATCGCCGGTGAGGAAGTCACCTTCGGCAAGACCCGCAGTGCCGGTACCCCCGGGGTCTATACGGTCGTCTACGAGTACGCGCAGCGCGATGAGGGTATCGCCGCCGGCGAACTGGGCCTGCGCCTGCTGTGGTCGCTCCTGCCACCGGAGCTGCGCGCCGGGAACGCCGTCGCCGCGCAGTGGAGCTGGCCGGAGGCGCGCGATGAGTTCATCCGCTTCGCGCAGCGTCGCGCCATGGGTCCCTCGACGCACTCACTGGTGCGCGCCGCCGAAGCACGCGGCATTCCGTGGCTGCGCCTGAACGAGCAGTCGCTGGTGCAGCTCGGTCACGGCAAGTACCAGCAGCGTATCCAGGCCACGGTTACCGGGCGCACCTCGCATATCTCGGTCGAACTGGCGAGCGACAAGGAGGAAACCAACAAGATACTCGCAGGCCTGGGGCTCCCGGTGCCCAAACAGGAGATGGTGCAGAGCGAGGGCCAGGCGGTGCGCGCCGCCAAACGCATGGGTTTCCCGGTGGTCACCAAGCCCTACAACGGCAACCATGGGCGTGGCATCTCCATCCGTCTCACCACCGACGAGGAAGTCGCGCATGGCTTCAACGTCGCGCGCGAGCATTCGCGCTCGGTGATCGTGGAGAGCTTCCTCGAGGGTGACGATCACCGCCTGCTGGTCGTGAATGGTGAACTCGTGGCCGCAACCCGGCGTACGCCCGGGCACGTGGTGGGAGACGGCGAGCACACCGTCGCGCACCTCATCGACGTCGTGAACACAGATCCGCGCCGCGGCGTCGGCCACGAGAAGGTACTCACGCGCCTGGAACTTGACGCGCAGGCGATGAAGATGCTCGAGCGCGTCGGACTCACGGCCGAGTCCGTGCCGGCGAAGGGGACGGTGGTGTACCTGCGCTCGACCGCCAATCTCTCAACCGGCGGCACCGCCACCGACGTGACCGATGTGATTCATCCGGATAATCGCGAGATGGCCGAGCGCGCCATTCGCGCCATCGGGCTTGATGTCGGTGGCGTGGACTTCCTGTCGAAGGACATCACCAAGAGTTACCGTGCCGTTGGTGGCGGCATCTGCGAAGTGAACGCGGCTCCGGGCTTTCGCATGCACGTGGCACCGAGTGAGGGCACGGCGCGGGATGTCGCCACGCCGGTGATCGAGATGCTCTTTCCGCAGGGCACACCGACGCGCGTGCCAATCGCTGCGGTCACCGGCACCAATGGCAAGACCACCACCGCACGCATGCTGGCGCACGTATGCAAGATGGGCGGCTTCACGCCGGGGATGACCAGCACCGATGGCGTGTACATCAACGGTCAGCGCACCGTGCAGGGCGACATGACCGGGCCGGTGTCGGCACGCATGGTGCTCGCGGACCCGCAGATCGATATCGCGGTGCTCGAGACCGCGCGCGGCGGTCTGCTGCGTGCCGGCATGGGCGTCAACGAAGTGAATGTGGGGGCGGTGCTCAACGTGCAGCCCGATCACTTGGGACTCAAGGGCATCGACACCCTCGAACAGCTCGCCGAGGTCAAGCGCATCGTGGTCGAGGTCGCAACCGACTGTGCGGTGCTGAACGCGGACGATCCCCTGGTCATGAAGATGTCCGGCTACACGGAAGCGAAAAACATCTGCTACGTGACCATGAACCCGCAACATGCGCTGGTGCGTGAGCATGTGCGCGCCGGCGCGCGCGCCTGTGCGCTCGAAGCCGGGGTGAACGGGCAGATGATCACCCTCTACGACAAGGGTGGGCACATTCCGCTCCTGTGGACGCATCTGATCCCCGCGACGCTCGAAGGACGCGCGACGCACAACGTGCAGAACGCGATGTTCGCCGCCGCCATGGCGTTTTCCTTGGGCATCAAGCTGGATGCGATCCGTCAGGGCCTGCGTACTTTTGACACCACGTTCTTCCAGGCGCCCGGGCGCATGAATGTGTTCAACGAGCACCCGTTCAAGGTGCTGTTCGACTACGGCCACAATGCGCACGCGGTCGGCGTGATGGCGGACCTGGCGCAGCGCCTGGAGGTCACCGGCAAGCGCATTGTGGTGCTCGCAGCCCCGGGTGACCGGCGCGATGAGGACCTGGTGGCGATCGCGCGCGCTGCCGCCGGACGCTTCGATCACTACATCTGCCGGCGGGATGACGGACTGCGCGGCCGCGGCCCCGAGGAAGTGCCGCGCATCCAGGCCGCGGCGCTCCAGGCCGCGGGCGTGCGTGCAGACGCCATCAGCGTCATTCCCGACGAACAGGCCGCGATCGACGCCGCGCTGCACATGGCCGCCCCGGGGGATCTGGTGCTGATTTTCGCAGACGTACTGGTGCGCTCGTGGAAGCAGATCATCAAGTTCAAGCCCGCGGGTGCTGTCGAGTCACACAGCGGCGCGCCGGCGGCGGCGCACGTGAGTCTCGCTGGGGATGGGGCGCACGACGGCTCCGCAGAACCGCCACCTCCCGCGCACAGCCTCGAGGGCCTCATCCGCGATGAACGCGGCGTGCGCTACGCGCCGGAGGCCGAAGACTGAACGCCGCGATGGCGCTGCCCTTTGCCTCCTCGAGGCGGCTGATCGGCGCCAACCTGTTTTTCCTTTCCACGGGCGCGGTGCTGGAAGTCGCAGGCACTGCCGTGGACGACGCGCTGATCGCCGGCTGGCGCGAGCGCGTGACGCGCGCCCGTGCACGGCTTAAGTGGGACATGCCGGGTGTCGTCGCCCGCCGCCACGCCAACGGCGCTTCGTTCGCCCTCGCCGCACCGTGCGATCAGCTGCTGGTGGCGACCGAAGTCAACGAGTGGGCGCTGTGCGCGACCTTGTTCGCGCACGATCCGCGTCGCTGGAGCGCACTTGAGGACACGCTCATCGCCGCGACGCTCGAGGACGCGACCGACCCGGACGCGGTGATTCCTCCGGTGCTTGAAGAGGACGCAGCCCTTGCGCGTCTTGAGCGTCTCGCAGCCGCCGAGGCACGGCCCGCGCTCATCGCGCTCTTGGCCGCGGCGAACACACGTTCCCTGCCACACATCCTCGGCGACACGACACTCACTCTCGGCGCGGGCGTTGGCGGCCGGGACTTTGTGCTTGCCCGTCTTCCGCAGCCCTCGGACGTGCGCTGGCAGGAGCTGCGCGACATCCCCACCGCACTCGTGACCGGCTCCAACGGCAAGACCACGACGGTGCGGGTGCTCGCCGCCTGCGCGCGCGAGCACGGCTGGCACAGCGCCTACAACTGCACCGACGGGGTGTTTCTGGATTCCGAGACGCTCGAGAGCGGGGACTATTCCGGCCCCGCCGGGGCGTGGCGGGTGTTGCGCGAACGGCGCGCGCAGGCCGCGCTGGTGGAGGCCGCGCGTGGCGGAATCCTGCGTCGCGGGGTCGCGGTGTCGCAGGCGCAGGTGGCGCTCGTCACCAACATCAGCCCGGACCACTTCGGCGAGTACGGCATCGATGACCTCGACGGGCTCGCGGACTCGAAGCTCACGGTCGCCGCGGTGGTAACGCGCGACGGCCTTCTGGTTCTGAACGCCGATGATGTCTTGCTGGTGGCGAAGGCGCGGGGCCTGCAGGCGCGCTTTGGCCGCAGTCCCGCGCTCGGCTGGTTTGCGCTTGACGCGGATCTGCCGCTGCTGCGCGAGCACCGCGCGCACGGCGGCTCCACCAGCGGCGTGCGCGACGGGCGCTTATGCGTCAGCCACGCCGGGACCGACCGTGACCTGGGTCCCATAGCCGCAATGCCCCTCACCGTCGAGGGCAGCGCGAGTTACAACATTGCCAACCTTGCGGGCGCGGCGCTCGCAGCCGTCGCGCTCGGCATCCCGGAGGCGCCCATCGCGGCGGTGTTCGGGCGCTTCGGGGCGACTCCTGCGGATAATCTCGGACGGCTGATGCGCTTCGAGGTGAACGGCGTGCGCGTGCTGGTCGACTACGCGCACAACCCGGCAGGGCTGCGCGGACTTCTCAACGTCGCCGAGCACCTGCGTGCCGGTTCCGGCAGGCTCGGGATGCTGCTGGGCCATGCGGGCAATCGCCAGGACACCGAGATTGAGCAGGTGGCACGCGTGGCCGCGGAATTTCACCCGGCGCTCATTGTGATCAAGGAGAACGAGGGTCAGCTGCGTGGCCGCGAGGCCGGCGAGATCCCGCGCCTCATCCGCGCCGAACTCATGCGTGCGGGCCTGCCGGAGGGTGCGCTGCCGGTGCGCATGAGCGAGCTTGAGGCGGCGCGCTGTGCGCTCGAGTGGGCGCGCCCCGGGGATGTGCTGGCGATGCCGGTGCATTCACCGGCCGCGCGCGCGCAGGTGCTGGAGATGCTCGGTGTGGTGACCTCGTCCGCTGATAGTTAAGTGTGCTGCGCGAGCAGCTGGTCGATGAGGCGCTCCACCTCGCGCGCACCGGACTGCCCGGAATGCATTTCCCCGATCGCCTTCCCATGGAGGAGCCCGTCACGACCGATGACGTAGAAGGCGGGCCAGTACTGGTTATGCAGGGCATTCCAGTAAGAAGAATCGCTGTCGATCATCACCGGGTAGCGGATGCCGAGGCGCGCAACCGCGTCGCGCACGTTGCCGGCGGACTTTTCCTGCGCCAGTTCCGGGGTGTGCACGGCAACGACGACGAGCCCCGCGCCGGCATCCCGCGCGGCTAGCGACTGCACCCACGCCTTCGATTCGAGGCAGTTCACGCACGCGAAGGCCCAGAACTCCACCAGCACCACCTTGCCCCGCAACTGCCCGAGCGTAAGAGGCGCGGAGTTGACCCAGTCCGCGGCTCCTGAGTGCGTGAACTCGGCGGGCCGCTTAAGGTCCTGAGCGCTCGCGCCCTGCAGGCAAAGACCCGCCGCAACTAACAGCAGGGCGCGGGAGGTCAAGGCAGCTGTGCGAGCACGCGCTGCACCAGGTGCTCGCCACGTTCACGCGAAAGCTCGAACAGATTGTTTGCCTCGGTCAGGCGCTGGCCGGTCGCCGCCGCGAGCCGCCGCTGGGCGCGGTAGAGGCGGGTGCGCACGGTGGTCTCGTTGAGTTCCAGCGACGCGGCGGTTTCAACGCCGCCGATGCCTTCGACCATGCGCAGCACGAACACCACGCGGAAGACCTCCGGCAATGCATCGACGGCGCGCTCGAGGCCGGGTGCGGTAGTGCCGGGTGGCCCGCTGTCAGCCGGGCTGCGGGCACGTCCCGCGGCTGCTGCGTGGTGCGCCTGCTCGGCGACCAGGCGCGTCAGCCAGGCGGCGAACTTGCCGTTGGGCTGATAGCGGGTCAGGTCGCCAAAGGCGGCCAGATACGCATCCTGCACAGCCTGCTCCGCTACGTCCGCGTCCGGGAGAATGCTGCGCGCCACGCGGTAGAGGCGCCGGCAGCTGCGGCGTACGAGTGCCTCGATGGCGCGCCGGTCACCGGAGCGCGCACGCTCGATGAGCAGCAGGTCCGGCAGATTCTCCACTGCCGGGGCTTGTGCCGTGGCGTGGGCGGGGCCTCGCGTCAGCGGCTCGAGCATATGCATGTAGCCTCCGTGTGTATCCTATGATCCATGGAGAGGAGACCCGTTTGGTGGGCGCACTATTGCGCACCCCTTGCCTTGATGGCGCTCGGCTCGTCGTGCCTGGGCATCGGCCCGGCGCAGGCCGGCGACGCCAGGAAGTACCCTGGCAAGGCCGTACCGCGGGTGCATCCGCAGGATTGGCCACGGCTGCAACCGCCGCTGCCGGCCGATCCTGACCTCGAGCGCCGGTTGGATGTGCTTCTGGCCCACATGACGCCCGAGCAGAAAGTCGGCCAGCTCATCCAGGCCGACATCGGCAGCGTGACGCCCGCGGACGTGCGCCAGCTCGGCCTGGGTTCGGTGCTTAACGGCGGCAATTCCTCTCCCCGCGACGACAAACTCGCCGCACCCGGTGAGTGGCTGGCGCTCGCCGACCGGTTCTATGCCGCCTCCGTGGGCGGTGATGCCGTGTTGCCGGTCCTGTGGGGCACTGACGCGGTGCACGGGCACAACAACATCCCGGGGGCCACGATCTTCCCGCACAACATCGGACTCGGGGCGACCCGCGATCCGGAGCTCATCCGGCGCATCGGGGAGATCACGGCGCTGGAAGTGCGGGTCACGGGTCTCGACTGGGCCTTTTCACCCACCGTCGCCGTCGCGCGCGATGCACGCTGGGGACGCACTTACGAGAGTTATTCCGAGAATCCGGCGTTGGTGCGCGAGTACGCCGCCGCGATGGTCACGGGGCTCCAGGGCATGCCGGGGACGCAGCAGTTTCTGGATGCCGCCCACGTGCTCGCCACACCCAAGCACTTCCTGGGTGATGGCGGCACGCGCGGCAAGGACCAGGGCGATAACCGCTCCACTGAAACCGCGCTGCGGGATCTGGACGCGGCCGGCTACATTGGGGCGCTCGGCGCGGGAGCCCAGACCGTCATGGCCTCATATTCGAGCTGGCGGGGCGTGAAAATGCATGGCAACCGCGCACTCCTGACGGACGTGCTCAAGGGCCGCTTTGGTTTCGACGGGCTCGTCATCGGCGACTGGAACGGTCACGCACAGCTGCCCGGGTGTACGGCGGTGAGCTGCGCGGCGGCGGTGAACGCCGGCCTCGATATGCTCATGGCGCCGGACGACTGGCGCGAACTGCACGCCAACACCCTGGCGCAGGTGCGCTCTGGCGCAATTCCCATGAGCCGCCTGGATGACGCGGTGCGCCGCGTGCTGCGTGTGAAGTTGCGGGCGGGCCTTGATCGCGAGGTACGCCCGTCGTCCCGGCCCTTTGCGGGGCAGTTCGAGCTCCTGGGCGCGCCGGCGCATCGCGCCGTGGCGCGCCAGGCGGTGCGCGAGTCGCTGGTGCTCCTGAAGAACCGCGCCCACCTGTTGCCGCTCTCACCGCACTCGCGGGTTCTGGTCACCGGTGATGGCGCCGACAGCATCGCCAAGCAGAGCGGTGGCTGGACCATCAACTGGCAGGGCACTGAGCCCAACCAGGCCTTCCCGCACGCCGAAACCATCTACGCCGGCATCGCGCGCTGCGTGACCGCGGCGCATGGGGCGGCGGAGTTGAGCGCTAACGGTGAATTCCACACCCGACCGGACGTGGCAATTGTGGTGTTCGGTGAGAATCCGTACGCGGAGTACGAGGGTGATGTACCCACGCTCGAGTACAGCCCGGCGGACAAGCGCGATCTCGCCCTGCTGCGCCGGCTGCATTCGCTCGATGTGCCGGTGGTCGCGGTGTTTCTCTCCGGGCGACCGCTGTGGGTCAACGCCGAGTTGAACGCCGCCGACAGTTTCGTCGCCGCCTGGCTCCCGGGACCTGAAGGCGGTGGTATCGCGGATGTGCTGTTCCGTGCGCCCAACGGTACGGTGCCTTACGACTTTCGCGGCAAGCTGCCCATGTCGTGGCCGCGCTCACCCAAACCGCCGGCGGTCGATGATGTTGCCGGCGAGCAGCCGTTGTTTCCCTTCGGCTACGGGCTCACCTACGCCGACGACGGCTACCTTGCGACGCTCCCCGAGACGCTTGCCCGTGCGAGCGCACGGCTCACCCGCCACTAATCCCGTGACCCTGCGCCCACCGCCACCCAGGCGAGATCGGAGTTCGACACCGAGCCGACGTTAAAGCCGCGCGCGGCGGCGGCCATGCGGGTGAGTGCCTGCGCGATCGGCATGGGCGGGCGCGTGTCGCCCTTCTTCGCCTTGTGAAAGCGCACCGGGTTGATCCGGGCGACGACGTAGTTGCGCAGGTACGGGGACTTGAAGCCGCGCGCCTGCAGCGCCGCGATAATGGTTTTCACCCGCGCGTCGATCTCGATGAGCCGCGCGGCAAGTCCTTCGCGGGCGTTGAGGCTCGCGCTCAGGCCGCGGTCGCTGAAACGGTCGACCTTCTTCAGAAATCCGCTGTAGGCGCCGCCCGCGAAGCGCGGCGACTTCTGGTAGACGATGCCGAGCGTCAAGAGCTCCGGCGCTTCGAATTCGCGCGCGAAATCGAGCTCCAGTTCGCGGCCGCGACGCTTCGCGAGGTTACGCGCCATGCGCACCACCTCGAGGCTGCGGTCCTTGAGGTTATGTGCCTTCTCAGTGTTGAGCGCCAGGATCCGGTAGGCGAGGGACTCCTCCGGCGAGATGAGCACCGTGATCTGCTTCAATCCCAACACCTTGCCCGCGGCGAGGCGATGGCGGCCGTTGGGCGTCCACAGTTTCCCATCCTCGCCGCGCACCACGATGAGCGGGTCGAGAAAGGCGGCCGTCTCATCAATCTTCGCCGCCAGGCGTTTGGCGTGCGTGGGTGACAGATCGCGCTGGAAGGGGGTCGGCTGTACGGCGGCGAGCGGCACACTCGCCAAGAGCAGCGCCCGGCCGCCCAGTGGCTCGTGGTAGGCGCCGATGGGCGCCCCGCCGGCCGCGCGCACCAGCGCCACGAGGGATGCGATCTCTTCACTGTCAAGAGCGATGGCCACCTGCGCGGCGTCGAGCCCGCGCGCCGACTTTGCCGGCGCCAGGCGGCCACGGGAAGTCGCACCACGCTTGCCCCGGGTCAGCTTTTTCGCAGCAGCAGCCATGGCAATATGTTGCCATGAATTTGCCGGCACAGCGCGTGGACGCCGACGGCCGCGTGCATGTGGACCAGCGCGCGGTGTTTGCGCTGGCGCTGCCGCTCATGGCCAACAGCGCCGTGCAGATCGTGCTCAGCCTCACCGACATGTGGTTCATCGGGCACATTTCCACCCGCGCGCTCGCGGCCGTGGGTGCGGTGCAATGGCTGGTGATCGTCGTGGTGCTGTTGCTGGGCGGGGCGGGCAACGCGGTGCAGACGCTGGTGGCCCAGGCGTTCGGCGCACGCCGCTACTGGCGCGCGTCGCAGGCGCTGTGGACCGCGCTGTGGGCGACGGCGTGCGCGGCGCCGCTGTTCGTGCTGGTGGGCGCGGCGCGGCACCTGATTCTCACGCCCTTCGGCTTTGATCCGCGCGTCGAGGATCTCGCGGCCACGTTCTGGTATCCGCGTGTGGGCGGCGCCTCGGCGGGCGCGGCGGTGTGGGCGCTGATGGGATTCTTCAACGGCATCGGCCGGCCGCGCATCACGCTGCTCATCACGCTCGTGACGACGCTCACCAACGCCGCGCTCAACCAGCTGTTCATTTTTCACCTGGGGTGGGGGATCGCCGGCTCCGCCTGGGCGACCAACTGCGCGCAGGTGCTGGGACTCATGCTGGGGGTGGCGATTTTTCTCTCCACCTACCACCGGCATCACTATCGCTCGCACCTGACCTGGCGACCCCGCGGCCGGCAGATTCTCGCGCAGCTGCGCCTCGGCGTGCCCATGGGCCTGCTGCCGGTCTCGGATCTGCTGGGGTTTGCGATCTTTCAGATGATGCAGACCCGGCTCGGCACGACCGGTGGTGCCGCCACCCAGCTGGTGGTCATTCTCACCTCGCTCGCCTACATGCCCGGCTATGGCATCGCGAGCGCCGGCACCACCCTCGTCGGCCAGTCCATCGGCGCCGGTGCGCGCGACTGGGCCATGCGGCTCGGCACACACGTGATCTGGCTCGCGGCGCTCTACATGGGAGCGATCGGCCTGCTGATTGCACTTTCTGGTCCGTGGCTGCTGCCGTTATTCATCGGTTCCCATGACGCCGAGGCAGCCGCGGCGGTCGCGCTTGGCATACGCCTCCTGTGGTTTGCGGCCGGCTACCAGTTCTTCGACGGGCTGAATCTCGGCAGCAGCATGTGCCTGCGCGGCGCCGGGGACGTGCGGGTGCCGGCCGCGCTGGTGTTGCCGGTATCGTTGTTATTGTTTGTGCCGTTGGCGCACGCGCTCACCTTCAAACCGGGCCAGGGCTGGTTCACGTTTCTGCCGCAGTTCGGCTGGGGTGCGGTGGGTGGTTGGGTTGCGGTGCTGGTCTATGTCATCGTGCTCGGCAGCACGCTCTTCCTGCGCTGGCGCTCACGCGCCTGGCAGGCGATCCGTATCTGATTCGACGGAAGTCTCGCGCCCGCATGTTCATTACCCTGAAGACCTTGCTGCGGACTCTGGTGCTGCCGCCCACGAGCCTGCTCATTCTGGCGGTGCTCGGGGTGCTGCTGGCGCGGCTGGCTGCCACACAGGCTGCGCGCCGCGTGGGCTGGGGACTGCTGGCGGGGAGTCTCGCGATGCTGTGGTTGCTCGCGACGCCCGCGGTTGCGGATCGCCTCGAGCGCGCCGCCGAGCGCAGCCCGGTGCTGGATCTCACGCACGCAATGCAGGCGCAGGCGATAGTCATTCTCGGCGGTGGTGAGATCCGCATCGGTGCGCCCGAGTATGGTGGGCCGGCCGCAGGCCTAGGTCTCCTTGAGCGCTTAAGTTACGGCGCGTACCTCGTGCGGTATACGAAGCTCCCGGTCCTGGTATCGGGGACTTCGCGCGAGGTGCTGGCCATGCGTACCTCGCTGCAGCGGGACTTCGGCGTCCAGGTGCGCTGGGCCGATGACCAGTCGCGCGACACCTTCCAGAACGCCGAGTTCTCGGCCCGCATCCTCAAAGCGCAGCACATCACGCACATCCTCCTGGTGACGAGCGCCAACCACGAATGGCGCGCGGTGCAGGAGTTCACCAGTGCCGGACTTACGGTGGTGCCGGCGCCGGCCGGGAGCTGGGTCGAGCCGGTAAAGAATCTGTTCTTTTATCTGCCGGGGGCGGTCGGGATGCAGCGCTCCGCCGAGGCCCTCTATGAGTTGCTCGGTGACCTGGGACGCCAGTTCTTCGCGCTCTCGCACCTGCGCCGGCAGGCGCCTTAAACAGCGATGGAGGACACCGGCCTCAACGCCCCGGCCCTGGTCACTGTTTTCCGTTCGCCGCGGCGCCGCGACTGCGAGGAGCGGCTGCTGGTGCTGACCGCCGTCGGCATTGCCGGCCAGCTCGCTTACGACGGGGAGTGCCTGATCGAGGTCGTCGCCGCAGATGCGCAGGCAGCCCGGGTGCACCTGCGCCACTACGACGTGGAGAACCGGCCGGTGCCGCCGCCGCCGCCGGCGCCGCTGCCGTATCCGCACGCATGGCTCGGCTGTGTCCTGTACGTGGGGGTGCTCATGGGCGTGGCGTTCGCCGTCGCCAACGGCTTCGTGCGGCTGGATGCGTTCGATCTCGGCGAGCTTGATGCAGCGCGTGTGCAGAGCGGGCAGTGGTGGCGCGCGTGGACGGCGCTCACGCTGCACCTCGACGGGCCACACCTCGCCGCGAATCTCACCGCCGGCGTCTGGTTCGGCTACCTCGCGGCGCGCCAGCTCGGGGGCGGGCTCGCCTGGCTCCTCATTGTCAGCGGCGGGGCGCTGGCGAACCTTCTGGCCGGACTCTCCGGTCCGCCCGAACATCGTGCCGTAGGCGCCTCGACCGCGGTGTTCGCCGCGCTTGGTCTCATGTCGGCCTACTCGTGGCGGGAGCGTCTGCGCTGGCCGCAGCGCTGGGCACGGCGTTGGGGTCCGCTGGTCGCAGGCGTGGTGCTGCTCGGCTGGACCGGCTCGGCCGGAGAGGGGACGGATCTGGTCGGCCACGTGGCCGGATTCGCGGTGGGGGCGCTGCTTGGGGCCGCAGTGGCAGTGCCGCGTGTACAGGAGCGTGTGCGCCGCGTGCCGCAATGGCTCACCGGCGCGGCGGCGCTGGCTTCGATCGCGCTCGCCTGGACCTGTGCGCTGCGAGCCTAATCCATTGGGCAAAATCGCCTGCGGCGATTTTGCCGGACATCAGCTGCGTTTCCGCCGGCAAAAGGCGTGGCTTTTGCCGGCTGCGGCCGCGACTAAGGACCTTCGACCTCGTAACCGTGCGCCTTGAGGGTCGCGAGCGCGCCATGCTCGCCGAGCAGGCGGTCCATGGATTGCACCGCGAGGGTCCCACGGTTGCGCGCGAGGCTGTCTTCGACGGCCATGAGCCAGTCGTCCTGCGCGCGCTCGATGAGACTGCGGACGCGCTCGGAGGTTGAGACGGCGCTGACGCAGGCGGTACGGTTATCCGTATGCGGCAGAGCACGCAGCGTCGCGACATCGCCCAGCGCCCAGGCACGCGCGCGCGCCTGCATGGGACCGATGTCGGTTTCCAGCCGCGTGACCACCGCATCAAGGCAGGCGATCTCGCCACTGAGCGGCGTCGCACCGACGTCCTTCAGCACATCAACCGGGTCATCGATCCGCAGCTTGTCCTGCCGCACGCGTACGCCCTGCGCGCGCGCCAGCTGCAGCACCGTCTGCTGCACCTCGTTACGCGCCGTGAGACCCGACGCCTCGAGCACCCGTGTCAGCAGGCGTTCGGCGGCGAGCATCGGGCGCTGCTGCTCGAGTGTCTTGTCATGCGGATCGTAGCGCGCCTCCAGAGCCGCAACCCGCGCATACAGCGGCGCTGGCAGCACCTGCTGCAGTGGCATGTGGTCCGGGGGCTTTTGCATCCGGCGCCACTGAATGTAGAGCCGCAGCGCCGTGATGGGATTCGCGCCGATGCCGTAACTGGGCCACGCCGGGACGACCTCCTGGGTCTGCCTGAGCACCGCCTGCACCGCATCGGGTTGCCAGATGAGTTTGCGCGGCAGCGGCGAGACCGTGCCGAGGATCCACAACACGTGATCGTCGCGGCGTACGCGCCACATGCGCGGGCCTTCGTGATGCCCCTCGACCACGACCTCGGGTAGCGCCTGCTGCGCATGGCTCGCAGCGCTTCCCAGCAAGAGCGCGCACGCAGCGAGCAGCGGATACCTTACCGGCGGCATGCGCGGTTCAGTCGCCGGTCGGCAGCTGGCGGGGTGCCGTCTCGTTCGTCTGGTCGTAGACGCGCGTCAGGTCCACCGCCGGCAGTTCCGCGGGTCCGATGCGCAGCTTCTCGATGAGGTGCTTGCCGTCTGACGACACGGCGTAGTGCTCTTTGACGTCCGGCCCCATCTGCGCCCGGATGTTGATGACATAGTCGCGACCCTTCCAGCCGGAGGTCTGGTCGCCGACCCCACCCTCGGCCGACACCACGCTGTGCTGCCCCGGGGTGAAGCTGCGCTCGGAGGTGCCGTAGTCAAATACGACCTCGCCCGCTTTGTTGCGTACGCTGAGGAAGTCACCGCGTGCAAGAGCCGCCGCCAACACCTTCATCATCTGCGAATTGCGCAGCGGATCTAAGGGGTGGCCGGGTGCGGGGCTGTCCTGCTGGGTGCTGTCCTGGGTGTCGCCCTGGGAGGTGCCGCCCATGCCCCTGCCGCGTGTTCCCGGGCGCTGCATGGGCAGCTGCTGCGTCGTCGAGTGGCGGTTGATGCGCTGCTGGGCCTCGACGCGCATTTTCTCGATGACCTTCTCGGGGTCATCGCTGGTGGCGGGATTGAGCTTCCACGCGCCGATGATCGCAGTGCCCGGTGCCGGCACCGCGGCGAGTTGCTCACCGACGCACCCCACCAGCGGCACGGCGAGCAACCAGCACAGGAATTTCACGGCATGATTGCCCGGCATGTTCCAGCTACCCCGCTCCTTACCTTGCCTGAGGCGGCATACAGCGCGCAGCATCGCAGTTAGCAACACCACGACGCAAACGATGAAACGAACTATGGCGAGGGAACTTGAACGGCTGCGCCGCCGTATCCTGAAGAGCGACGGGGCCACCATTGATGAACTGTACGGCCTGGAGCCGGTGTTCGAACCCGGCGCGGGTCCCGGGGCGGCGGGTCTGCAACCGGTGGAATTCGTGGCGGTACTGTGCCCGTGGTGCGGCGAGCGGCTGGAAACCCGCGTGGATCTGAGCTCCAGCGACGCCTCGTATATAGAAGACTGCGAGGTCTGCTGCCGGCCGATTGAGTTCAGCATCGAACGGGCTGCGGACGCAGCGTTACTCTCGGTGGGCGTACGACGCCTCGATTGAATCCCAGGCGCGTTGCGAGGCTGGTCGCGGCGGCGCTGATTGCCCTCCTGGCAGGCGCGGCGTGCAGCCGGCCGCCCGCAGCGGTTACCGGCACAGCACAGCAGGACGGCTGGCCGGCGTATGCGGCCGGTTTCGTGGAGGAGTACCTCAAGTCCCAACCCTTCTTCGCGGTGCAGGCGGGCAGGCATGAGTACGACGGCCAGATGCCGGACTACAGTGCCGCCGGCATCGCCGCCCAGCTCGCGCGCCTGAAGGACTGGCGTGCGCGGGCGGTCGCATTTGAGGCCGCGGCGCTGAATGCGGATGAGCGCTTCGAGCGCGAGTACCTGCTGTCGGTCATCGACACGGACCTGTACTGGCTGGAGCGGGCGCGCGCCCCCTTCACCAATCCGGTGTGGTACGTCGACCGGCTCGATCCGGACGTCTACCTGTCACGCGAGTACGCGCCGCTGCCGCAGCGCCTGCAGGGCTACCTGGGCTACGCGCGCGCCATCCCGAAAATCGCCGCCGACATCCGCGCCAACCTGAGTACGCCGCTCCCGGCAACCTTTATCGAGCGCGGCATCGCCGGCTTCGGCGGCTTCGCCGATTTCTACCGCCATGACGTGCCGAAGGTGTTTGCTGCCGTGCAGGACCCACAGGCCCAGCAGGACCTGGCGGCGGCGAACGAGGCCGCGGCGCGCGCCATGGATTCCGTGAAGGCGTGGCTCGAGGGCGAGCGCGCGCACGCCGGCGGCAATTTCGCGCTCGGCGAGGCCGGCTTCCTCGAAATGCTCAAGGCCACTGAGCGAGTCGAGATCCCCGTTGCGCGGCTCGCAGCCGTTGGCCAGGCAGACCTGGAACGCAACACCCAGGCGCTCAGGGCCGCATGCGAGCGCTTCGCGCCGAAGGCAACACTGTCCGCCTGTGTGCAGAAAATGCAGGCCGACAAGGCCTCGGGCGGGGCGGTCGCCGGCGCCCGCGCGCAGCTGGACGCCCTGCGCAGCTTCGTAGTCGCGCACCACGTCGTCTCAGTGCCGAATGACCAGCAGGCGCAGGTCGCCGAGGCGCCGCCCTACAACCGCTCCAACGGCGCCTACATCAGCGTCCCCGGACCCTACGAGAAGGGCGTCGCCTACACCTACTACATCGCGCCGCCGGATCCGTCGTGGAGCGCCGCCGAGCGCGCCGCGTACATTCAGGGTAAGGCGGCCCTGCTGTACATCAGCGTGCACGAGGTCTGGCCGGGCCATTTCCTGCAGTTCCTGCACTCCAATCGCAACCCCTCGAAGATCGAGGCGCTGTGGGTGGGCTATGCCTACGCGGAAGGCTGGGCGCACTACGGCGAGGAGCTGATGTGGGAGGAGGGTCTCGGGGATGGCAATCCCGAGCAGCACATCGGACAACTCAGCGAGGCGCTGTTGCGCAACGTGCGCTACCTGTGCGCCGTCGGACTGCACACGCAGGGCATGAGCGTGGCGCAGTGCGAGCAGATGTTCCGCGAGCAGGCCTACCAGGATCCCGGCAGTGCGCGTCAGCAGGCCGCGCGCGGCACCTACGATCCGGAGTACCTCAAATACACCCTCGGCAAGCTCATGATCAGGAAGCTGCGTGCCGACTGGGTGGCGCAGCAGCCGGGCGCGTCCAGCGCACCGGACCCGCGCACTTACTGGCAGGCCTTCCACGACAACTTCCTTTCTTATGGCGGTCCGCCCATTCCGCTGGTGCGGCGCGCGATGGTGGGCGAAGGCGGCTCGCTCTTCTAATCGGCCGAAATCGCAGGAAGCGATTTCGGCGGACAGTAGTTCCGTTTCCGCCGGCCAAAGGCGTGACTTTGGCCGGCTGCGGNNTCAGCCCTTCACGGCAGGCTCAAGGAAGGTGAGCGTGCGGGCGCCGGCGTCGAGTCTCACCCGTGCGCCGAGCGCGACCGGTTCATTCACCTCGCCATGGCCCCACGGGAAGCCTGCCGCACAGGGCAGGCCGGTTGCCGCTGCCAGTTCGCGCAGCACATCGGCACTGCTGTACGGCGCGTCTTTCTCCTCGCAATCGATGAACGAGCCGAGCACGAGGCCACGGATACGCTCGAACACGCCCGCGAGCTGCAGGTGTGTCCAGATGCGGTCGAGGCGATAGGGCCGCTCGCCCAGGTCCTCGAGCAGGAGCACTGCGCCGGAAAGCTCGGGCATGAACGGGGTGCCGAGCAGGCGCGAGAACACCGACAGGTTGCCACCCAGGAGCGGCCCCTCCGCGGTGCCGGCGCAGTAAGTCGCCGTGCCCGTAAGCGGCGGGGCGGGCGACCCGGACTCCAGCAGCGCGAACAGGTGCGCCGCGGTCGAATCCGGCAGCCGTCCGAGCTGGGTCAGCACCGGGCCGTGAATGCTCGTGAACCCGCGGCTCTGCATCCATAAGTGCAGGGCGGTGATGTCGGAGAAGCCAATGAGAGGCTTCACAGGGGTGGGTACGCCCTGGGACTTAAGGCGCGCCAGGAGGCGCGTCGCGCCATACCCGCCGCGGGCACAGAACACCGCGCGGATGCCCGGATCCGCGAGCGCTGCCAGCAACTCCGTGAGGCGCCGCTCGTCATCCCCCGCAAGATACCGGTGGCGCTCGAAAATCCCCGCGCCGTGCTCTACGCAATAGCGCGCCCCGATGACAGCGAGGCCCGCCTCGAAAGCCGGGCGGTCAAAGGCGCTCGCCGGCGCGATGACAGCGACGCGATCCTTTGGGCGCAGCGCCGCTGGCGCCTGGAAACTCGTATTCAACATACAATTTACTTGCCGTCACTCTAGTCTATTGGCCGAAATCGCTGGAAGCGATTTCGGCGGACAGCAGTTCCGTGGCTGCGGCGGTGCCACGCGGTAAGCTACGCAGTGTTAACACGCCTTAGGCGTGGCTCAAAAGGATCGTCAATGATCGGCTTCCTGCTCTGGCTGCTGCTGTTGTTCTTTTGCTGGCCACTGGCGCTGGTGGCCCTGATTCTTTACCCGCTCGTATGGCTCGTGATGCTGCCGTTGCGGCTCGTGGGCCTGACCGTCGAGGGAGTGTTCGCGCTGCTGCGCGCGCTGATCATGCTGCCGGCACGAGCCCTCAGGGGACGCAGTTGACCGGCGCCGCGGCGCGCAGCTGTTAGTCCGACAGGGCTTTAAGATCCGACAGCAGCGCCGCCCGGCCGCGGGTGAGCTGATCGAGGCGCTGCGCCGCGGCCCGCATGGCGGTGAGGTTCTGCACCGGCGCCTCGTTCAGCCGCCGGTAGGCGTTGCGGGCGGTGTGCCACAGGCGGGTGATGCGGGCGTGCCGCTCGGCCAGCTCGCGGCGCAGGGTGATGACACCCAGGGGACTTGATAGAACGTGCACGGCCCTAATCACGCTTGAAATCGCCCCTGAGCAACAGTGCGGCCGTCACAGTTCGCGCGCCGGCGTGGACGCGTTTCCTCACGCGGTCCTCACAGGGCGCGCAGTACCTTGGCCGCCCGAAGTCACTCGACGCACTGCCGTGGACGTCATTTTCATTCTCGCCTTGGCTGCGCTCTATGCCGCGACTCACTGGCTGATCGTCGCCGTTTCCCGGCTCGGGGACAGCGGATGAACGCGATCTACGCGGTGAGCGCGCTCTTGACCGTGGCGCTGTTCGCCTACCTCCTGTACGCGCTGCTCAAGCCCGAGAAGTTCTGATGAACGCGGCCGCCTCGACCCTGATTGCCGGCTTCCTCCTGCTCGTGCTGCTGTGCGTGAAGCCGGTCGGCCTGTACATGGCGAACGTCTTCGACGCTCAAAGCGTCTGGCCGCGAAGGGCCGGCGCGCCGCTCGAGCGCTGGATCTACCGCCTGTGCGGCATCGATCCTTCGGTCGAGATGGGCTGGAAGCAGTACGCCATGGCGCTTTTGATGTTCAACGTCCTCGGCGCCCTGGCCGTCTACGCCCTGCAGCGCGCGCAGCCGTGGTTGCCGCTGAATCCGCAGAAATTCCCCAATCTGTCTGCGGATTCCGCCTTCAATACCGCAGTGAGCTTCATCACCAACACCAACTGGCAGGGTTACTCAGGCGAATCGGCGATGAGTTACCTCACGCAGATGGCGGGCCTGGCGGTGCAGAACTTCCTCTCAGCCGCCACCGGCATCGTGGTTGCGATTGCGCTCATCCGGGGTTTGGCGCGGCACACCGCGGCTACCATCGGCAACTTCTGGGTGGATGTGACGCGCGCGACGCTCTACGTGCTGCTGCCGCTTGCGCTGGTGCTGGCCGTGGTGCTTGCCTCGCAGGGGGTGATCCAGAATTTCAGCTCCTACAAGGACGTGGCCACCGTCGAGGCGCTGACCTACCAGCAGCCTAAGGCCGACGCCGCCGGCAACCCCTTGAAGGACGCGGCCGGCAACCCCGTGATGGAGACCCTCACCACCCATACCCAGACGCTGCCGATGGGTCCCATCGCCTCCCAGGAGAGCATCAAGGAGCTCGGCACCAACGGCGGCGGATTCCTGAACGCCAACTCCGCGCATCCTTTCGAGAATCCGAATGCGCTGACGAACCTGCTGGAGATGCTGGCGATCCTCATCATCCCGGCGGGACTCACCTACACCTTCGGCCGCATGGTCGGGGACACGCGCCAGGGATGGGCGGTGCTGGCGGCGATGGGGATCCTGTTCGTGACGCTACTCATGGTCACGGTTCACAGCGAGCAGCAGGGCAATCCACTCATCGCGCAGCTCGGGGTCGACCAGGCAGCAAGCCCCACCCAGGCCGGCGGCAACATGGAAGGCAAGGAGACGCGTTTTGGCATCGCGGCCTCGGCGCTGTTTGCAACCATCACCACCGCGACCTCCTGCGGCGCGGTGAACGGCATGCACGACTCGTTCACGCCGCTCGGCGGCCTCGTGCCGCTCTTCCAGATGCAGCTTGGTGAGGTGGTGTTCGGCGGCGTGGGGACGGGCATCTATTCCATGCTGATTTTCGCGATCGTCGGGGTATTCATCGCCGGTCTCATGATCGGCCGCACGCCCGAGTACCTCGGCAAGAAGATCGAGGCCTTCGAGATGAAAATGAGCTCGATCGCGATCCTCGTGATGCCCTTCATCGTACTCACCGGCACCGCGGTGGCGGTGAGCGTCGATGCCGGCAAGGCCGGCGTCGCCAATCCCGGCGCGCATGGCTTCTCCGAGATCCTGTATGCGTTCTCTTCCGCCGGCAACAACAACGGCAGCGCCTTTGCGGGCATCTCCGCCAACACGCCGTTCTACAACGTGGCGCTGGCGCTCACCATGTGGCTGGGGCGCTTCTGGCCGATCGTAGCGGTGCTCGCGGTCGCAGGCTCGCTCGCCGCGAAGAAGCGCATCCCGGTGAGCGAGGGCACCATGCCCACGCACGGCGTGACCTTCGTCATCCTCCTCATCGGCACTGTGCTGCTGGTGGGGGCGCTCACCTTCGTGCCGGCGCTCGCCTTAGGTCCCATCGTCGAGCACGTGATGCTCTGGAAGACGCCATGACCCGCCGCAAGCTCGCCCTGTTCGAGCGCTCACTGCTCGCGCCTGCGGCCCTCGATGCCCTGCGCAAGCTTGACCCACGGGTGCAATGGAGGAATCCCGTGATGTTCGTCGTCTACATCGGCAGCCTCCTCACCACCGCGCTGCTGCTGCAGGCGCTCGCCGGTCACGGCGAAGCGCCGGCGTGGTTCATTTTCAACATCGCCCTGTGGCTGTGGTTCACGGTGCTGTTCGCGAACTTCGCCGAGGCGCTCGCGGAAGGACGCAGCAAGGCGCAGGCGCAGGCGCTGCGCGCCATGAAGCAGAGCGTGTGGGCAAAAAAGCTCGTGACTCCCGAGGACCGCACGCGCAGCACGCGGGTGCGCGCCGACGAGCTGCGGCGTTCTGATGTGGTGCTCATCGAGGCGGGCGACCACGTGCCGGCGGACGGCGAGGTGATCGCCGGCGCCGCATCGGTGGACGAGAGCGCCATCACCGGGGAGTCGGCACCCGTGATCCGCGAGTCCGGCGGGGATTTCTCCGCCGTGACCGGCGGCACGCGGGTGCTGTCCGACTGGATCATCGTGCGTGTGACGGTCAATCCCGGCGAAACCTTTCTTGATCGCATGATCGCCATGGTGGAGAGCGCGCGGCGCCAGAAGACCCCTAACGAGATCGCACTCACCATCCTGCTCGTGGCGTTGACGCTGGTGTTCCTGCTCGCCACCGCGACGCTTCTGCCGTACTCGCTCTACAGCGTGGCGGTGGCGAAGCTCGGCGCTCCGATCACCATTACGACCCTGATTGCGCTGCTGGTGTGCCTCATCCCCACGACCATCGGGGCGCTCCTGTCCGCGATCGGGGTCGCCGGCATGAGCCGCATGCTGCAGGCGAACGTGATCGCCACCTCCGGGCGAGCGGTGGAGGCCGCGGGCGACGTCGATGTGCTGCTCCTTGACAAGACCGGCACCATTACGCTGGGCAACCGCCAGGCCGCGGCCTTCATTCCGGCCGCCGGGGTCACCGAGGAGGAACTCGCGGACGCCTCCCAGCTTGCCTCGCTCGCCGATGAGACCCCCGAGGGGCGCAGCATTGTGGTGCTCGCCAAACAGCGCTTTCAACTGCGCGAGCGCGACCTGGCATCGCTGCGCGCCACCTTCGTGCCGTTCTCCGCCCACACGCGCATGAGCGGCGTCAACATCGGCGAGCGCCAGATCCGCAAGGGCGCCGCCGATGCCATCGAGAAACAGATCGCCGGGTTCGGCCAGGCATTCCCGCGCGCGGTGCTGGCGAGCGTGCAGGAAGTCGCCCGCCGCGGCAGCACGCCACTCATCGTGAGCGATGGCGCGCGCGCGCTCGGCATCATCGAGCTGAAAGATATCGTCAAGGGCGGCATCCGTGAGCGCTTCGGGGAACTGCGGCGCATGGGCATCCGCACCATCATGATCACCGGCGACAACCCGCTCACCGCCGCGGCCATCGCCGCCGAGGCCGGCGTCGACAGCTTCCTCGCCGAAGCCACCCCGGAGGCGAAGCTGAAACTCATCCGCGAGCACCAGGGCCAGGGGCGTCTGGTCGCCATGACGGGCGACGGCACCAACGATGCGCCNNGAAGCCGGCAACATGGTGGACCTGGATTCCAACCCCACCAAACTCATCGAGGTCGTGGAGACGGGCAAGCAGATGCTCATGACCCGTGGAGCCCTGACCACCTTCAGCATCGCCAACGATGTCGCCAAGTACTTCGCCATTATTCCGGCGGCCTTCGTCACCACGTACCCGCAGTTGAACGCGCTCAACGTCATGCATCTGGCGAGTCCGTACTCGGCGATCCTGTCGGCGGTGATTTTCAACGCGCTCATCATCGTGTTCCTGATTCCGCTGGCACTGAAGGGCGTGCGCTACCGGCCGCTGGGGGCGGCGATGCTGCTGCGCCGGAATCTGCTGGTGTACGGGCTCGGCGGGATCCTGGTGCCGTTCCTGGGCATCAAGCTCGTGGACATGACGCTCATCGTCGCGCACCTGGTCTGATGCCATGAATACCCGTGCCAAGGAAATCACTACGGCGCTGCGCCCCGCGCTGCTGCTCCTGGTTGTCATGACGGTGCTGACCGGGATCCTGTATCCGCTCCTGGTCGCCGGCATCGCCCGGGTGTTATTTCCGGCGCAGGCCGCGGGCAGCCTCGTGACAGTCAACGGCCGGGTGGTCGGCTCAGGTCTCATCGGTCAGGCCTTCACGGATCCCGGGCACTTCTGGAGCCGCCCCTCGGCGAGCACGCCGCAGCCGTACAACGGTACGGCATCCGGGGGCTCGAACTTAGGCCCCCTGAACCCGGCGCTGCTGGATGCCGTCAAGGCGCGCATCCAGGCGCTGCGCGCGGCTGATCCTGGCAACCTCGCGCCGGTGCCGGTTGATCTCGTCACGGCGTCGGCGAGCGGGCTTGATCCGGACATCAGTGTCGCCGCAGCTGACTACCAGGCGGCGCGGGTCGCACGCGTGCGCGGGCTGCCGCTAAAGCAGGTGCAGGCATTGATTGCCAGGCGCACCGCGGGTAGGTTGCTGGCAGTCTTAGGCGAACCGCGTGTCAACGTGCTGGAGCTGAATCTGGCCCTCGATGCGCTGAAGTGACCTGACATGGCCGAAGAGCGGCCTGACCCGGANNACCTACGCCATGCTGGAGGCCGCGCGCAGCGCCCGCAACGCAGGCACCGAGGTGCTGGTGGGCTACGTCGAACCGCACGGACGCATCGAGACCGAGCGACTGCTGGAAGGGCTGCCGCGCCTGCCGACGCTGCCCGTCAGCTACCGCGGCATCGTGCGCCAGGAGTTCGACCTCGACGCGGCGCTGACGCGCGCGCCCGGCATCCTGGTTGTCGATGAGCTGGCACATTCCAACATTGTGGGTGGCACGCCGCCGCCGCGGCATCCCAAGCGCTGGCAGGACGTGGAGGAACTGCTGGCCGCGGGCATCAATGTCTGGACCACGGTCAACGTCCAGCACCTGGAGAGCCTGAACGACCTGGTCTACCAGACCACCGGCATCCGCCAGCGCGAGACCCTGCCGGATCATGTGTTCGATGAGGCCGACGACATCGAGCTCATCGATCTGCCGCCCGATGATCTGATCGCGCGCCTGCGTGCCGGCAAGGTCTATGTCGCGCACCATGCGAGCGCCGCGGTCGAGCGCTTCTTCCGCAAGCAGAATCTGCTGGCGTTGCGCGAAATCGCGCTGCGCCGCGTCGCCGACCGCGTCGAGGCGGCCTCACGCGCACTGCCGGTGGAGCGCACCCAGGCGCGCCACGCCCGCGACCGGGTGCTGGTGGCGGTCGGGCCCGACGAGCAGGCGGAGCAGCTGGTGCGCGCCGGCCGGCGCATGGCGGACGCTCTGGATGCGCAATGGACCGTCGTGTACGTGGAGACCCCGTGGCTGCTGAAGCTTCCGGAAGCCGAGCGCAACCGCCGCATTGACGTGCTGCGGCTGGCGGAGTCCCTGGGGGGTGAGACCGTCACGCTCGACGGCCCGTCGGCGGCGGCGACCATCGCCGGCTACGCCCGCACGCGCCATGCCACGCGTGTGATCGTGGGCGCGCCCAAGCGCCGTGGCTGGCGCGCATGGCTGCGGCCCTCCACCGCAACCGAGCTGGTACGCCGGGCCCAGGGCTTCGACGTGATACTGATCGCCGCCGACCGCGTGCGCCGTCCGCGCGCAGCCTCCACAGCCGCTCCCGGCGTGGCGGGCATCAACACGCCGCCGGCCGTGCGCTGGGACCGCTATGGCTGGGCAGGGGCGATCACCGCCGTGTGCACCGCCATGGCCTTCCTCATGTACCCGCATTTCGAGCTCTCCAACCTGGTCATGATTTACCTCCTGGGGGTGACCGTGGCGGGCCTGCGACTCGGCCGCGGGCCGTCCGCCCTCACCGCGGTGCTGAACGTGGCGGCGTTTGATTTCTTCTTCGTGCCGCCGCGCTACTCGTTCGCCGTGTCGGACGTGCAGTACCTGGTGACCTTCGCCGCCATGCTGATCATTGCGCTCGTCATCGCGAACCTCACAGCGAGCGTGCGCCAGCAGACCCGGGTCGCCGGGGCGCGCGAGCGGCGCACGGCGCTGCTGTACGCCATGAGCCGTGAACTGGCGGTCACCCGCGGCATCGCCGCCATGGCGCACGTCGCCGTGCGGCACATCGCCGAGGTGTTTGAATGCCAGGCGGTGGTGCTGTTGCCCGGGGCGCACGGCCGGCTCGCGTACCCCAGTGAGGCCGCGCTCGACAGTTCCTTCCGGCACGCGGACCTTGCCGTGGCGCAATGGGTTGCCGACCACGCGCGCCGCGCGGGACTCGGTTCCGATACGCTGCCCGCGGCTCCGGGCCTGTACGTGCCGCTCGGGGACGAGCGCCGCACGGTGGGCGTGCTGGCGGTGCTGCCGAAAAATCCGCGACGCGTGCTCCTGCCCGAGCAGAGTCATCTGCTGGAGACCTTCGCCGGGCAGATCGCACTCGCCATCGAGCGCGCACGGCTGGCGGAACTGGCCGAACAATCCACCGTCGCCGCCGAGCGCGAGAGCCTGCGCAACACACTGCTGGCCTCCATTTCCCANNGATCTGCGCACGCCGCTCGCGGTAATGGCCGGCGCCGGCAGCACGCTCGCCCAGCACGGTGCCACTCTGGAGGAGGGCGCGCGCCTGGCGCTGGCGCGCTCGATCGAGACCAAGGCACGGGAAATGTCCGAACTCGTATCCAATGTCCTTGATCTGGTGCGCTTCGAGTCGGGCCAGGTGGCGCTGCGGCGCGACTGGCAGACCGTCGATGACCTGGTTGGCAGCGCACTGGCGAGCTGCCGCGAGCGGCTGGCCCCGCGAGTGCTGGAGCTGCATGTTTCCCCCGAGCTGCCGCCGGTGTGGGTGGACGCGACCCTCATCGTGCAGGTGTTCGTCAACCTCCTCGACAACATTGCCAAGTACACCCCGCCGGCAACCCGCGTCGGGGTGTCCGCGCTCTTGGATGCCGACGGTGAGTTCGTGCGCGTCCAGGTGGACGACGACGGCCCAGGGCTGCCCGCGGGCGATCCGGCGCGCCTGTTCGCCAAGTTCCAGCGCGGCGCAGAGGAGGGCACGGTGGCGGGCGTGGGACTCGGACTTGCGATCTGCGAGGCGATCATCCGCGCTCACGGCGGGGAAATCCGCGCCCAGCGCCGCGACGGCGGGGGCGCGCGCTTTAGCTTCACGCTGCCGACCGTCGGGGCTGCCCCGTGACCGAAGCGATGCACCAGGTTCTCATCATCGAGGACGAACCGGCGATTCGCGCGGTGCTGCGGGTGCTGCTGGAAGCGGAGGGCTATCGCTGCATCGAGGCCGACGGCGCCATGCGCGCGGAGATCGAAGCACGCAGCCACAAGCCGGACCTGCTGCTGGTCGATCTCGGGCTTCCCGATGGGGACGGGCTTACGGTTATTCGCCGCGTGCGCGCCTGGTCGCCGGTGCCGATCGTGGTGTTGTCAGCGCGCACCATGGAAGAGCAGAAGGTCGCGGCCCTGGATGCCGGTGCTGACGACTACGTGACCAAGCCGTTCAGCGCGCCGGAACTGCTGGCGCGGCTGCGCGCCGCCCTGCGACGCAACGCCCGCGGCGCGCAGCAGACCTCGCAACTGCAGCTCGGCGGCCTGCGCATTGATCTGGCGCGGCGCGAGTCCGCAGGTCCCGCCGGCGAGATTCACCTGACACCGCTCGAATACCGCGTGCTGGAGTGTCTCACGCGGCACTTAGGCTCGATCGTGATGCAGCGGCAGCTGATCCGTGAAGTGTGGGGGCCGGAACGCGAGGATGATTCGCGCAGCCTGCGCGTGTGTATCAAGAACCTGCGCGGCAAGCTCGAGCCCGACCCGCGCGAACCGCGCTATCTGATCACCGAGACCGGGCTCGGCTATCGGCTGCGGGCCGATGAAGANNAGGGATACCACCAGCTTCGCGGAGTGACTGCGCCAGTTGATCGGGATGATGAATGAGCGCCGTCCGGCGTGCAGCGGCACGTCGGGCTTCTCGCCCGAGAGCACGCTCGGCACGGAAATCACGAACTCGCGGCTGAAATCACGGCGCGCGTTGCCGGAGATGGTGTTGGCAACCTCGCCCACGAGGTCGCGCATGGTCTCGTGACTGAAATCGTTTTCCTGCATTTTCATCAGCATCACCGTCAGCATCGCCTTGGGCGCGGTGAAGTACACCACCCCCTCGCGCTTGCCGGAGATGCTGATGATTCCGGTGTATTCATGCACCGACGGGGCGCCCTCCATGAGGTAGGGCGAGCCGATCGAGGCGGGTTCCTGTGCCGCGACCGAGAAGAAATTCGTCGTGGCATCGACGAAGGTCTTCAATTCCTGTTCATACAACATTAACTTTTTGTCCCTTCAGGTGCTCAGCACAGCAGCTCGGCAATCGCTTCGTTCAACTGCCGGTCGGTGAAGGGCTTGTTGAGGAAACCGTTGGCACCTTTTTCCATGGCCTCCACCGCGGTGGCTTTGTCCGCGAGGGCCGAGATCACCAGGATCCGCACCGCGGGTTTGAGCGTGACCAGCCGCCCGATGCATTCGATACCGTCCATCTGCGGCATGGTGAGATCCATGGTCACCACGTCCGGGTCGGTTTTCTTGAACAGCTCGAGTGCTTCCAGGCCGTTGCCGGCCGTGCCGACCACCTGCAGCTCCTCGAACTGCTGCGAGCGCTCGATGCGCCGGCGCATGATGTTCGAGTCGTCGACGATCATTAGCTTGAAGGATTTCTTAGCGTTCGGTTTCGGGTTGGTACTCATCAGGTTTTCTCGCTTGCAATTACGCGACCGCGGCGCTGTCGCTATCCGCGCCAGGCAGTACCACGCGGAAACGTGTGAACTTGCCGGGGTGCGTGCTGACGCCGATCTTGCCGCCGAGGGTGGCAACACTGCGCGCCACCACGTCCATGCCGACTCCGCGGCCGGCATCCATGGAGACTCCCTCCTGGGTCGAGAAGCCGGGTGCGAAGATCAGCGCCATCGCCGCGCGCGTGTCCATGCGCCCGGCCGCCTCCTCGGTGACCAGCCGCTTGCGCACCGCGGCCGCCTTCAGGTTCTGGGGTGTGATGCCCGCGCCGTCGTCCTCGAACACCAGCTCGTAGCCGCCTGGGGTCTTGCGGAACTCGACCTTGACTACGCCCACGTCCTGCTTGGCGAGGTTGCGGCGTACGTCCGGTGCCTCGATGCCGTGCACGGCGGCGTTGCGCAGCATCTGGATCAGGCAGTCCTTGATGGTGCTCGCGTAGGGCGGCGGCACGTCCGCGAGTCCCACGACCGACAGGCGAAACTGCTTGTTGTGATCCTGCGCGAGACGCGTGGCCATCGACTGCAGCGTCGGCGACAGGTCATTGAGCGAGCCGGCGGCAGCCGCACGCCCGCCAGGCGCACGCCCGGGAGGGGCACGCCCGGCAGGCGCACGCGCACTCTGTGGGGTCGGTGCGGCCGCGCCCGCCGCGGGGGTTGCAGCAGGCAGGCTGTCCTTGAGGACCGACAGACGCGTCGCCATCTCGCGCACGCCGCGCAGGTGGGCGAGCAATTCGTCGAGCTTCAGCACCAGTGGCAGGAAGTCGTTGCCGGAGAGCTCGGGCCTCTTCTTGCACTCGCTCACCATGTCTTCCATGACGTGCACGCGGCTGGCGACGCTCGTGAGGTTGAGCGCGGAGGCCTCGCCCTTGATGGAATGCAGCTCACGGAACAGGCCCGCGAGTTTCTTGCGGAACTCGGCGTCGGCACGCGCCGGCTCCCGGAGGATGGTGTTGACCAGCTTGATGCTGGTCTCGGTGGTGTCGAGGAAGGATGTCAGCTGCAGCGGGTCCACGTGCATCATGCCGATCATCATGTCCATCTGCGCGTTGGCGTTGTCCTGCGAGTCCTGCAGCTCGCGGGCGAGGAGCACGTTGGATGTGATATCGCTCACCGAGCACAGCACGTGCTTGATGCCTTGCGGCCCCATGACGCGGTGGAAGTCGAACTGCAGGTAGCGCGTTTCCTTGGCGCCGTGGCCATTGTCGCGTGTGATCTCCAGCTGCCCCAGAGGGTTGATGCTCTTCATGAGGTTTTCGTGGGCGCGCTCGCCCCACAGGAGCTTCACGTACTTGACGGCCGTGGTAAGGGTCGCCATCGGCACCAGATCCTTCAGCAGGTCCTCGAAGGACAGCCCCGCGAAGTCAGTGCGCGAGAACATGTGGGTCAGCGCTTCGGACCACACTGAGCCGATACGATGATCGGCGTCGAGTAGGAAGAAGCCCTCACGCACTGATTTCAGGATGTAGCGCGTCTGTTCCTGGGCCTCGCGCGCGGCGCGCTCTTGGCGCTCACGCGTGAGCTGGAAGTAGCCGGCGGCGATTGCCAGCACCAGGGCCGCGAGCACGCCCGCCAGCAGCAGGGTACGCAAGCGTGTCGCCGCATCCGAGGAGCTGCGCTGCAAGGCCGTGGCGAGACTGGCGAGCTGGGTTTGCAGCGGCCGGGCGTTTTCGTTGGCGAACAGCTGTGCCCGTTTGACTTCGGCGTAGTGGCGGCGCCCCTCGCTTGAGAGCGAGCTGCCCGCGGTGTCCGAATCCAAGTACGGCTGGCCGGTAAAGTTGACCACCGGTTCAAGCACCGGCTGGTACTGACGCCACATGAGCTGCGCGCGGCTTAACTGTGGGCCATCGGCGTCGCCGCTGGCCTCGAGTTGCCGTAGGTTCGCGTTCACGTGCTTGACTGAAGCCTGCAATTCCGAGAGTGCTTGCCCGGAATAGGCCCGCACCTCGAGGCGATCGCGCAACGAGTTCAGCTGCTGGGCGATGGTCTCGGGGTAGGTCTGGAGCGTGCTCGCCGTCTGCAGCGCGCTGATGCTGGTACGCGTCTGCGTCGCCAGGCGAAATCCAAAAAACAGCACCGTACCCATCACGAGTATCAGGGCCGTGCCTATGCCGGCCATGAGCACCTGGCGGCGGCGTTCTGTAGCTGCAACCATCATCTCAAACTTCTCCTCATTTCGGCAGCTCGAAGCGCACCTGGGTCTTCACCGGCACCTCCACGGGGGTGCCATTGACGACCATGGGCGCATAACGCCAGCGGCGCACGGCGCTGACGGCCGCGTCATCGAACACACCCGGCGGCGTCGCTTCAATCACATGCACGTCGCGCGTCACGCCGCTGGTATCCACGGTGTACGTGAGCAGCACCGAGCCGGTGATGTGGTGGTTGAGGGCGCTTTGCGGATACTCGGGGCTCGTGGCGCGCGTCTGCTTGAGTTTGGACGCCAGCGCCGCGGTGTTGATCACCGCTGCCTGCGCCGTGGGCTGCAACTGCTGCACGGCGTTGAGGCTGGCGGCGTCGGCTCCCCAATGGCGGGCCGCGGCGATGTCAGCATCCCCGGACTTGCCGGCGAGCAGCGCGACGCGGGCGCGCTCCAGGAGCCCGGCGGCCAGATCATGGCTGCCTTGCGCAAGCGCCGCGTCGTTCGGCGAGCTCGTCTGTACCTGGGTCAGATAGTACGCGGCGCTGTCCTGTGCCGGATCCGTGAGGGCCCCTGAGCCCAGGCGGTCATGAAACAGCTGCAGCAGGCGCGCGCTTTCGGCGAGGCTCGCCTTCTGCCGCGAGCTGGCGAGATCGTGCTGGAAGGCCGTGAACTCGGCGGGCTTCATCCCGACGTCGTGCGCTTCGTTGAGCCAATGGTCCTCATCCGCCGTGTTCTTAGCGGTGGCGGCGTCGCGCGCCTTGCGCAGGTAGGCGCCGATCAGGTCATGCACCGCGCGCACCGTGGCGGGGTTCCCCGGCGCCGACGCGGTGAGCTGCTGCGCGTAGGTCTTGGCGCTGTCGTCTGCGTCGGTGAGCCTGCCGTCATGAATGCGATCCCCCACCAGGCCCGCCAGGTGCTGTACCCGCGTGTCTTCCTGGTGGCGCGCGAGTTCGGCGCGCCAGCGGGCGATCTGCTCGGCCGGCACGGCGCCGGACTGCTGTGCCTGGTGTATCAGCGCGGACGCGCGCTCGAAGTTGGCGTCGGCCAGGGCTTTTCCGACCTGGATCACGGCGAGCCGTTGCGTATAGGCGCCGCCCCGCGGGTCATTCGCTGCTGCCGCGCGGAAGTTGGCGAGTATGAGTGCGGCCTCATCGAGCCGTCCCGCGTTCAGCGCTTCTTCAATGCGTCCCGCGAGTACCCCGGCCACGCGCTGCAGGCCGTCGCGGGCCTCGCCATTGCTGGCGTCAGCGGCGGCGGCGGAACGAAAGTACACGAGCGCGTTGTCACCGGCCGGCTCGGTGTAGCGCCGCTCGTGCATGGCACGGCGCGCCTGTTCGAGCAGCTCATCGACCTTGCCGTGGATGATGGATGTATCGGCGACCGGAGCGGCAGGCTCGGCGACCGCGCTCTTGTCAGCCGTTGCGGCCGGAGCCGTGGTGCCCGCTACGCCTGCGACCGGCGCCGTCGGGGCCGCGGGGCTCGTCCTGCCGTGCATGAAGAACCATGCACCGGCAGCCAGTGCCACTGTCGCGGCGACCGCGCCGATCATCAGGAGCTTGCGTGAAGCGGTCGAACCGCCGTCGTCGGATGCGGTGGCAGATGCGTCTGCCGGCGCCGGCCGGAATGCGCCGATGCTCAGCTTCGCAGCCTGGACCTCGTCCGTCGCAGCGTTGTCCTTGCGTCGCTGCGCATCCGCAACGGCGCCTTCGAATACCGCCTGGGTCTTGCGCGCATCTACCGGCAGCGGCAGGACCGCGAACACTTTCGAACCCTTGAGCGCGGCGCTGACCTGCGCCTCGGCCGCGGCTTCTGTGAACACCAGAACCGCCGCGTGCGGCGCCTCGGCGTGCGCCGCATCGGCGGCGGCGCGCAGCGCGGCTACGCCGCGTGCGTCGATAATCAGTAATTGCGCCCGACGGGTGCTCGTAAGGTGCGGCAGCGCTGCGTCGATCGTCTCGACCGGGCGCACTGCGGCCTGGCCGCCGAGCGTCTCGCCGAGTTCGAGCAGAAAATCATCGCGCGTCGTAATCGCGGTCACATCGGCCGCTGGGCTGGGTGCTGGGGCTGTGGCGGCTTTCGCACCGGGGGTGCTCGTCGCTTTGCGCGTGCGGGGCGCGGACGATGCTGCATTGACCACGTGTCGTATCTCCGGGAATTACTGTTGTCTGTACGCCATCCGCTCCATGGAACGAGGCTCCATACCCATCCGTTGAGTGTGTGCAAACCCTCGCAACAGCAGGATAAGTAGCCTCGAAAGAGGGGGAGTGCGTCAGTTCACAATAACGAGAGGCTGCGTCTGGGCGCCGCGACGCGAACAATCAAACCCTGAAGCACTGCTCGATTTGTGTGCACGCGCGCGCTACACGCTCAGGCGCGCGGGCTTCGGGGGCGGCAGCCGCTCGGGCGCATCCCCACGGGGCGGTGCGCGCCCGCTTAGGTCCGAAAGGGCCGCCGTTCAGGCACTTAAGCGCGGCGCAGCCGTTATTTTCCCGCGAAGGTTCAAGTGAGGGGTGGCGTCGGCGCGGCCCGAAGTGAACAATCCAGTGCTGTGACCGTCTTAACGTAATAGGTGCACCAGGATCTGAAGGCCGTCACTCATTGCGCAGCGCCTTGGGACTAAGTTAATCCGACGCTGGCATTGCCGGCACTGCCGGCCCCGGCCCGAGACCTGATGAGCTCACGGGAGGTAAGGACGATGCGACCGCTCGCCGCTGACGCGAATTCCAACGGCACCACCGCCGATTTCATCGATACGCTAAGTTCGTTCAGCCGGCTGCACCGCGCACAACGCTGGGAAGGCACCTTCGGTGAATTCCTGACGGGAATTCTGCCGGCGAATCCGGTGGCGGTGGCCCGCAGCAGCCATGAATACATATGGGACATGTTGCGCTGGCACGGTCGCAGCGGTGACGCTGACATGCCCGCGAGTTCGCGCGCGCGCGAACTGTTCAAGCGCGAGTTATTCGGCATCGACGAGCCGCTCTCACGGGTGGTCGATTACTTCAAGGCCGCCGCCGCCGGCTCCGATGTGGGTCGGCGGCTGTTGCTGCTGCTGGGGCCGCCTTCAGGTGGCAAGTCCACGCTCGCAATCCTGCTGAAGCGCGGGCTCGAGGAATACAGCCGCACCGACGAGGGTGCGATATACGCGATCCGTGGCTCGCCGCTGCGCGAGAATCCGCTGAATCTCATCCCCACCAGCCTGCGTGCCGATTTCCGCGAACGCTACGGCGTCAACATCACCGGTGAGCTGTCGCCGTGGGCGCGCGACTTCGTCGAGCGCGAGTTCGAAGGCGATTTCGTGCGCGTGCCGGTGGAACGGGTGTTCCTCGCCGAGGCCTCGCGCATCGGCATTGGCACCTACGCGCCGCACGATCCCACCACCGCGGACATCGCCGACCTCGTAGGCTCGGTGGATCTCGCCAAGGTTGCGCAGATCGGCGACGAGGGCGACCCGCGGGCCTGGTCATGGTCGGGAGCGGTGTATGCCGCCAGCCGCGGCGTGCTCGAGATGATCGAAATTCTCAAGGTGAAGCGCGAGTTCCTGTACCTGCTGCTGACCCTGACGCAGGAGAAAAACGTCAAGGTCTCGCGTTTCCCGCTGATTCACGTCGACGAGACCATCCTGGCGCACACCAATCTCGCCGAATTCCACAAATTCCTGCAGGAAAAAGAGAACGAGGCGCTGCTGGATCGCATGGTGATCATCAAGATCCCCTATGCGCTCTCCTACCGCGACGAGTCGCGCATCTACCAGAAGCTGGTGTCGGGCGCGCCGGCGTTCCGCAACGCGCATCTGGATCCGCACGTGCTGAATCTCGCCGCAGTATTCGGCATCCTCACGCGCCTGGTGAAGCCGGAGCGCGAGGGACTCGACCTCGCGAAGAAGCTGCGCATTTACGCCGGCGAGGCGGTCGAGGGGACCTCCGAGGGCGAAGCGACGCGGCTGCGGGCCGAGGCGCCCGAAGAGGGCATGACGGGAGTTTCGCCGCGCTTCGTGATCAACGCGATCTCCAACGCCATCACGCGCGGCAATACCCACAGTCTCACCAGCATGGAGCTGCTGCTGGCGCTCAAGGACGCCATCGAGAGCGACGCGCGCATGGATGCCAAGCAGAAGAAGCTCTGGATCGATCACCTGGTATCGGCGCGCAAGGAATTCTACAACCGCTGGGTCAAGGAGGACGTGCACCGCGCCATGTTCGCGTCCTTCGAGGCGGAGGCGCAGCAGCTGCTGGAGAAATATCTCGACGAGGTCGAGGCATCCCTCGATCACCGCCAGGTGAGCGACCCGATCACCGGCGAAGCCCGTCCGGCGGATGAGCGCTTCCTGCGCTCGGTCGAGGAGAAGATCAAGGTATCGGATTCGGGCAAGCAGTCGTTCCGCCAGGAAGTGGTACGCAAGGCCATGGTGGCGTTCAAGGCCGGGGAAAAGTTCAAGCTCGCGAGCCACGCGCGCATGCGTGAGGCGATCGAACAGTACCTGTTCGAGGAGCGCCGCGACGTGCTCAGGCTCGTGACTTCCACGGCCCGCCCGGACGAGGATGCGCGCCAGAAGATCTCGGTCGTGCAGCAGCGCCTGGTGAGCGAGTATGGCTACGATGAGCACAGCGCCAAGGAAGCCTTGAGTTACGTGACCACCCTACTGGCGCAGGAGTAGCGGCGCTCCCATGGACGCTGACGGTGAGCGCGAAGCACGGATCGTAGCGGCGAAGTGGTACGAGCTTTTTTCCCGCGGCGCACGCGACTGGCTGCGCCACGACGAGAAAGTCCGTGAAGCGGTACGTGCCAATCTGCCAGAGATCATCGCCGGCGCGGATCTCAACAGTGAAGGCGCGCGCACCGTGCGCGTGCCGGTGCGCATGCTTGAGCACCATCACTTCCGGCTGCGGCGCGCCGATGAATCCCAGGGCGCCGGACAGGGTAAGGCCAAGCCCGGAGACGTGTTCACCGACCCATCAAAAGAGGGGCAGGGCGAGAAGGGCCCCGGCGGACGCGAAGAAGGCGAGGTGCAGCTGCTGCTCGAGTTCAAGATCGACGACATCGTCGACTGGCTGTGGGAGGAGATGCAGCTGCCGAACTTAAGGGCGCGCGTTGGACCTTCCGATGAAACCGACTGGACGCGCGAGGGCTGGGATCGCCATGGCGCGCGCTCGCGCCTCGATCGGCGCCGCTCTTTCAAGGAAATGGTGAAACGCCGCGGCTCGTCCGCCGCAACGCCGAACTTCATCGACGAGGATCTGCGCTACCGGCAGCTGGCACGACGGCGTCAGCCGGCGGTGCATGCCGTGGTGTTCTTCATGCTGGATGTGTCGGGCAGCATGTCCGACCGTGACCGCAAACTCGCCAAGACGTTCTTCTTCTGGGTGGTGCAGGGGCTGCGGCGCGAGTACCGCTCGCTCGAGACGGTGTTCGTTGCACATACCACCGAAGCCTGGGAGTTCAGCGAGCCGGAGTTCTTCCAGGTGTCGGGCAGCGGCGGCACGGTGTCCTCCACCGGCTTGCGCAAGGTGCGCGAGATCATCGACGCGCGCTACAACCCCGGCCGCAGCAATATTTATCTGTTCTACGCGACCGACGGCGACAATTCGGTGAGCGATGCCGCCGAGGCGCGCACCGCGCTCGCCACCATCACGGCGGATGCCTGCTTCACCGGCTACGTGGAAGTTGCCTCCGGCCTGTCACGTCAGCTTGCCACCGAGACCGGGCGGCTGTTTGCGGAGCTGCAGGCGGCCGGCTGCGCCGCGGGCAGCTACGCGATCGCGGACTTTGATGCGGTGTGGGACGCGGTACGGCACTTCTTCACCGCCGAGAACGAGGCGCCCGCGCCGTGACCGAGGACTGGCAAGGCTACGTGCGCCGCATTGAAGAGCTGGCCGCGCGCTCGGGGCTGAAGTTTCACCCGGTCGACTTCGAAGCGGTCCCTGACAGTTTCATGATGGAGATTGCCGTCTATGGGCTGCCGGTGCGCATGCCGCACTGGTCCTTCGGCGTGCGCTACATCTACCAGCTCATCCAGCGCCATATGGGGCATTCGCGCCTCTTCGAAGTGGTGTTTCCCGGCAATCCCGGGCACGCCTACCTCGCGCAGAGCAATGGTCTGGCCGAGAACGTCCTGGTCACCGCGCACGTGCTCGGACACGCGGACTTCTCGCGCAACAACCTCTTGTTCCGCCGCTGCCAGGAACAGGTCAGCGAGCGCATCGTCGAGCACGCCGCGAGCCACGCGCGGCAGATCTCCGCGGCGATCGAAGCGCACGGCGCACAGCGCGTGGAGGTGGCCCTGGATGCGGCGCTCGCCCTCGAACAGCACATCGACGTGGACCAGTCACTGCGGCGCGGCCGCTACCCCGAATATGCCGCGGACCACAAGGCGCCCGCGGACGATGCCTTCCGCAAACGCTTCGCGGCGCTGGAGAGCGCCGCCGGCGGCACGGCTCCCGAAGCGCGCAAGCGCGCACCGGTGCCGCCGCATCCGGAGCGCGACCTGTTGTGGTTCGTGGCGAATTACGCGCCGGAAATGGAGAGCTGGGAGCGGGATATTTTCCTCGCGGTGCGCGAGGAGTCGTTTTATTTCTACCCGGTATTCGCCACCCAGATCATGAACGAGGGCTGGGCGTCCTACTGGCACGCGCGCCTGCTGCGTGAGGCGGATTTCATCCCGCAGCAGGCCTACGTGGATGCGATCAAATGCCACTCGGACGTGGTGCGCCCGATCGCCGCCGACTCGCAGGTCTCACTCAGCATCAACCCGTACCACCTCGGGTTTTCCATGTGGGAGAAGATCATCGCAACTGACGGGCTGGAAGCGGCACGCGGCATCATGGAGCAGGACGATGATTTTGCCTTCGTGCGCAACCACCTGACACGCGAGCTCGCCGAGGAGCTGGGACTATTCCGCTACAGCGCGCGCAGCGACGGGAAGATCACCGTGCTGGAGCCTGACTTGGGTGCGTTGCACGAGGCGGTGCTGGCGCCAAAATACAACTTCGGCGCGCCGATCGTGTCCGCCGCGCACGTGCGCAACGACGGCACCCTCGAGCTCACGCATGACAGCGGCACCGATGGGCGCGGGCTCGACCTCGAACGCAGCGCCAAGGTACTCGCCTATCTGCAGCGGGTATGGCGGCGGCCAGTCGTGCTCACCACCGTGAACCAGGCAGGTTCCGCCCTGGAGCTTAACGCGCCTTAAGGCAGCGGCTGGCCCCCTGCGCACCGGCAGGTGTAGGCTTTCAGGCAAAACCGGGGGAGCACGCCATGGGGTACACGACTTCGGGCATCCGAAATATCGCGCTGGTCGGACAGGCCGGCGCGGGCAAGACCTCGCTCATTGAAACGCTGTTGCTGCAGGCCGGGGCGATCCGCAGCCGCGGCAGCCTGCAACGCGGCACCACGGTGTCGGATTTCGACCCCCAGGAAAAGCGCCTGCAGCACTCACTCGACACCGCGATCTGCAGTTTCGACCTCAACAGTACGCACATCAACCTGATCGACTCCCCTGGGTACCCGGACTTTCTGGGCAAGACGCTGTCGGTACTCGAGGCGGTGGAGGCGGTGGCGGTCGTGGTGAGCGCCGTCAACGGCGTCGATGCGCTCACGCGCCGGCTCATGGATTTCGCGCGTGAGCGCGAGTTGTGCCGGCTGGTCATCATCAACAAAATCGACAGCCGCGAGGCCCACAGCGAAGAGGTGCTCGCGCAGCTGCGCGAGGCCTTCGGGGCCGAGTGCCTGCCGTTGAACCTGCCCGCCGGCGGCGGTGACTCGGTGGTGGACTGTTTTTTTCAGCCACACGGCCGGCCGTGCGATTTCTCCTCGATCGAGGCGGCGCATACGCACATCATCGACCAGGTAGTGGAGCTCGACGAGGAGCTGATGGCGCTGTATCTCGGGCAGGGCGAGGAGCTGTCGCCGGAGCAGTTGCACAACCCGTTCGAGCAGGCGCTGCGCGAGGGGCACCTGGTGCCGGTGTGTTTCGTCTCGGCCGAGTCCGGTACCGGCATACCCGAACTGCTGCAGGTGCTCACGCGCCTCATGCCTAACCCCACCGAGGGTAATCCACCGCCGTTTCTCAAGGGCACAGGTGACAACGCCACCCGTGTGCCGGTCAGCCCCGATGCCGACCAGCACGTGATCGCCCACGTGTTCAAGGTCAGTATCGACCCTTACGTGGGCAAGCTCGGCGTGCTGCGTGTGCACCAGGGCACCATGCGTCCCGGTAACCAGCTGTTCGTGGGCGATGCGCGCAAGCCCATCAAGATCGCGCACCTCTTCAAACTGCTCGGCAAGGACACGGCGGAAATCCCGCAGGCGATTCCCGGCGACATCTGCGCCATTGCCAAGGTGGATGAGCTGCACCTGGATGCCGTGCTGCATGACTCGCACGATGAGGACCAGTTTCACCTGCTGCCCGTGGCCTTTCCGCCGCCGATGCTGGGACTCGCCATCGAGCCGGAGCGCCGCGGGGATGAGCAGCGGCTCGCCGACACGCTCCACAAGCTCACCGCCGAGGATCCGTGCGTGCGCGTCGAGCATCACGCGGCGGTGAACGAGACGGTGCTTTACGGCATGGGGGAGTTTCACCTGCGCGTGTTGCTCGAGCGCATGAGCGAGCGTTATGGCGTGCACGTAAAAACCCACCCGCCGAGCATTCCTTACCGCGAGACCATTACGCGCCCCGCCGAAGGTCACTGCCGGCACAAGAAGCAGACCGGCGGCGCCGGACAGTTCGGCGAGGTGTACCTGCGCATCGAGGCGCTCGACCGCGGCGCGGGCTTCGAATTCGTGGATGACGTCACCGGCGGCGCGATACCCGGCCAGTACATCCCAGCGGTGGAAAAAGGCGTGCGTCAGGTACTCACCGAGGGCGCGCTCGCGGGATTTCCCATTCAGGACGTGCGCGTCATTGTGTACGACGGCAAGCATCACTCCGTGGATTCCAAGGAGGTGGCGTTCGTTTCGGCGGGACGCAAGGCATTCCTGGACGCGCTGCAGAAGGCCACACCGATCGTGCTCGAGCCGATCATGCTGCTGTCGATCACCGCGCCGGCGACCGCCATCGGCGACATCACCGGGGATCTCGCGACCAAGCGCGCGCGCATTAACGGCAACAGTTCCCTGCCCGGGCAGCGCGCGACACTGCTGGCGCTGGTGCCGCTGGCGGAAGTGTCCGAGTACCAGTCGCGCCTGAAGGCGCTCACTGGCGGGCAGGGCGCCTACACCATGGAGTTGAGTCACTATGATCCGGTGCCGGCGCGCAAGCAGCAGGAGCTGACGCAGGCGTGGCGGCCGCGTGAGGCGCAGGAATAAGTGGCGGTCCCTGAACCTGCGGCCGCGGCGCTCGCCGCCGCTCCCGCACGACGCCCGTATCTTCTGTTCGTGCGCACCGGGGACAAGTCCCTGCACCCGCGGCTGATTGCCGAGGACCCGCAGCGCAACTGGGACTGCTGCGTCAGCTGGTACGTCCCGCCGCGCAAGGAACAACTGGCGGAGTTCTATTCGCAGGGCGGGTTCAACAAGCTCGACGGGTTCCTGGAGTTCTGGCGCCAGCGTCCGCAGCCCTGGGAGTACCACTACGTCATGCTCATGGATGATGACGTCTATCTGCGTCCGGGCGACCTGTCGCGATTTTTCAGCCTCTGCGAGCACTACCAGACTTACCTGTCACAGCCGGCGCTGCGCTGGTTCACGCACACCACGCTGAACGCACTGGTGCGCAATCCCGTGTGTGTGCTGCGCCACGTGAGCTTCGTCGAAGTGATGGCGCCGACTTTCTCGGCCGCCGCGCTGCAGGCGCTGCTTCCCACCTTCGGCATGACCCGCAGCACCTGGGGCACGGATGTCGCCTGGGCGGGAACCGTCGCCGGGCAGCATCCGATTTACGTCGTCGACGCGGTCAGCATGGACCACACCCGTACCGGCGACGGCCGCCCGACGGCGTTTTACCGCAAGCTCACGGAAATGGGTGTTGATCCAGGCGAGGAACTACGGCACGTGCAGGCGCTGTATCCCGCCTTCCGCGCCTCGCGGACATTACCGACGGGGCACGTGTTCCGCCCCGGCGTCCCGCGCTTCGCCGCGCCGGCGCTCCTGTGGCTCTTCGAACGGCTGAAGATCATCGTGCGCATCCGCAAGAAGGTGATGCTGCACCTGCGCTATTGGCGGGCGAAACTGGAGGATGCTTCCGGCAGCTAGCTAGATGGAGGGAGAACCCACGTGGCCCCGGGCGGGCGCACGTGGGCACCGGCGGCCAGTTTACTTCATCGTATCCTTGGCCGCTTCCTTGGCCACATGCGCGTGGTGCTTGGCCTTGGCCTTATGGTGATGAGCCTTGGCCTTGTTTTCCGCCTTCTCGTGGCCGACGGCACTCTTCGTCTCGTCGCCGGCCTGCTTGGCCGTCTCCGACACAGCCTTGCCGCTCTCATGCACCGTCGTCCCCACCTGGGCGGCGGCGGTTGAGGCGATCAGCAGGCTCGAAAGAACGATCAGTAACTTCTTCATACACGACCTCTCACTAGTGAAACGCTCAAAATCAACCCTTGTCCAAAAGCCAAACAGTCTACCGCGCGTATGCATCATCCACGTTCGGGCCAAGCACGCGCGAGTTTGCGTCTAAACCTGGCGCGGGCGTGCTAAGGCCGGTAGCCCCGTTCTACCTGCGGCGCGCAAATAGCGATCGCAGGCGGTATTGCACATCGTGATAGCCCCGTTCGCCCAAAGCCTTCACAAAGACCTGCTTGGTCCACCAGGAGATCGGGGCCTTGTACCGCTTCACAAATCCGAGCCTGCCCGCGACGGTTATCGCATCCACCCTGGACTTGAGGCCGATGAGACGCGAATGAACGGAGGGATCGATGTCAGGTGACGCCTTGATGCCGAAGAAATACAGATCCTTGGAGTAGACATTCCTCGAGAAGAAGAACTGCGAAAAATGCCGGCCAAGATCAATACGCTCAGAGAAGTCGCGTGGCGACAGATTTCGATAGTAGGTCGCTTGTCCTTTCAGGCTCGTGAGGGAAGCGCCCGGAGACATCCTTGGAGTTCCATGCTCCCGTCGTCCGGTTCCGGCGCACGACATGATGAAGCAGCCACCGGCGCGCAGCATGCGAATCATGTTCACGGTGGTTTCAAGCCAGTACGGATTGTGCTCAAAGCACTCGCAGGAGATCACCACATCGAAATGACCGCTCGGAAATCCTATGTCTTGCCCGCCACACACCAGGTCCACGCCGTTGCCAGGTGCTATGTCGGCGCCGACGTAGTCGCAATCCGCAAACAACCCCCTGATGGACCCATTAATGTCCCAACTTCCGACTTCCAGAATCCTTGCCTTCCGGGAAAATTCCGGAAAGCATTGCGTCACGATTCTGACGAACTCGAGTTGCTGGTAATGCGCCATGTCTCGCTATGCGGATCGCGGCGCGACCCACGCGCTCACTTGCGCGCCGCCGCGTACTGTCGCGCGTACCACTGACGATACTCGCCGCTTGCGACGCTGCGCCACCAGCTCTCGTTATCCAGATACCAGCGCACGGTCTGTGCGAGACCGGCGGCGAGGTCCGTGGCCGCGACGAACTTCAGCCGTTGGCGGATCTTGCCCGAATCCACCGCGTAGCGCCGATCGTGCCCGGGGCGGTCGCGCACGTGCTGCATGAGGCTGCGCGAGGCCTTGCCGCGGGCGGCCGCGCTGCCTGGGAAACGCATCGCGAGCCCGGGCTGCGCGGTAAAGGCGGCGTCGACCAGATCGCACAACATGCCGACCACGGCGATGTTGGGGTCCTGAGTGCTGCCGCCGACGTTCCAGGTCTCGCCCGGGGCTGAGTCCTGGAGGATGAGGTCAATGGCGCGGCAATGGTCGCTGACGTGCAGCCAATCGCGGATCTGCAGGCCGTCGCCGTATATCGGCAGCACGCGCCCCTCCAGCATGTTGAGGATGCACAGCGGCAGCAGCTTCTCCGGAAACTGGTACGGCCCGTAGTTGTTGGAACAGTTGCTGATGGTGCTGGGGAGGCCGTAGGTGCTGCTGTAAGCCCTCACCAGGTGATCGGCCGCGGCCTTGCTCGCTGCATACGGGGAGTTGGGCGCGTAAGGGGTGCGCTCGGTGAACCCAGCCTCGGCCGGGCTCAGCGAACCGTAAACCTCATCCGTCGAGACGTGATGAAAGCGTCGTGACGAGGGCGCGTCCGGCTTTTGCCAGGCGACGCGTGCCGCCTCGAGCAGTGCCTGACACCCAAGCACGTTGGTCTTAAGGAAGCTCGCCGGATCCTCGATGGAGCGATCCACGTGCGACTCGGCGGCGAAGTTCACGATGGTATCGATGCGCTCTTCCTCAAGCAGCGTCGTAACCAGCGCACCATCGCCGATGTCCCCGTGCACGAAGCGCAGCGCGCCTCCCGCCTCCAGCGTCGCAATGCTGGCGAGGTGCCCGGCGTAGGTCAGCGCGTCCAGCACCACCAGGCGGTCGGACGCGTGCGTGGTCGCCCAGTAGTGGCAGAAGTTCGCGCCAATGAAGCCCGCACCGCCGGTGACCAGAAGTCTCTTCATTCAGGCGTGCGCCAGTTCGCCAAGCGTCGTGCGCAGTGCACTACGCCAGTGCGGTGCCGTGATTCCCAATAGCTTCTCCGTGGCGCGCTTGTCGAGGACGCTGTACGGCGGCCGTGCCGCGGCGGTTGGGTAGTCTGCGCTTGCGATCGGTGTGATCGCGGGCGCGGCAGGGAGAAGTTTGAGGTCCACGGCGGTTTCTGCGATCGCAACGGCGAAGTCATACCAGCTCGCCACCCCCGAATCGCACCAGTGCCACAGGCCCATCGCCCGTCGGGCACTTAAGGACCACAGGACCTGTGCCAGGCCGTGCGCCGAGGTCGGCACCCCGACCTGATCGGCGACAACAGATAGCTGCGGGCGGCTCTGCATCAGGGCGAGCATTCTGGCTGCAAAGCCGCCGTGCGCGCTGTAGAGCCACGAGGCGCGCACGACCGTCGATGCCTGTGCCAATTGCTCAAGCACTGCGGTCTCGCCTGCAAGTTTGGTGTGGCCGTAGACATTCAGTGGCTGAGGTTTCGCGCCGGTACCGTACGGCCGGCTTTGCGCGCCATCGAACACGTAGTCCGTGGAGACATGCGTGAGCCAGGCGCCCGCGGTCGCGCAGGCGGCCGCCAGTACCTCAGGCCCCGTAGCGTTGGTGCGCTGCGCCGCCCCGGGCGAACGCTGCGCATCGTCCACGGCGGTGAAGGCCGCCGCATTCAGCACCAGCTGGGGCGCAAGATCGCGGAACACCACCGCCACCGCGGCAGGATCCGCGATGTCCAGTTCCGCGTGAATCACGGACCTGACGACTGCCCCCGCAGGCGCCGCCGCGATGAGAGCTTTTCCAAGCTGGCCGCCCGCGCCCGTGATCAACACCCTCAGGGGCGCATCCTTCACGGAAAGGTCTCCGCCTGCGCGAGCAGCGCGCCGCGCATGTCCTTGTCGGACAGCAGGGGGCCCGCGCCAGCCGCAAGCGGCCAGCGGATTGCCAGTGCCGGATCGTTCCAGGCGAGGGTGTGCTCGGACTCGCGCGACCAGAAATCGGTGACCTTGTATTGCACGCGCGTGTCGTCGGCGAGGCAGAGGAAGCCATGCGCGTAGCCGTGCGGGACCCACAGCGATTGTGCGCGCGTGGCATCCAGACTCACCGACAGGCTGCGCCCGAAGGTCGGCGAGGAGCGCCGCAGATCGACCACCACATCAAAGATCGCGCCCGACAGCACCCGCACCAGCTTTCCCTGGGTGTGCGGGATCTGGTAATGCAGCCCCCGCAGTACCGAGCGCTTCGAGACACTGACGTTTTCCTGCACGAAACGCGCCTCGATACCGGCGGCGGCGAAGGCGCGCTCGTTCCAGCTCTCAAAGAACGCGCCGCGCGGATCCTCGAACACGCGGTGTTCGATGAGCACCACCCCGGGGAGCGCGAGCGGTACGACCCGCATCAGAACACCCGCTCGTTCAGCACGCTCTCGAGGTATTCGCCATAGCCGGTGCGCTTGAGCCCATCCGCGAGGCGCTGCAGCTGCGCGCGGTCGATGAGCCCTTGCCTGAAGGCGATCTCCTCGGGGCAGCACACTTTCAGGCCCTGCCGCGACTCGATGGTTTCGACGAAGTTGGCGGCCTGCAGGAGCGAGGCGTGGGTGCCGGTGTCGAGCCAGGCGACCCCGCGGCCGAGCACCTCGACGTGCA
>PLEC01000098.1 GCA_003136935.1 Gammaproteobacteria bacterium
CCACCGCTGGTGCAGATGGCGCGTGATGCGACCGGTCGCCGTGAAGCTACGGATGACTACGGTTCACCGCGCGAGTGCGTGCTGCTCATGGGGCAGATCCAGCGCGCGCATCAGCTGCTTGAGCGCCGTGACACGCTGGCGGCGGAGATCAAGGCGCGTACCGGGGCGCTCACCGGGGGTGCGCGTTACCGGGGACCTGGGGACACGACGCCAGTGCCGGACTCGCTCAACGCGAGCGCCGGGGACGTATTGCAGGAGCCGGCCCGCGGCTCCGACGGCGCGCCGCTGCCGAACGTGCTGAGCGAAGATACCTGGGACCTGTTCCGGATCCTGTTGCGNNCGTGGCTTTTGCCGGCTGCGGCGGCCTGACCCACTTGGTCCTCAGCTCGCGCGCGCGGTTTTCTGCTGCGGCGCCGGGCGCGCGCCAACCACCATGTCTGCCATGATCTGAGCGGCCTGCTCGAGCAGCACGTCAGCGGCCTCGTCCTTGGGCTTGTCCTTGCTGTCCTTACCGGACTTGTCCAGTTCCTCGATGCTCTTGAACGGCGGCTCGTTCTTTGCCGCCCGGCGGGTGTTCTCACGCTCCAGGCGCTCTTTTTCCATGCGGGCGCGTTCGTCGCGCCGCGCATTGAGATTCAGCGACACGCTGTGCTGGTCGCGCTCGGAGTCGATCGCCGCAATGTCCGACATCAGCCAGCGGTAGTCCGGATCGTGATGCGCGCGGGCATCCTCTTCCGAGGCCAGCGCCGCCACCGCAGGCGCGGCGGCCGTGCCGATGCTCGCCTTGAAGGGCACACCGGCGATGCGGTCCCAGGGGAGTGCTGATTCGAGCGCTTTCTCGCCGATCTCCTTGGTGTCGAGCACGGAGGCGAGCGACACGTCCGGCTCCACGCCCTTCTCCTGGGTGCTCTCGCCCGTGACCCGGTAGAACTTGCCGATGGTCACGGTGAGCTGCCCGTTCACCGGCTGTTTGGACCAGCGATCAAGCGGCACCAGGTTCTGCACCGTGCCTTTGCCGAAGGTGGTCTGTCCTAAGATCAGGCCGCGGTGATAGTCCTGGATCGCGCCGGCGAAAATCTCTGAAGCCGAGGCGCTCAGGCGGTCCACCAGCACTGCCAGTGGCCCGTCGTAGGCGGGGGCGTTCTCCGGGTCGTCCAGCACCTCGGTTTTGCCGCTCGTGTCGCGCAGCTGCACCACCGGCCCGTGCTCGATGAAGAGTCCGGTGAGCGCGGTGGCCTCCGGCAGGTAGCCGCCGCCGTTGTCGCGCAGGTCGAGCACCAGGCCATCGACGTTTTCGGCACGCAATTCGCGCACCAGCTTCAGCACATCGCGCGTGGTGCTGCGGTAATTCGGGTCACCGGCGCTCTGCGCCGCGACGTCCTCATAGAAGCCCGGCACCGTGATGATGCCGACTTTCAGAGTACGGCCGTTGCGCACGACCGTCTTCACCTGCTTGTGTGCGGCCTGCGCTTCGAGCGTCACCTTGTTGCGCACGAACTCCAGCACCTTCTCCGCAGTTCCCGGGGCTGCGCCCGCGGGCAACACCTGCAGACGCACCGAAGTGCCGGCCTTGCCGCGGATCAGCTGCACGACGTCATCCAGGCGCAAGCCGATCACGTCCGTGAAGGCTCCGTCATGGCCCTGGCCGACACCGGTGATCCGGTCGTTGTTATTCAAGGTGCCGGCGACGGCGGCCGGGCCGCCCTCCAGCACGTTCATGATGGTCACGTAGTCATCAACCACCTGCAGCGAGGCGCCGATGCCGTCGTAATTGAGGCTCATCTGAATGCGGTATTCCTCGGAGGAGCGCGGCGAGAAGTAACTCGAGTGCGGATCGAAGGCCCGTGCGTAGGCGTTCATCAGATTCTCGAACACGTCTTCCGGGCTCACCTGGCCGACGCGCTTGAGCACGCGCTCATAGCGCTTTTTCAGGATGTCGGCCGCCTCCGGCCAGGTCTTGCCGGTCAGCAGCAGCGACAGCGCGTCGTTCTTCACCCGCTTGCGCCACAGGTCATCCATGGCGGCCTGGTCCGCCGGCCAGTCGGCGTGCGTGCGGTCAAATTCGAACGACTCGTTGATGGTCCAGTCCGGCTCAGTCTGCAGCAGCGCGATGGCGTGCTGCATGCGTTCGCGGTTGCGTTGCTGGAAGCGGGCGAAGATCAGATAGGCAGCGTCGATGTCGCCGGTGCGGATCATGTTGCCGAACTGCAGGCGATAGACATTGAAGTCGCGCACGTCGCTGGCGAGGAAGTAGCTCTTCTGGCCGTCGAGGAACTCCAGGTACCGCTCATAGACGACCTGCGACATCTTTTCGTCGAGCGAGGCACGGCTATAGTGCGCCTCCTCGAGGATCCGTCCGACCTTGCGGGCCGTGGCGCGCTGCCCGTCGGTGGGGGCGAGGGCCCCGGGGGGCAGGATCGAGGTGCCGGCAGGGGCCTGCACCGAGCCCGCCAGCGCCAATGCGAGGGCCGCCAGGACGCAGGCAGTAATCCAGCCAGAGGAACGACGCAGGGGTAGGGTCATCTTGTGGGCTCGCCGCTTGGGTACACTCTATAGAGTAAGGCTAGAGCGGTCGGTTCGCCTTTAGCAAGTAAGGTTGTCACAACATGCGACCCCTGGCGGCACTTCTGGCCATTCTCGCGGGTTCCGCGGTCGCTATGGCGACCGGGCTCATCATGACGTGGATCGTGATCCTGTTCATGCCCGCCAATGAGCAGCGTTTCGCCCCTGAACAACCGGCCCTGGTGCGCGCCGTACTGGTTTTCACGGCGTTTGCCGTGGTTGCCAGCTGGAGCTTTTATGCCGAGCAGCGCGTGCGGGCATGGCGCCTGGGCGCGCATGCCGCGATGCTCGCGATGTTCTCGGTGGCGGTCTGGTTGTACTGGCCGAAGTGAGGCGGGCAGCGCCGCAGCCGGCCAAAACCACGCTTTTGGCCGGCGGAAACGGAGCTGATGTCTGCGAAAATTGCTTCCCTTGCGATTTTCGCCGATGTACTAAGGCAGCGCGCGCCACCCGGCCAGGAACAGCCGGATCAGGAGCACCACGACGGCCGGTCCCAGCGCCACGCTCCAGAACACCGCCGAGCCGTGTGCGAGGCCGGTGTAATAGTCTGCAACAAGCGCCAGCGGGCCGGCGTGCAGGTTCTGCCCGTGGGTGTAGGGCCCGAGCACGCGGTTGCTGGCAATCCAGATCACGAACGGCATCACGATCAGTCCGAAGAGCGTCAGCAGGGCGAAGAGGATGAGCTCGCGCTGTACCCGCGGCCGCTCGCCCAGGGAACCGCGCAGCCGTGCCAGCCGCTCCCGCGGACCGCCGCCTTGCGCATCAGTCGATGTCACCATTATTAAGACGCCACTCCTGCAACCTTTCCGGTATCGCACGCTCGCGCGGGCATAATAGCGTTCCCATGGAGAAAATCAGAGCCGCCGTCATCGGCGTCGGTTACCTCGGACGCTTCCATGCGCAGAAGTACGCGCAGGCGCCAGGCTGCGAGCTCATCGCCGTGGTCGATTCGCGCGCTCAGGCGCGCGAGCAGGTGGCCGGGGAAGTCAAAGCGCAGGCCCTGAGCGACTACACGGGGCTCCTCGGAAAGGTGGACGCGGTGAGTATCGTCACACCCACGCCGACTCATTTTGCGATCGCGCGTGATTTTCTTCAGGCCGGTGCGCACGTGCTGGTCGAGAAGCCGATCACCGAGACCCCCACCGAGGCGCGCGAGCTGATCGCGATCGCCGAGCGGGCAAAGCGCATCCTGCAGGTGGGGCACCTGGAGCGTTTCAACGCCGCGATTCTCGCCGCTGAACCTTATTTGAAGTCACCGCGCTTCGTGGAGTGTCATCGCATGGCGCCCTACCGCGAGCGCGGCACCGATGTGAACGTGGTCCTTGACCTGATGATCCACGACATCGATATCGTGCAGACCATCGTGGGGGCGCCGATCGTGTCCATCGACGCCATCGGCACGCCGGTGTTCTCGGAGGAAATCGACATCGCCAACGCCCGCATCCGCTTCGCCAACGGCTGCGTGGCCAATGCCACCGCCTCGCGGGTGAGCCTCAAGACCGAGCGCAAGCTGCGCATCTTCGAGGACGATGCTTACCTCTCGCTCGACCTGCAACAGAAGATCGTGACGCTGATCCGCAAGCGAACTGCCGCCGACGGCGCAGGTCCGTTGCCCGTCACCATCGAGGAACAAAGCCTCGAGCAGGGCGATGCGCTCAAGGCCGAAATCGAAGCGTTCCTGGGCTGCATCCGCAACGGCACTCCGCCCGTCGTCACGGGCGAGGCCGGACTCATGGCGCTGGAGACCGCGACGCGCATCACCGAGCAGGTCAAGCAATCCCTCGCGGACCGCAAGAGCCGTTAGCGCGAAAGGCCGACCCGATGTCGCAGCAACCGGAACATTTTCAGCGGCCGCCGCGCCTCGTCGCGGTCGCGGCGATCCAGATGGCGTGCGACTGGAACGCCGACGGCAACATCGCGCGGGCCGAAGCGCTGGTGCGCAAGGCCGCCGCCCAGGGTGCGCAGATCATCCTGCTGCCTGAGCTGTTCGAAACGCCGTACTTCTGCATTGAGCAGGATGCGCGGCACCTCGCGCTCGCCCGGCCGGCGGCGGAAAACCGCGCCGTGCAGCATTTCGTGCCGATTGCGCGCGAGCTCGGCGTGGTGCTGCCGATCAGCTTCTTCGAGCGCGCGGGACCTGCGTACTTCAACAGCATAGCCATCCTCGATGCGGATGGCAGCAACCTCGGCGTGTACCGCAAGTCGCACATTCCCAACGGTCCCGGCTACCAGGAGAAGAACTACTTCTCTCCCGGCGACAGCGGCTTTCGCGTGTGGAACACGCGCTTCGCGCGCATCGGGGTGGGCATCTGCTGGGATCAGTGGTTTCCAGAGACCGCGCGCGTCATGGCGCTCATGGGCGCGGAGCTGTTCTTCTTCCCGACGGCCATCGGCACCGAGCCGCCGCCAGCGCTGCCGGTGAATTCACGCGATCACTGGCAGCGCACCCAGCAGGGCCATGCGGCGGCCAATCTCACACCGCTGATCGCTTCGAACCGTTATGGACTGGAGCGCTCGCTGCAGGATCCAAAGGGTCTGTACATCCGTTTCTACGGCTCATCGTTCATCGCGGATGCGATGGGGGCGAAGGTCGCCGAGGCGCCCGAGGAGGGCGATGCGGTCCTCGTGCACAGTTTCGATCTGAGTGCGATCGCCCAGCTGCGTGACAACTGGTTCGTGTTCCGGGATCGGCGTCCGGATCTGTACGGCGTACTCACATCCCTCGACGGCAGGCACTCCTGAGAGCCCCTGGCGCACCCGCAGGTGCGCGTCAGTCCAGTTCCCGCAGCAACTCTTCGAATTCGGCAGCGCGCTGTCGGCGCAGCGCCTCGGCATGCGGCTGAGCGAGGCGCTCGCGGCGCAGCGATGCTGAGACGGGTGTGGGCGGCGCCTTGTACACAATGACCGAGCCGCTCTCGTCGATGCTGAATTCCACACAGTCCCCAGGACACACCTGCAGCGCCTCGCGTGCTTTCTTGGGCAGGGTCACCTGTCCCTTGGTTGTTATTCTTGTCGCCATGGCGAGTCCTGAGAACGTCAGATCCGCACGCCTAGTGTAGTACCGCGCCGGTCACAAGAACACGTCGGGCTCGCGAGCCGGGGGGAGGATGGGCTGCGGCAGATATGCCCTGGTCCCGGCTGCCCCGGTCGCCTTGGCGCGCATGGAGATAGCGAAGAAGCGGTCCTGGCGGAACACCTTGAGAATCGGCGGACCTCGGCGAGATATGCAAACTCAGCAGGAGCCGGTTACCGGTGTTTTGGCACCGGGAACCGCTCAGTTGGTGGAGGCGGGGGGACAGCATTTCCGTGGCTTTCGCCGCGGGCTGGACTATGCCTTCATCCACGCACTCAAAGAGCGCGGATGCGGAGCGTGTTATCCGGCCCGCCAGTGCAGGCGCGGATCCTAGTGCCCACCCGCGGCCGAAGAGCCGTCGGCGGGTCTATGAGTCTCTACAGGGCAGGCCTGAAGTTGGCCCTCTTCCTACCCCTCGGCGTTGCCATGCCGCCCTCAACGAAGGCGCCGTCAGGTTTCACCGATGTGAGCTCCGTTTTCAGCCAGGCCTCGCGGCCTGGTGCGACCCATTGATCGAACCCCCGTCCGCAAGTCCTAGACTTCAGGATCTACGTACGTAGCTCACTCTTTTTTTCTCACGCGGCGCTACCCGAGGAGCAGGGAAGACGCAACGCCAGCGGACAGTAACTCTTAACGCAACCGGCCTGTCGCACGCCGGAGCGCGATCCTGTGAACGCGTCCCCTGATTCGGTCGCACAGGCACGAGCCGGTCAGAGGTCAACTGCGGTTAGGCAGCTAGAGCGTAGTTGTCGTCGTTGGCAACTAAGTTTTGCAGCATTATTTACGAGGGCACTGCACCTCGGTACGCCCCTGAAGGTTCGCAACCCACGTCGAAACCGGTCGCCCCCTCAAGGTTCACCGGCAGCATACCCCAATGCCCAAAGTGGGTTGTGGCACAATCGCCGCGCGCCGTCCCAGGACGTTGTTCTGGCACAACAAATCGCCTCAGTCCAAACCTCCGGCAGAACGTACCCTGAACCTCGCGTACGAGCTGAAGAACCCGAAGCTCGCTCCCCAGTAAGGTCCTGACCTGAAGAAACGCCAGCGCGCATTGCCGCGCTGGCGCTTTTTTTGCTTTCAGCCGCGCCGTAATAACCGCGCCTTGTCGCGCTGCCAGTCGCGATCCTTCTGCACGGCGCGCTTGTCGTGTTGTTTCTTGCCCTTGGCAAGCCCCACCTGCAGCTTCGCGCGCCCGTTCTTCCAGTACAGCTCCAGTGGCACCAGCGTGTAGCCGCGCCGCTCCACAGCCCCGATGAGCCCCTGCAGCTCGCTGTAATTGAGCAGCAGCTTGCGGGTTCGCACCGGGTCGGCCGTGACGTGGGTGGAGGTGCTGCGCAACGGCGAGAGGTGCGCGCCGATGAGGAACGCCTCTCCGCCGCGCAGGTACACGTAGGCCTCGGAGAGCTGCGCCCGTCCGGCCCGCATGGCCTTGACCTCCCAACCCTCAAGCGCAAGCCCCGCCTCATAGCGCTCCTCGATGAAATAGTCGAAGCGCGCCCGGCGGTTCTCGGCGATCAGGCGGGACGAGTCGTTGCTTTTGGTCATAAGAGGGGCGTAATGGGACAATGCGCCATGCGAGAGGTCAAGCGCTCAGCGCTCGTAAGTCAGCCGCCGGCGAAGCTCTTTGCGCTCATCAACGACATCGAGAGCTACCCGCAGTTCCTGCCCTGGTGCACGCATACGCGGGTGCAGTCGCGCACGCCGCGTGAAATCGTCGCCACGCTCGGGGTCCGGCAGGGGGCCCTCACCGGGGAGTTCACCACCCGCAATAAGCTCGAGCCGGACCGCGCCATCACCATGGAGTTCGTCAGCGGCCCGTTTCGTACGCTTGAGGGGCAATGGCTCCTGACACCCGTCGATTCGGGTTGCCGGGTGGAGCTCGCCATGCGCTTCGCGTTCAAGAACACCCTCACCGGGATGTTGTTCGAGCCGCTGTTCGCCAAGACCATCGGCTCGCTCGTGGACGCATTCGTAGTCCAGGCACGCACCTAGGCGCTGAGCGTGCCCGGCGCGGCGGATCGCAAGCGTTGCGTGGTCGTCTACGCCACCCGCGAACGACAGTACCTGTGGAGCGTGGAGTTGCCGCTCGCGGCGAGCATTGCGCAGGCGCTCGAGGCCGCGCGTGCCGCGTGCACCGGGACGGCTGCGTGCGCTGCGATTCCCTGGGATAGCGCGCCGCTGGGCATATTCGGCGAGCCGCGGCGCCGCACCGATGAATTCGCAGACGGCGACCGCATCGAGCTTTACCGCCCGCTGCACCGCGATCCGCGCGAGCGGCGGCGTGAGCGGGTACGGCGCGAGCGATCGGCGGCGCACCGCCCGACCGCGAAGTAGCCTCAGATGCGCGGGAACTGCGAGGGTGTCGGACCCAGGTCCGGCGCCTGCGGCGCGGAGTTGGGCACGTTGTCCCGATCGAAGTGCGTGACCTTGTCGTCCTTGAAGAACACCACCAGGTGCCGGCGCGCGGATTTTTTCCGCCGTCCCTCGAAATAGTAGAGGTAGTCCCAGCGATCCTTATCAAACAGGTCCGGAACCATGGGCGTGCCGAGGAGGTAGCGCACCTGGTTGCGGGTCATGCCGGCCTCCAGCTTGTCCACGGTCTTGCCCTCAAGGAAGTTGCCCTGCTGGATGTCCATGCGATACACGCAGCCGGCGAGCATCGTGGCGAGGGCGAGGGTGGCGATGAGTCTGGCGCAAGATGGGCGCATGTGAGTCCGATGGGGGATAATGCTGGCGCGAAATCATACCTGATCGCTGACCGCCTGCGTTCTGGAGAATCTCACGTGGAAGGCAAGGATTTACGCAAAGCGGGTCTGAAGGTGACCCTGCCGCGCCTGAAGATTCTCGAGATCCTCGAGGTCAGCGCCACGCGGCACCTGTCCGCCGAGGACATCTACCGCTCGCTGCTGGAGACCAAAGAGGACATCGGACTTGCGACCGTGTACCGCGTGCTCACGCAGTTCGAGGCGGCGGGCCTGGTCACCCGGCATCATTTCGAGGACGGCATGGCGGTGTTCGAGCTCAACCAGGGCACGCACCACGACCACATCGTGTGCCTTGATTGCGGCCGGGTTGAGGAATTCATGGACTCAGGGATCGAGGATCGCCAGACCGCAGTCGCCGAGCGACTCGGATTCGGCATCCAGGATCATTCGCTCATTCTGTACGGGCACTGCCAGCGCCCGAACTGCGCTTACCGCAAGCGCAAGAACAGCTAGCGGCCCTTGCGCCCAGGCGGTCGCGGCCGCCGCACCGTATGCGCGCCAGAGGGCGCGTCGCGCGCGGCGCCCGCCGTGGCGCTGGGCGTAGCTGGGGAAGCTCCTGCTGAAGCGCGCTCCTGCGGGGACTGGGCGGCGCCGCTGAGCATGTCGCGCGCGTGCTCGCGTGCCTTTGCCGTGACCTCGATTCCGCCGAGCATGCGGGCGAGTTCCTCAATCCGGTCGGCGGCGCTCAACTCGGTGAGCGTGGTGCGCGTCGTGCGGCCGTCGGTGAGCTTCGTGACCCGCAGGTGGTGATGCGCCTGGGAGGCGACTTGCGGCAGATGCGTTACGCACAGCACCTGGCCGCGTTCCCCAAGAGCTCGCAGCTCGCGCCCGACGATCTCCGCGACCGCACCGCCGATGCCGGAATCCACCTCGTCGAACACCATGCAACGCGTTTCGCTCGCGGCGTACGAAACCTGCACGGCGAGTGATAGCCGCGACAGTTCGCCGCCCGAGGCAACCTTGGACAGCGCACGGGGCGGTGAGCCCGGATTGGCGCTGACACGGAACTCGATCTGGTCGATGCCGTGCTGGGCCGGATCGGCGTTGCCGTTCTGGGCGACGTCGGCTTCGAATCGTCCGCCCGACATCCCCAGAGTCTGCATGCGGGCGCTGATGTCCTTGGCGAGCGAGCGCGCCACGAGCGTGCGTTTTCCCGAGAGCGCCTGCGCCTGGGTGCGGTAGCTTTCCAGGGCCGCGGACAGCTCCTTGCGCAACTTCGCCAGGTCCACGTCCGCGCGCTCCAGCGTCTCAAGCTCGGTGTGTAGTTCCGTGGTCCGGGCGCGAAGCTGCAGCGGCGCGACGCGGTGTTTGCGCGCGAGTTCCTCAATCGCCGCCAGGCGCCGTTCCACGCTCTCCTGGCGTGCGGAGTCGACGTCGAGCGTTTCGCCGTAGCGCTCCAGCTCACGCGCCCCTTCGCGGATGTGGATCGCGGCCTCTTCCAGCAGCGGCAGCAGGGTGGTGAGCTTCGCATCCAGGGCCGTCAGCCCCTTCAACGCCTGCAATGCCCGGCTCACCCCCGCGTGGGCACTGCCCGTTTCGTGCTCGTATAACTCTGTGAGGGCCGTCTGTGTCCCCTGTGCGAGGCGGCCACGATTGGCAAGCCGCACGCGCTCCTCGGTGAGACTTTCGATCTCGCCATCGGCGAGCCCGAGCGCCTGCAGTTCCTGGCCCTGGTAGCGCAGCAGTTCCAGCTTCGCATCCCGATCGCGCGCCTGGGTCTCCAGCTCCAGCGTGCGGTTCAGAAGTCCGAGCCACACGCGATGGGCGATCCCCACCTGGTCGGTAAGGGGGATGAGGGCGCCATAGGCATCGAGGAGCTCGCGCTGCGCGGCGCCGCGCGTGAGGGACTGAAATTCATGCTGGCCGTGGATGTCGATGAGGATGTCACCGGCCTCGCGCAGCAGCTGCACTGGCACCGACTGCCCGTTGAGATAGGCGCGCGAGCGGCCATCGGCGGTGACGACACGCCGTACGATAAGTTCACCCTGGCAGTCGATCGATTGTCCTTCAAGCCATTGCTTGAGCGCCGCCGGCGCCTGCGCGAGGTCGAAGGTCGCCGACACTTCCGCACGCTCGGCGCCGTGGCGTACCGCCTCGGCACCGGCGCGGCCGCCGGCGAGCAGCTGCAGTGCATCCACCAGAATGGATTTGCCTGCGCCGGTTTCCCCGGTGAGCACGGTGAGACCGTTGCGCAGCTCCAGCTCCACCGCGTCGATGATGGCGAAGTCGCGTATCTGCAGGTGAGTCAGCATGTTGGTCAGCGCTGGAAACTGCCGCGGCCCCAGTGGAGCTTCGAGCGCAGCAGCTTGTAGTAGTCCTGGCCCGGCGGGTGCAGGAGGGTCACGCGCTCATCCGCGCTGCGGATCTGAAGCCGATCACCGGGGGCCAGTACTCCCAGCAACATGCCGTCACAGGTGACGTGCGCGTGCGTGTCGGGCCGCTCGAGCAGGCGCACTTCCACCGTCGAGCGTGCGGATACCACGATCGGCCGGTCGGAGAGGGTGTGCGCACAGATCGGCGCGATGACCAGGGCGTCGAGGTGGGGTTCCAGGATCGGACCGCCGCAGGACAGCGCGTAGGCCGTGGAGCCGGTGGGGCTTGCGATAATGATGCCGTCGCCATCATGCGTGTTGACGTAGGTGCCGTTGACCCGGGTCTCGAATTCCAGCGTGCGGCCGGTATCGTGCTTTTGCATCACCACATCGTTAAGGGCAAAGGCCTGCGCCACGCGACCGGCCGCGGCGCGCAGCTGGGCGCACAGGAGCGGGCGCTCATCCCCCTGCAGCTCCCCGGCAAGAGCGGCGTCCACCGCCGCCAGCATGTCCTGGGGCATGACGTCGGTGAGAAAGCCCAAGCGACCGCGATTGATACCCAGGAGCGGCACATTGTGCCGGGCTACCAGGCCTGCGGCATACAGGAGTGTGCCGTCGCCGCCGATTGCAATGACGAGGTCCGAACGGGGCGCAAGCTCGCTCGTTGGCACACGCACGATATTGCGCGCGTCGCTTGGCAACGGGGTCTCCTCGCTCACCAGCACTTCAATCCGTCTGGACTGGAGGTGTGGCACGAGGACGCTCAAGGGCTCGGCGACCTGCGGGTCAGCAAAGCGGCCGACGAGAGCACACGTACGAACGGGAAAGGCCATCCAACGCCCCTGTCGAACCTCGCAACCGGCGAGGGCGGCGCCTTTGTAACACGAGCGCCTAAGGCGGCCAATCGGCCATTCATCAGAAATATGAGCCTTGCTTGACGCTCGGCACGCGCCTCGATAGCTTCTGTCAGACATGGTGAATGACGCTCGAGACGATGCGCCGAGTGAACGCGCTCAACAGCTGCTGCGGGCACTCATTGAAAACTACATCCGTGAGGGCCAACCGGTCGGCTCGCGGGTGCTGTCACGCGACTCCGGACTGCATTTAAGTTCAGCCACCATCCGCAACGTCATGGCGGATCTCGAGGAGTGGGGCTTCGTCACCTCACCGCACACATCCGCGGGACGCATTCCGACTGACAAGGGCTACCGTTTCTTTGTCGATACGCTGTTGCGGGTGCAGCCGCTTGATGGCGCGGCGGTCATCGAAATTCGCCGTCAGTTGGATGGCAGCCACGACAGTAAGAAGGCGCTCGTGGCATCCGCCTCACAGCTGCTCTCAAGCGTGACCCAACTTGCCGGGGTCGTGACCGTGCCGCGCACGCCCGCCGCGACCATCACGCAGATCGAATTTGTGACGCTGTCCGAGAATCGGGTGCTCGTGGTGCTGGTATTCGATGACCGGGAAGTGCAAAACCGTGTCATTCAGCTCGAGCGCCACTACGGCTCGGAGGAATTGAAGCGCGCCTCGAACTACCTCAATGAGCAGTTGCGCGGGCGCACGCTCGCGCAGCTTCGTTCCGAGATCCTGCGGCAGCTGCGCGAAACTCACGAGGGCATGAATCAGATCATGCTCGATGCGATCGCGGTCGCGCAGCGCATCTTTGCCGATGGGGAGAAGGAGCGCTTCGAATACGTCATGGCCGGGGAAACCAATCTCATGGGGGTCGCGGAGCTGTCGAGCGTCGAGATGCTGCGCCGGCTCTTCGAGGCCTGCAACGAGCAGCGCGACGTGCTCCACCTCCTCGACCACAGCCTGGGGGCCGATGGCGTCCAGATCTTCATCGGGCACGAGTCGGGCTACCAGATTCTCGACGACTGCAGCGTCGTGACCGCGCCTTACACCAGTGGCGATCGCATCGTCGGCGTGCTCGGCGTCATCGGCCCGACGCGCCTGAACTACGCGCGCATCGTGCCGATGGTCGATTACACGGCCAAGGTGGTGGGACGGCTACTGGGCTAAAGCGCCCGCAACACCTCGGCGACGATCTCGAACGACCGGAGCCTCGCCGTGTGGTCGTAGATCATCGCCGCCACCATAACCTCGTCCGCTTTCGTCTCGGCGACGAACCGCGCCAGTCCCTCGCGTACCGTGTCCGGCCCGCCGACCACGGCGTAGGCCAGCATGTGCTCGGCCTGGGCGCGTTCGGGTGGCGACCAGTAGGCGGCGATGTCGTCGATCGGGGGCGGCAGCTGACCGCGCGTGCCGCGATGCATGTTGGCGAAAGCTTGCTGCGTCGAGGTGAAGAGGTAGCGCGCCTCGGCGTCGGTGTCGGCGGCGACCACCTGTAGGGCCGGCATGACGTAGGGCCTGTCCTGTTGCGCCGAGGGCTGGAAGCGGCGGCGGTAGATGTCCAGCGCCGGGAGCAAGGCGTCCGGCGCGAAGTGCGAGGCGAAGGCGTA
>PLEC01000127.1 GCA_003136935.1 Gammaproteobacteria bacterium
CATTGATGCGCTTCAGGCGCTTGTCAGTGCTGACCTGTCCCCAGAAAGTGGTCCAGAACGCGCACTCGGTGCGGCGGTGCGCATCGACCGGCAGCGCCTCGGTGAGCAGCGCCAGCAGATCCGGCCGCGTCGTCGAAGCCTCCGGCTGCGTCAGTCGCTCATCGATGCGTCGCAGGATGAGCCGCAGCGCGGCGATGATGATGTCCTGCTTGGTATCGAAGTAATGCGCCAGCATGCCGGTCGTGTAGCCCGCTGCGCGTGCGATGCGCACCATGCTCGCCTTCTCGAAGCCGTTCTCGGCCACGACGCGACACGCAACCAGTGCGATTTCGTCGCGGCGCTGTGAGTGGTCGACGATCTTGGGCATGGGCCGATGTTACTGAGAATCACCCGCTGGGGGCAGCCAAACGATCGTCCGGATCAAGGCCGACGTCGGCGGCAGCTGCCCGGCGCTGATCAGCGTCGAGGTTTATCGAGCGGCAGGCGAGGAGGTAGACCCCGGCCGCTACCGGCAGGCCCACCAGCATGGCGATGTCCGCACCGCCGAGCGCGCGGGCAACCGGACCGGTGTACATGCCGGAACTGAAGAACGGAATCATCACGACGAAGCCCACCCCGTACGCCACGAGTCCGCGCCAGTTCCAGCGCCCGTACATGCCGTAGGGGTTAAAAATCTCGCGGATTGAGTAGTGACCCTTGCGTACCACGTAGAAGTCGACCAGGTTGATCGCCGTCCACGGCGTGAACAGGTACAGCAGCAGCGACAGCAGATCCCCAAAACGATTGACGAAGTTGCTGGAGGATCTCAAGGCAATCGCGGTGCTCACCACGAAGGCCACCGCCAGACTCGCCAGGCGTTTGCCGGCCGTGCTGCGCAGGGGCTTAAGGGTGTCGGCGACGCTCAGCAGCGTCAGCGAGGCACCGTAGAAATTCAGCGTCGACACGGTGAGGAGGCACAGCAGGGCACCACCGAGCAGCAACTTACCCAGTCCCGCAAACACCTGGTCTGCCGCCTGCTGCATGGCGGCGGCGACATTGAGTTGCGGTGCCACGGCTGCCGCCACCGTGCCCACCAGCATCATCCAGGCGCCGCCGGTGAAGGCTCCGAGAAAGGTCCACCAGAATGATTCGCGAACGCCGACGTCTCGCGGCAGATAGCGCGAATAGTCCGACACGTAAATGGACCAGCTCAACTGGTAGGACGCCGCGGCAAACAGCTGGGCGAGAAAGGGGACGCTGCGAAATCCGGCCGGGTCCCATTGCGCCGGCGGCAGTCTGAGGAAAAACAATCCCCCCACCGTGAACACGCCGAGGATCGCGATCATCAGGTACGCGAAGGCGCGTTGTGCGAGATGGATCTTGTCGTAACCCACCGCGGCCAGGGCCGTGGCGATGAGCGCAAACACCACGATGACGGTCGGGGAATTCGCCGCTATCGCCGGGGAGAGCTGGTGTACGGCCTCGGCGGCGAGTACCTGGTTGAAGGCGTTGTAGCCAACGTAGGCCACCATGGCCACGCCCCATACGAGAAGCGCTCCGGTGTAGCCGAACTGTGGCCGGGACTGGATCATCTGCGGCAGGCCGAGCTGCGGACCCTGGGTGGAGTGGAACGCCATGAAAAACGTACCCAGCAGACACCCCAGGACAACCGCGACGGCGGTCCACAGGAGGTTGCCGCCGAGGGTGATGCCGAGGACGCCCACGGCGAGGGTGGCGAGGTGCGCATCGCCCGCGAACCACACCGGCCACAGGTGCCAGACCTTGCCGTGACGCTCGGCTAGTGGCACGTAATCGATCGAGCGCTTTTCGATGAGCGTGCCGTTTGCCATGAAACCGCCAGCCGCGGTCCGTGTATTACATTATGGACTCAATATTAACACCAATGCGGCCGCGGGCGGGGTGCGGGCCGTTACTCAAGGGGGTTGCCAATGCGCGCTAATGCCTGTCCGCGCAATCGTAGAGCGTCTCGCCCTCCTCGCGTCGCGCCACGGCGTGTTTGCCCTGCTTGGCGCAGTTCGTTTCCGCCTCCTCGAGCGCGCGGGCTTCGCGCCGCTCGTCCACGGGGGCGCGGAAGGAGCCCGGCGCTGACGGATTGTCCACGGGCGGGGAGTTCGCGCATGCCGCAATCAGGGTCGTACAGACAACACCGGTCCATCTCATGTTCGTTGCTCCCAGGCATTGCTCTTCTGAGGAGCAGTGTACCCCTGGACGCGAGCCATCGGGGACCGCACTGGGCGGATCCCCAAAGGCAGGTACCCATCATTTGTGCAGATCGTCGATCCAGCGCACGAGCTCCGGAACCTCTACGGGCGTGATGTCGAGATTAATGACGAGGCCCTGTTGCCCACTTCGTGCGAGCACGCAGTGAAGCTGAATATCCTCGCTCGCGTTGATCTCCTGGTGCGGCACGTACGGCGGGACGTAGATGAAATCCCCCGGCGCGGCCTCAGCGACGAACTCCAGTTTGTCGCCCCACCGCAGGCGGGCAAGCCCGCTCACCACGTAGATCACGCTCTCGAGATCCCCATGATGATGTGCTCCGGTCTTGGCGTTGGCATCGATGGTTACGGTGCCGGCCCACAGTTTGGTCGCACCCGTGCGCTGCGTGGTCACTGCGGCGCGCCGGTGCATGCCGAGTGTCTGAGCGGTGGCATCGTCCAGCTCGTTGGGGTGAATGATTCTCACGCCCTGCGTTCGCCATCGACTGGAGTTTGCGCTCATGGATTTGTCTCCGCATGGTGATCCGAAAACCACCGCTTTTCCAAGCAAAATACCACGTGCCGGCGTGTTACGTGAGGGGCCACGGCGCCGCCGCGTCGATCTCACGCCAGGCGGCAGGCGCCAGGCCGTGCACGCTGACCTGCCCGATAGCCGCCCGCACCAGTCGCAACGTCGGGAAGCCGACGCGCGCAGTCATGCGGCGAACCTGGCGGTTCTTGCCTTGGCGCAGCGTGAGTTCGAGCCACGCCGTCGGAATCCTGGCGCGGTAGCGGATCGGTGGATCGCGCGACCAAAGGTCGCGAGGCTCATCGATGAGTCGCACGCCGGCAGGCTTCGTCGTGAAATCCCCGAGGTCCACGCCGTTACGCAATTGGGTGAGTGCCGCCTCGGTCGGCGCGCCTTCGACTTGCGCCCAGTAGAGCTTCGCGAGCCTGTGACGCGGGTTTGCGATGCGTGCCTGCAACGCGCCGTCCTCCGTCAGCAGCAGCAATCCTTCGCTGTCGGTATCCAGGCGGCCCGCGGGATACACGTTCGGGACCTTGATGTAGTCGGCGAGCGTGCGGCGGCCGGGTGCGGGACTAAACTTGCAGAGCACACCGTACGGCTTGTTGAAAGCAATCAGCACGCGTGAATTAGCCGAGAAAGCGTTCGATTAAGTCTGGTGGCACGGTTGTGACCGGCACGGAAGGAACCGAACCACGGCGAGCGTGCTGCCGGCCGCTGCGACGGGGACCTTCCGGGGGCGGCTCGAACCACTCGCGCACGTCGGCATCGAGGCCGACGCCGTGCATGTAGTTGTAAAGCGCCTTGCGCAGGCCGCTGCCCAGGAAGTCATGATCCGTGCCTACGGGGTCGTCGAACTCGATGTCGTTATGCGCAAACATAACGCTTCGTGGCGGCCGCAGTGTGATGCCGTATCCTTCCGGATGCAAACCTATGGGTGCGTGCGCCGTCGCCGCAAAACGATGCCAGTACGCCGATTGGATGCAGCCGGCCGTGAACAGCTGACGCACGCGCTCGAGCGCGTCGATCGTGTCCTGTGCGGTCTCCGTCGGAAAGCCATACATCAAATACGCGTGCACCATGATGCCGGCATCGCTGAACGCGCGAGTCACGCGCGCCACCTGTTCGACGGTGACGCCTTTCTGCATGAGCTTAAGCAGTCGATCCGACGCCACTTCGAGCCCGCCGCTCACGGCTACGCAGCCGGCTGCGGCGAGCAGGCGGCACAACTCGGGCGTGAAAGTCTTCTCGAAACGAATGTTGCCCCACCAGGTGATGCTGAGTTTCTCATCGATGAGGCGCTTGGCGAGTGCACGCATGCCTGCCGGCGGCGCGGCCTCGTCGACCAGGTGGAAGCCCGTCTCGTCCGTCTCCGCGATCAGCGCCCGGATGCGCTGCATGACGATGTCCTCGCCCGGCCGATCGTAACGACCGATGTAGTCGAGCGAGACGTCGCAGAACGAGCATTTNNAATGTCATGCTGGGTCAGATCGTTCTCGAGCACGACTTGCGCGCCCTTGCGCACGTAGGTGCGCACCAGCGCTGCCTGGCGGCCCCGCAGCCGCGTCAGCAGATTCAGCAGCGGCCGCTCGCCGTCATCGAGCGTGATGTAGTCGAAGTAGTCGAATACGCGCGGATCGCGCAGCGAACGCAGCTCCGTGTTGACCCAGCCGCCACCGAGGATCAGCGTGGTCTTGGGTGCCGCCGCGCGGATGGCGCGCGCCATGCGAAATGCGCCGTAGACATTGCCGGGAAACGGCGCGGTCACGGCGACGACCTCAGGTGGCTGCGTAATTAACTCGCGCGTGAGCTCGTCGAGCGTGGTGTCGATGAGTGTGGGCTCGCCCGTCAGCGCCTCGTGCAGCGGTTCGAAGGAGGTGGCGCTGGCGGCGAGTCGCTCGCCATAGCGCGCGAGCTCGAAGCGCGGGTCGATGCCGATCCGCCAAACGTCGGCTAGGTCATCGACGTAGAGGCTCGCGAGATAACGGGCCTGCTCCGTCGTGCCCAGCGTACCGAACGCGGACAGCAGCTGCTCGTCGAACGCCAGATGCTCGCCCGTGGGAGGCGGGCTCAAATGCTCAAAGCGTGGCCCTTCGGGAAGAAATCCGCGCCCGGTGATACGAAATGCCAGGCTCGGATCGCCGGCCCTACGGTGTCGACGTAACGCCTGGCATGCTTGAGAAAGTGAGCGATCGACGGCGGCACCGGGGCACGCCTTCCAACGGTCCGCACGCGCTGGCGGAGCACCTCGGCCGCGCGCGCGACGAGCGGCGCTGAGAACAGCCGCAGGAATAACGTGAGCGAGGCGTCCGCTTGCCTCAGCTCGAGCCCGAG
>PLEC01000138.1 GCA_003136935.1 Gammaproteobacteria bacterium
GTCGCCGCGTCGAAGGAATTTCGCAGCGCATGCTCACGCTGACCCTGAAAGGCCTGGAGCAGGACGGGTTGGTCACCCGCACGATGTATCCAACGATTCCACCCCGCGTGGACTACGAGTTGACCAAGCTCGGGCGCAAGTTAATCGTGCCGTTGCAAGCGCTCTCTGAGTGGGCGCGGGAAAACCGGCCGGCGATGCTGGCCGCACGGGAGGCGTTTCGCAGAAGGGGACAGCACGGCTCGCCGCGCCCGCGCTTTACCGTCCCGAAATAGGCCTAGTGCTCACGGCGAATGATGTGACAGCCAGGAATCCAATCGTGACCGATCCAAAGTACAAGGTCTTCGCGGCGCTCGACCCTTTCTTCGACATAGTCCAGCAGGGTCTGGCCGGTCACGTCGATGGCGACCATTATTTCGATACTATCGCCGACAACGCCGTTTTCGAGTTTCGATATATTTTCCCTGGATGGCCACAGAAGCTTAATAGTCGCGAAGCACTGATGGCACTTTATGCGGGCTACGGCAACAACATCTTCTTGCATGGCGCGGACGCGCTCTTCGTGCATCGGTCCCAGGATGCTCGTGTAGTGATCCTCGAATACGAGGTGCACGGCAGGATTATCAGAACGGGCGCATCCTACGATAACCGGTTCATCTCGGTCGTTACTATCGAGGACCGCAAGATTGTGCAATGGCGGGACTATATGGACTCGCTGACTGCGATGACTGCGCTTGGCCAAACGTAGCAGCAACGATATCCGCTCTCAATATCTATTGTCTGTTTGGTCGAATCAGGCCACCGATCGGATGCTCGCCGAACCACAGTTTCAGTTCCGGCCCCACCTCAAGAACCCAACATAAGGCGTGATACGCTAATCCAGCCGGGCAAGCTCGCTCTTGTCTTTCCATCTCTCGTTTCATGGGAAATGTGGATGCTTTCGTCGGCTGTCCTCCTCCTCTATCCCAGCGAGAGTAGAGTCTTCGTCGCCGACTAGGCAGGGAACGTCTTGCCAAACATAGGATTGCCGCTTTTCGACTGTTCGCGTGTGACCTCGTCTTCAATCACGTCCCAGTGCTCGGCGAGAAGCCCGGCTTCCATCCGTACTACGTCAACGATTACCCAGTTGGGCAGGCCTTCACCGCGTCCCGAATACCTACCGTGTAGCATCAACAGATCCCCCTCGGCCATGATCGTTTGATTCTCGTACCTCATCGACGCCGGCGTGGCCTTGACTAGCTCGAACAAGCCCTTGCGACCAGGCGGTATGTGGGCACTGTGCTGGATGTAATTGGGCGACCAGTAACGCTCAGCCGCCGCGTAATCGCGCTTATTAAAAAGCGTATCGAACGCCTCAAGCACGAACGACTTGTTCTTCTCTTGAACTGTCTGACTCATTGCAGGCTCCTTGAACGTGTAGGAGTAGCAGCGTGTACCAAGCGGCACGCAATAGTCTATAAAAATAGGCACCGCATGCACTTTTTACGCTCCACAGTGTATCAGGGTGAATCTGGACGGAACCGGTACCAGACCGGGTACGATGACGGGTACGAAGAATCACGACGGAGTAATAATCGCCAGCAGGCACGTCCGTACCCGCAAGCGTACCCGCTCCACTCGCTCGACGCGGCCGGTCCGAGACCGGCGCGCGACAGTCGCTCTGTTCACGACAGAACATGGAGAAGAGCGCGTGTCGCGCGAAGCTCGTATGAATACCATAGAGCGCCGTAAGACCGGACACCGGCCCTCAGTCAGCGCTGCACATGGCGCGCATGAGCCGGCAGTGATGCCCCTCTTTGCGAGTCCGCTTGCGCGGTCTTCGCGTGCACCAGCCCGTTCAAGGCAAGCGCATTCGACCACGCTGCGCCGGCTGCCGTGTTGTCGAAAATGCACCAGGAGGCGCAGAAAGCTCGGCGGTCCGTGGCGATTTCACCGGCAAGGGCCCGTAGATACTCAGGAGAGTAACTAGACCAGTACACCCGCGGCACCCCATGCAAGCGATAGTACCGGACCGCATCGACCAGTTCCCAAGCGCGCGACAGTCGTGCAGGATCAGCGCGCACCAGCGAGATAACGTAACGGGCCATTTGGCGCTGAACCTCGACGCCCGACCAACTCTGGTGACGTGGCTCGCAGACCACGGGCACTACGACTCGCTCACGCATCATGGTGAGGAAGCGCTCCACTGTCGCAGCATGCCAGGCCAGCCCCGGCGGCAGCTGCAGAAGCAGTAGGGCCAGCTTACGGCCTAGGCCCTGCACCTCCGCCACGAATGCGTCGAGTAAGGAAGCGCACCCGCGTAATGCGCGCTCGTGAGTGATTGCTTTCGGGATTTTGACACTGAACTGGAAATCGGAACCGGTCGCATCCGCCCAGCGCGCGTAGGTCGCTCTTCGATGCGACCGATAGAACGAGCTGTTGATCTCAACACAATTGAAATGTGCCGCATAGTGTTCCAAATGCGAGCGTGGCGCGGGGCGACGAAGGTCCGGCGGGTTGTTCCAACCCGCGGTCCCGATGCGTACTAGGCTCTCGTACATTGCTGTTAGGTGATCGCCACAGCGTTGCAAAGTTCCCTCTGCTGCCTGCCCGCGACTGTTTCCTAGGAAGCTGGAACGCGACAGCAATGGGCAGCACGAGGCGGCAGATTACTGGTAGCCTTTGGGGTATGAACCACGAGACGCCGCCAGACACACCACCCGATGGCCCGGTGCGTGAGCCGGGCCCCGAGCCTGAACCCGACCGCGGACCCGAACAAGATCCGCCGCCGGCAAAACGTTATGTTGGGAAGTGGGCTAGGTAAGTCCGGGGCGCTGCTCAGCCCAACTCTGCGCGAATACCAAATTGCACCCGACGGGGTGCCAAGGCCAAGCATGGATTCACGTCCCCCGATGATATAGCGAAGCCGCAATCGAACTCGTAGTAGTCATGCTAAATCATACGATCGAGAACTTTGAAATGTTTTCGGGCGTAGGCCAGCAGCTCAGGATCCGTGGGGTGATCCGCGCTCTCGACCGCAACGATCATAGAGCCGAGTTGCGGGTGCTTTCTGCGTATGAATGCGACGAACTCTTCCTTCGTCCGCGCCGGTCCAATCACAAGAATTTCCCGCGCGCCAGCGAGCACTTTCGCGACGTCATCAAAAAACTCAATATCATCGGGTGTTTTGTGGCCCCCGTGAGGACTTTTGCGAATATGGGTATGTTGGTGTTGATCGTTTGCTTTCACGACTGACTTTGTTTGTGCGTCATCGGTAAAATTCCACGCGACAGCCTTATGATGATCGATCCAAACGATCGAATGATAGTTGGCCATAGCACTTCCTAGGTTATTCTGGTCCCATATCGACTGAGCGATTGTCGCGCTGTTTAGCGGGCGCTTGCCGCGTCGATAATCGTATTTGTCTTCGGCGACATGGGCGGCAACCTGTATGCGTTTGATGCCGCCAAGGGCACGAAGCTCTGGTCCGCCGACCTCGAAGGCGCAATCGCCGGGGGCGTCGTCAGCTACGACACCGGCGCCGGTCAGCGTATCGCGGTCGCCGCCGGCATGACTTCACCGATCTGGCCGACGCCGAAGATCAATGGCAAGGTGGTTGTCCTGGGTCTTTGACTTTGTAAGAGGAACCTCCCATGAAGAGCAAAAGGGAAGATGTAGTGCAGCGCCTGAGCGCTCCACTGGCGACGCCAACGGACCTGAAGCCGGCTGCGACCAAAGACATCGCCGGCGCCATGAACGCCGTTCTGGCCGACGTGTTCGCACTTTATCTGAAAACCAAGAATTTCCACTGGCACATGAGTGGCCCGCACTTCCGTGACTACCATCTGTTGCTCGATGAGCAGGCGGATCAGCTGTTCGCGATGACCGATGCCATCGCCGAGCGCGTACGCAAGGTCGGTGGATCCACGCTCAGGTCCATCGGGCAGATCAGTCACATGCAGCGCGTGCAGGACAACGATGCCGACTATGTGGAACCGCAGGACATGCTCGCCGAAGTGCGTGAGGATAACAAGGAACTCGCCGCGCGACTGCGCGAAGCGCACAACGTCTGCGAGGAGCATCGCGACATTGCCACCGCCAGCCTGATCGAAGTCTGGATCGACGAAACCGAGCGCCGTACGTGGTTTCTGTTCGAGGCGGCTCGCCAGGGAGCCTCCGGCAAGCCCTGAACCAACACCAGCAAGCCCCGCACTGGCTGCGACGATCGGCCTGAGCAGGGCCGTGCACAGCCGTCGCCGAGCGCCGGCAGACTTTCGCGCGTGCCGCGCCCCAAGGCTATCGACGAAATTACGCGCATTCGCTCCAATCGGGCATGGCGAGTGTGGCCGAACGTGCGACCGCGCGAGCACTCGGCGAGCAGCCGAAATTGCGCGTCGTTTCCACCGAAAATCCGCCAGTCGTTAGACGTTCGTTAGACGTTTTGCCAACTTCGGCGGTTTTACCAACGCAACCTGTTGATTTATTGGCGCCCCCGGCCGGAGTTGAACCGACGACCTACCGCTTAGGAGGCGGTCGCTCTATCCACTGAGCTACGGGGGCGCGCGCGCCGCAGTTTAACGGCTCCAGCGCTCCCGGCCATCCCCTCTCCCGCGGGCAGGCGTACCATGGGCATAACGCCCGGCTACAGGGCGCAAGAGGCCCTTACCGGGAAGATGCCCATGACCGCCTCCGTCAGCGTAGAGACACCGCAGGCGCATGAGTTCGAAGTGCGCCGCGTGCCGCTTCGCCAGCCCATCAAATGGCTCGATCGCGGCTGGGACGATCTGAAGAAAATCGGTATGCCGGGACTTGCGCACGGCGCGCTCATCGCGATTCTCGGCGGTGTGCTCCTCATGCTTGGCAGCACGCATCTGTATCTGACCGCGGCGGCGGTGACGGGGTACCTGCTCGTCGGGCCGATCATGACGACCGGCGCGTGCGAGCTGGCGCGGCGGCTGGCGGCGCGCGAGCCGCTCGGATTCGACGAGTCGTTGCAGGCCCTGACACGCAACCCCGATGGACTTACGCATTTCGGCGCTGTGCTCGCCATCATCGCAGTCGCCTGGTTCGTGGTCTCAGCGGTTCTGTGGGAATCCCTGTTTGCCACCTCGGTGCCGAGTCTCGCCGTTGTCCTGTGGGGTGGGCGGGCCAGCGCGACTCCCGCGCAGATCCTCGGTTACCTGATCTGCGGGGGCGTGCTCGCCACGGTCGTGTTTGCATTGTCGGTCGTGGCCGTGCCGCTCATCATCGACCGGCACGCGAATGCATCCGAAGCAATGCGCGCGAGCCTGCGCGCGGTGCTGGCCAACCTGCCGGCGATGCTGGTGTGGGCGTTCCTCATCGTGGGGCTCACGGTGATCGCCTTCGTCACCCTGCTGATCGGTATGGTGATCGTGGCGCCGCTTCTGGGTTATGGGACCTGGCACGCCTATCGGGATCTCATCGGTCAGCAGTAGGGGTTCGGGGCGGGCTTGACATCGATCGATAGTGACAACGCCGGAACGGGGGCAGGCACAAACGGAAAGCACAGCCGGCGCCTCGTCGGCTGGAAGGCGATCGGCCACTTCCTGGGATGCACGCGAACGTGTCGTGGCGCGCCTACCTAGCACACGCGTACCTGATCCTGTCGCGGGACCAGGACTTCCTGCGTGAAGCGCTGGCGGCGGCCGAACTGCGCGGCCAACCGGAGGTCGTGGCAGGCCTGCATATTGCCGCGCAGCAACTCCAGACGGGCGGGTGGCAAGCGATGCTCGACCAGTTAAGCGCAACCGAAGCCGCTGCCTGGGAGCACGGGACCGGCTCCGCGCTGGTGGTCGCGCAATACCGCGCGCTAGCCAACGACCGCGTCGGAATGCTCAAGTGGCTCGCGATTGCCGCGGCACGCCACGATCACAACCTCGCCGCAGCCCGTGGGTGTGCTGAGTTTTCAACATATCGCAACGATCCCGCCTTCCGTGAAATCGTAGCGCGGCTGCCGTAGAAGAAACCCACCGCCACCAGCAGCAGTCGTCCGTTGGGATCCGTCCGCGCGGTTGCGGGCGTTTTCGTTTGCGGGAATGGTGGAGCGGAAGGGGATCGAACCCTCGACCTTCGCATTGCGAACGCGACGCTCTCCCAACTGAGCTACCGCCCCACCGCAAGGCGCGCGATTCTAGCATCGCGATCTGGCAGGTCAATTTGGGATCAGGACAGGCCCCCCGAGCCGGATACGGCTATTATCGAGACTATGGGGATCCAACAGGCACTTGAGGAGGGAAACAGGCGGTGCTGGCAATAGGAGGACGGGCACCAGAATTCACGTTGCCGGATCAGGACGGCCAGAGCCGCTCCTTGAGCACGCTGCTGCGCGCCGGACCGTTGATCCTTTATTTCTATCCCGCGGACTTCACCCCCGGATGCACACGCGAGGCGTGCACCATTCGTGATCTGCACGACGATATCGCCCAGGCGGGACTCAACGTTGCCGGTGTGAGCCCACAGTCCCCGAAGAGTCATCGCAAGTTCCGCGAAAAGTACCAGCTGCCGTACACGCTGCTCTCGGACGCCGACAAGTTCGTCATCCGCATGTACGACGTGCAGGGACCCCTGGGATTTGGCGTGCGCCGCGGCACCTATCTCATCGACCAGGCGCGCTACATCCGCTCAGCGATACTCGCCGACTTCCGCATCAGTCGGCACGAGGATTTCATCCGCAAGGCGGTTGCGCTCAGCGCCGTCAGCAGCGCCGCCAGAAAGCCCGCGTAGACTCGACCTTAGCGCCTGCGCGTTCAGTATTTCAGCCGCAGCACGTGGGTGTGGCCGAAGCTCGGGATGCTCACCAGATAAAGCACATCCGCCTCGTCGCCCGGCGCACTCGTGGCGTCCGCGACACCCAGCTCGCGCGACACCCGCTGCAGCGTAGCTGCGCTGCCGATCACCAGCACCGTGCCGCCCGTGTGCTCGTGCAGCGCACCGGCGGCGGCGGCGCGCGCGTCCGCGGCCTTGAACACCTCGGGAGTCCGGTGCAGGCGCTCGGCGAGCGGCGCGGCGGTCTGCTGCGCGCGGCGTTCGTCACTCACATAGATACCATCCCGCGGATCAGCGCTTAAGCTCGTTGCGAACATCTGCGCCAGGCGTTGCGCGCGCTCTTCACCTTCGGCAGACAGCGGCGGATCGTCAATCGTCCCCGGATCTTTTTCCACCGGCCGCGCGAGTACCACCACGGTGGTGGTAGCGCCGTGCCACACCGCGAACATCACGCCTCCAGCGACCAATGCGACGAGAAAAGTCAACCACAGCGGCGCCAGAAACGGACGGCGGTAGCGAGTGATGCCAGGTGCCTCCATGGCGCAATCATAAGACGTCGCGGCGCCGAAAGGCGTGAGTGCGCGTGTGCCTGGGGGTGATTTTGTGCGCAGCTGGCGAAATCGCACTCACTTTGACGCAAACCATTGGCAGCGCTGCGCGTTTGTCGGCGCACGAGGCTTCTGTCCACATACTTATGCACAAATTCTGTGGATAAGTTTCCGTGGGTGGCAACCCTAGGATTCTTGTGTGAGACTGACTCTCTTTTCGCTCAATCGCGGGCCAAATGGATGAAGAAGACCGGCAGCGAGCAGGCCCCACCGACAGAACCGCTCGAGCGCGCCAGGCTCCAGGCGGACGTCGCCAAGCAGCGCGTGCGTATCGCGAAAGAGGAGCTCAAGCGCGCACGCAGGCGGCTTAAGGAAGCCAAGCGCGAGGCCAGACGCGCACGCAAGCAATCGGCCTCGGCCCGCAAGGCGTGGAAGCGCGTGCGCCGCGCCCAGAAGGAAGCCCCAGGCGGGAAAGCCACCGCAGTCGCGGGCAAGCGTGCCCCGAAGAGCGTTCGCAAGGCGAAGGCGCACAGGAAAGCCCGACGCGCCATGGCACGCCCGGCAAGACCCCGCCCGGTCGCGAAAGTGCGCCCTGGGAAGCGCGCCAGCCCGGTTCGCCGCCGGCGCATGACGGCAGCAAGGCCAGTCATCGCTAAGGCCACTCGCGCGCCAAGACCTAAGCAAAGCAGGCCGATCGCGGCTGCAGCCACGCACGCCGCGCCCGCCGCTACCGTAATCACCATGGAAAGCACCCCGCCAGCCGGCACACCCAGCAGGCCGCCTGAGAGGATGAGCAGATGAACGAGCCGCACGTACACTCAAGGCCGCCCCGGCCCCCCGTCTTGCCGCCAGCGGGCGTGCGACCCGGCGTGCCGACGGCCTCGAGAATGTTCGCAAAATACCTGAACGATATCGGGCAACTGCTTGATGAGCGGCGCTGGGAGGCGGCTTCACGCGAGGCGAACGATCTGCCGCGCATTGCGGTGGCGCTTGCCGATGCACAGCTGCGCTCCTCGGCAGCCGAGATCACGAATTGGTGCCAGCAGTGGATCCGCCCCCCGGGACCCGAGGGCGACGCGCACGGACTCGATCATGAGCGCATCTGCAAAAGCATTTCCGAGCGCGTCACGCGGGGCGACGTCGCGGAATCCGCCTCACTCACCATGCGGGCGCTGCGGCGCCTGCGGCTGCGGCGTCATGTGCGCAATCCACCGCGCGGGTTCTCGCCCTCGCGCGCCGACAATCTTGGCCCGCAGGATTCCGCGGTGCTGCGCAGTTGCGAGGCGCTGCTCGAGGCCGCGCGGCGCTGGTACGCCCGCAGTGCGGTGCACGACCCGACGGTGCAGGCGAACCTCGCCAGGCTCGCAGTTCTGCGCTGATCCTGCGCCGCGCTCAGTGCCCGCGCGCGGCGTTCACGGCTGCGCAACCACCGGCATTTCCACAAAGCTCGCCGTGTCTCCCGCATGGAAGACTCTCTGCGTGGCTTTATGGTAGTCGCCGGGCCTGGCAAAGAAAATGTTATCGACGTAGGTCTGCGGGTTGCGGTCATACAGCGGGAACCAGCTCGACTGCACCTGCACCATGATGCGGTGACCGGGCAGGAACACGTGGTTCGCGTTGGGCAGCTCGAAGTGGTAGCGCTGCACCTTGCCGGCCGGAATCGCACTCGGATGCGAGATGCCGTCGCGATAGCGCCCGCGGAAAATGTCCATGCCGATGGGTAGCTGATAGCCGCCCATCGCAGGATCCGCCGGTACCTCATCGGGGTAGACGTCGATGAGCTTCACCACCCAGTCGCTGTCGGTGCCGCTGGTGGAGGCGAAGAGATTCACCACCGGCGCGCCGGCGATGTGCACCGCTGCTGTGAGCGCACCGGACACGTACGTGAGCACATCGGTGCGATCGCTGACGGCGCGCTGATCCGTGAGGAGCCAGCGCGTCCACGCGGGGTGATCGTCGAAGCGCACCGGCCGCGGCTCATAGGGCACCGGTTTCGCCGGATCGGATACATATTCATCAAAGGCCGCCGCACCCTTGGCCGGCGCGGTGAAGGCCAGTCCGAACTCCGGCTGCAGGTACAGCCGCTTCGGGGCGGCATCACAACCCGACTCGCACGCCAACGGCCAGTGCGGCAGGCGCTGCCACACGTTGGTGCCGGTCTCAAAAACGAGCGCCGGCGGGGTGTTGGCGCGCGGGGCACCGTCCTTCAGATACTGATCGAGAAACGGCTGCATCACGTCGCGCCGGAACTGCAGCGCGGTGTCGCCCTCGAACTTCAGCGGCCCGAGCGTCGTGCCGTCGTAGTTCACGCCGCTGTGCCGCCAGGGACCCAGCACCAGGAAGTTGCGGTCGTTGCCCGTGTCCTTCGGCTCGGTGGCCGCGTAGGTGTGCACGGCCCCGTACATGTCCTCCTGGTCCCAGAGGCTCGCCACGTACATGGTCGGGGTCTTCAGCGGCTGGGCCGCGAGAATCTGGTCGAGCGCCTGGTACTTCCAGAAATCATCGTACGCCGGGTGCTCGGAGAGCTTCTTGAAGGATGGTAGGGCGTCGAGTCCGAAGCGACGCGCAAAATCCCCCGCCGAGCCGGTTTCCAGGAACAGCTGATAGTCGTCGTACACCCCGCGCGCAATGCGCTTGCCTTCGCCCCGGGCGGTGGTTTGGCCGTAGATGTACTCGAAATTCGTCTGGCGGAAGGCGCCGTTGTGGAACCAGTCATCCCCCTTCCAGCCGTCGACCATGGGGCTCATCGGCACCGCCACCTTGAGCGCGGGGTGCGGGTTCACGAGTGCCATGAGCACCGTGAATCCTTCATACGAGGAGCCGATTATGCCGACCTTGCCGTTGGTCTCCGGCACGTTCTTCACCAGCCAATCGATGGTGTCCCAGGCGTCCGTGGAATGATCCACGGCAGTGCCGTTGAGTGGCCCACGCAGTGGCCGGGTCATCACGTAATCGCCTTCGGAACCGTACTTGCCGCGAATGTCCTGGAAAACGCGGATGTAGCCCTCGCCCACGAACACGGCATCCCCCGGCGGCAGGCTGGCAAGCATGTGCGGACTCACACTGGCGCGGGCGCGGTGCGAGGCATCGTAGGGCGTGCGCGTGAGAATGATGGGGGCGCCCTTGGCACCCTCCGGGATGACAATGACGGTGTGCAGCTTCACCCCGTCGCGCATCGGGATCATGACCTCGCGCTTCGAGTAGTCAAAGCCAGCCTCCGGCACCGTAAACTTCTCCGGGATATCCGGCTGCATCGGCGGGGTCTGCGCCGCGCCCAGGGCTGTCACCGCACTGAGGAGTAACGCGCACCCCCTCCAAGTTCCCAGCCGGTTCCGCATCGCACGCATCAGTGTTTACTCCCCAGGCGCACTCGCGCTGCGCAAGCGTAGCAGCGCGACCGCGGTGCCGCACCTCGCGGCTGCGCTACGATGGCGGCATGACGCACCCCGACCTCCTCGCCGCGCTGCGCGCCGTGCTGCCCGCCGACTGCGTGCTTTCGCAGGACGAGGAGCTGCGTCCCTACGAATGCGACGGCCTGCCGGTGTTTCGTCAGCGCCCGGCGGTGGTGGTGCTACCGCGCGACGTGCAGCACGTGCGCCAGGTACTCATCACCTGTAGCCGGCTCAACGTCCCGGTGGTGGCGCGCGGCTCGGGTACCGGACTCTCAGGTGGCGCGACCCCGCACGCGCAGGGCGTGCTGCTGTCGTGCGCAAGGATGAACCGCATCCTGGAAATCGATCCGATAGGACGCACAGCGCGGCTTGAGCCGGGAGTGCCCAACCTGCGCGTGTCCGAGGCCGCCGCCACATACGGGCTCTACTACGCGCCGGATCCCTCCTCGCAGGTCGCCTGCTCCATCGGCGGAAATGTCGCGGAAAACTCCGGCGGCGTGCATTGCCTGAAGTACGGGCTCACCGTGCACAACGTGCTCGGCGTGCGCGGCTTCACCATGGATGGCGAGCCGCTGGAACTCGCGGGGCGCGCGCTGGATGGTCCGGGGCTGGACCTGCTGGCCGTTGCGATCGGCTCCGAGGGCCTGCTCATGGTGGTCACCGAAGTCATCGTGAAGCTCATCCCAACACCGCCGTGTGTGCGGCTCGTCATGGCGTCGTTTGCCGAAGTGCATCGCGCCGGGGACGCGGTGGCCGCCGTGATTGCCGCGGGAATCATCCCCGCCGCCATGGAAATGATGGACCACAAGGCCGCCGCCGCGGTCGAGCCGTTCGTGCACGCGGGCTACGACCTGTCGGCCGCCGCGATCCTGCTCGTCGAGGCGGATGGCACCGAAGAGGAAGTCGCCGGGCAAGTCGCGGAAATCGAGCAGGTGCTGCGTGAGGCCGGTGCGCGCACGCTGTGCGTCGCCTCATCCGAGAACGAGCGGGCGCGCCTCTGGTCGGGCCGCAAGAACGCGTTTCCGGCTGCCGGACGCCTGGCGCCGGACTACTACTGCATGGACGGAACCATCCCGCGCCGCCACATCGGCAAAGTGCTGGATGCGATCACCGCCATGGAAACCCGCTACGACTTAAGTTGCATGAACGTTTTTCACGCCGGCGACGGCAATCTGCACCCGGTGATCCTGTTTGACGCGAATGAGAGTGGCTCCTGGGAGCGCGCTGAGCGCTTCGGTGCCGATATCCTCGAGCTGTGTGTGCAACTCGGGGGCACCATCACTGGCGAGCACGGCGTGGGTCTGGAAAAACTCAATTCCATGTGCGTGCAGTTCTCGCCGGCCGAGCGCGCCGCGTTTCTCGCCGTCAAGGAGGCGTTCGATCCGGCCGGACTCCTCAATCCCGGTAAAGTGATTCCAACGCTCGCGCGCTGTGCGGAGTACGGCCGCATGCGGGTGCACGGCGGCGCCCTGCCCCACGCGGATCTGCCGCGCTTCTGACCAACAGCATTCCTGAAGCCACCAACATGTCCGCGCCACCCGATGCGATCCTGGCAAGCCTGCGCGAGCAGGTCTTAACCGCCCACGCACAGCGTCGGCCATTGCGCGTGCGGGGTGCGGGCACGAAGGACTTCTACGGCGAGAGCATGGGCGGGGAAACGCTGGACGTGTGCTCCTGGCGTGGCATCGTCGCCTACGATCCATCCGAACTCGTGATTAGCGCCCGCTGCGGCACGCGCTTGTCTGAGATTGAGCGCGCGCTGGCTGAGCACGGCCAGATGCTGGCCTTCGAACCGCCACGTTTTGGCGGTGATCCGAGCCTGGGCGGAGTAATCGCCGCCGGACTCTCCGGTCCGCGCCGCCCTTACGCCGGTGCGGCGCGCGACTTTGTGCTGGGGGCGACGCTGCTGAGCGCTTCTGGAGAAGTGCTGCGCTTTGGCGGGCAGGTGATGAAGAACGTCGCCGGCTTCGACGTGTCGCGCCTGTTGTGTGGTTCGCTCGGCATTCTCGGTGTCATCACCGAGGTTTCTCTCAAGGTGCTGCCGCTGCCGCGTGCGGAGACTACCGTGCGACTCGAGTTGACCGCAGCCGCCGCAATCGAGGCGTTCAATCGCTGGGCCGGCGAGCCCGTGCCCCTCTCGGGGGCGGCGTGGTCGCGCGGTTGCGCCTGGGTGCGGCTCTCGGGTGCACAGGCGGCGGTGCGAGCTGCGCGCGAACGCCTCGGTGGTGAAGTCATCGATGACGCAAGCGCGCTTGAGTTCTGGAACGCACTGCGGGACTGCCGCTCGCCGCTCTTCGGGCGCGACGTGGTATGGCGCTTGTCCGTCCCGAGTGCCACCCCATCGCTCGAGCTGCCCGGCGAGCCGCTCATCGACTGGGGCGGCGCACTGCGCTGGTACGCCGATCCGCCGGCGCAGTTGGACGTACGCGCGCTCGCCGTGGCGGCTGGCGGCACAGCCCAGTGCTGGCGCGGGGCCTCACCCGCGAGTCGCTTTCACCCCTTGTCACTCGCAGTCGCCACCGTGCACGCGCGGCTCAAACAGCGTTTCGATCCCCACGGAATTTTCAATCCCGGGCGGCTCGCGGCCGGACTCTAGGCCAGGACTAGCACCTTGATGCAAAACGATGGCGGTCGTTACTACGAAATGGAAAGATCGGGGGGATGAGTACTATGACGGCCACGCGTTCGTTGCTTCACTCGTTTTTCTTTGGACTCACCGCTGCTGCGACAATATGCGTAAGTGCCGCGAGCAGCCCCGCAGCCGCCTCTGTCGTTCGCGGTGACGCGAGTCCGATCAAACACGTCTTTGTCATCGTCCTCGAGAACGAAGCCTACAACACGGCATTCGGTCCGGCCTCCAAGGCCCCCTATCTCGCCCGGACGCTCACGGCGCAGGGGGTCCTGCTGAGACAGTATTTCGGCACGGGCCACCTGAGTGTCGACAACTACATCGCAATGATCAGTGGCCAGGCGGCGACGCCACAAACCAGCCTCGACTGCCAGGTGTATGCGGACTTCACCCTGACGGGCACTACTGCGGACGGCCAGGCGATCGGTGGCGGCTGCGTGTACCCGTCGTCGATCAGCACGCTGCCCAATCAACTGACCGCCAAGGGCAAGACCTGGCGTGGCTACATGGAAGACATGGGCAACGACCCGACTCGCGAGTCGGCCACCTGCGGTCATCCGGCGCTGAATTCCCCTGATCTCACGCAGAGCGCCGAAGGGCCCTCGGCGGCCGTTCCACTCGGTGACCAGTATGCGACGCGACACAACCCGTTCGTCTACTTCCATTCCATCATCGACTCGCCGATTTGCACGACCGGCGTGGTAAACCTCGATCAGCTGCCTCAGGATCTCCAGTCCGAGAGGAGCACGCCGAATTTTGTGTTCATCACGCCAAATCTCTGCAATGACGGTCACGACGCGCCATGCAAGAATGGCCAGCCTGGCGGACTCGTAGCGGCCAATGCCTTCTTGCTGAAGTGGGTGCCACTCATTCTGGCCTCCCCCGCCTATCAGCGCGACGGGTTGCTGATCGTCACGTTCGATGAGACAGAGGAGAGTGGTGTGCAGGTCAGTCCAACGGGGGCGATCACCTATAGCTACACCGGGCAGACCTGTTGCAGTGAGCAGCCGGGCCCGAACCTGGCGCCATTCCCCCAGTCAGTCGCGCTGGGCGCCGACACTTACAGTTTCCAGAGCTTCGGCGGCGATCGCACCGGCACCGTGTTGCTGTCTCCATTTCTGAAGCCCGGCACGATTTCGAATACTCCGTTCAACCACTATTCACTCCTCAAATCGCTCGAGAACATCTTCGACACCCATGAATACCTCGGATATGCGGCCCAACCGGGACTCGTTGGATTCTTCGACGGCGCGCACTCCGATATTTCAGTGAACCGGGTTAAGCGGCCCGTGCGATCCTTGCCGCCGGTGCACTGAAAACTCCGTGGGCAGATTGCGTGCATCGTCGAGCGACCNNCGGATCAATGGTGCGCAACCTGCGCGATCGACGGCAACTTCGATGAGCGGGACACTCTTATTCGTTGAGCTCGCAGGTCATGTGGGCCTCCTTCTGTGGGGGACGCACATGGTGGGCACCGGCGTGCAACGCGGGTTCGGTAACGTCCTCCGGCGTTGGCTGGGCCGGAACCTCGGCGGTCGATTGCGGGCGTTTTTCACCGGTCTCGGGGTTACGGCGCTCCTCCAGAGCAGCACGGCGACGGGCCTGCTCGCGACCTCGTTCACGGCGACCGGCGTCATGACGCTCGCGCCGGCGCTCGCCGTGATGCTCGGGGCCAATGTCGGCACCGCGCTCCTGACCCAGGTGCTGTCCTTCAATATGGCCCTCGTCGGGCCGCCCTTGGTGCTTGTCGGTGTGCTCCTCTTCCGCTGGGCCGC
>PLEC01000177.1 GCA_003136935.1 Gammaproteobacteria bacterium
TACCCATGTGGCCGGAACGGACCCTGTTTTTATTGGTCGGAGCGCCGAGATTTGAACTCGGGACCCCTTGCACCCCATAAATTCGGACACCGCAATTCTACGAATCGCTCTGAGTCGTGACTTAGCATGATGACGTTACGGTAGGCGACCGCAGTAGCCTCGGCCCCTGACGAAATCGCTAGGGTCTGTGGCCGGGCGGTGGGTCCTTCTCGTGACTCGCCGGCTTGGCCGCAGACTTTTCCGCAGGGGTCTGCTGCTTTTCCGCAGATCTCGCAACCGGCTTTGCCTGGCTTTCCAACTGGCGCCGCTGCTCTTGTTGCTTTTCCTGGAGCTGCTGCTGCTGCTGCGCGTGTTGTTGCTGCAGCGCCAGGGTTTGCTGCTGATGCTGCTGCTCGAGCTGCTGTGTCCTCGCCGCGTCCGCCTGTTCCTTGGCCAGCTGCTGATGTTCAACCTCCTGCTGCCGCTGAACCTGTTGTCGCTGCTGCTCCTGCGCCGCGTGCAGCTGCTGCTGCTCCTGGAGGTGCTGACGCTCGAGCGCTGAGTCCGCGATGCTGGGGGACGGCGGCCTCGGCGCCACTGGAAGTTCGCTCGGGTGAACGGCACGCGCTACCCCCGGAGGGGAGTCAGCAACCGTTGGCCGCGCGGGCGGACGGTCCACGCGGGGCGGCTCGGGGCTTGTTGTGGTCGATCTGACCGGCTGCGCCGCGACATGTGGCGTTGCCGGCGGGGCGATTCGCACCGCGGCGGCTCTGGGCGCGACGCTCGGCTGGATCTGTCGGGTCTGCGCAATCGACAACGGTTTCCCGGCATTGCTGGCGATCGCTGCCTGGCGCCGTTCAAACGTTGGCAGCGGCGGCGGGGGCGCTCTGCGTGCAACTACGGCTCGCGTCTGCACGGCCGCCGGGGGCTGTATCGCAACGACCCGTCGTGCGCCGAGCACCGCTTGTTTGGTGGGTACCGCCGCGGGCGCGAACGTTCTCACCTGCGCGGTCGCAATGGCGTGCGGGTCGATTCGCACGATGTTTTTCGACACCGGTTGAGCCGAGGTAAACGCCTGCGACGTGGTTGCGGCCACCGCACCCGGGACGCTGCGATTCACGTAGGTCACGTTCGTCACATTCACGGTCTTGTTGTTGATGATCGTCGTGTTGTACACATTGTTAATGACGGTCGTGTTCACCGTCGTGTTCGACACATTGATGTTTCTGACGTAATCGCGACTCACCGGGTAGGAGGGCACGTAGACTTCGCGCGGACCCAAGGCGAACCAGGCGATGCCCGCCCCGACACCGACCCACGCCACGAGCGCCGGTGCGTATACGGGTCGAACGTACACCCCTCCCTCCGATTGCCGCGGACCGGGCACCCAGCCCCAGGCGCCGTTGAACGAAATCCAGCGGCCATAGTGAAACGGTGCAAAGCCCCACGGCGCATCGTCCACCCAGGTGTAGCCCCAGGGCGCGATGTAGGCCCAATGGCCATAGTGGTACGGCGCCCAGCCCGCCTCGACCTGCCGAGGGAACCACACATTCCCATCCTCGGGTGTCGGACTCCACGAGCCCTGGTCATCCAGATCCTGGTAGCCGATGACATCCGGGGACACATAACGAGCGGAGGCGGAGCGATCCTGGCGACCGTCCCGGCTTGCGCTCCAGACGTCGAATGCATCGTCAGGGGCGCCTGGTTGGGAGTCTTCAGTGAGCTGGTCCGTGCCGGAGAAGACATCTGCTTCGTTGGCACGCACTGAATAAGCGGCTCCGCCGCCGCTCACCTCGCCCTGACCACTGCGCACCCGAATCGTTGTGGTATTTCCCGACTCATCGACGCTCAGCCGGTAAAGGCCGGGTCGCAGAATCGAAAACGCCAGGTTCGGCGTGTCAATCTCGTAAGTCTCATTGTCGGCGAGCTGGCGCACGTGCACGAGCAGCGTGCCAGCGCTCAGCTGGACCTGGGTGACGTCATCGCCGAGATTCAAAAATGATACGGCGGTATTGCTCGAGAGCCGCAGCAACGAGCCATCCAGCTGCAACTCAACGCGGCTGTCCCGATCGGACCAGAGTTTGTCACCGGTGGTGAGCGGACGGTTGAGCGGCGCAGCGATCCAATCCTCGGTGCCCCCGGGCTGGAAGGAGACAGACCCTTCCGCGTCCGCAAGGCGCGCGACCCGGGATGGGGGATCATCCGCATCGGCTGCCGCGCGCGATGGGGTGCACAGGGCCAACACCAATGAGAAGCCCAAAAGACCCGCGAACGATGCTGCATGTTTCGTGATCATTGACGCTTTCTCCATTTCCCAGAGCGACACACTAGCCTATCGACACTGCCCGTCCAACGTCGACGCAGCTGAATCATCCTGCAGACATCCGAAACGGCACCTGAACGGCCGCCTGTTTGTATTGGTCGGAGCGCCGAGATTTGAACTCGGGACCCCTTGCACCCCATACTGCTATAGACATACTGACATACCAATAGTATGCTCTGACGCATGAGAACTACAGTACGTGTGGATGAAGCGCTGCTTGAGCGCGCCCGTGCAGAGGCAGCCAAACGCAAGACCACCCTCACCTCTCTCATTGAGCAGGGGCTCGAGCTCGTGCTTCGGCGACCGATGAAACGGGCGGAACACCGGCCGGTGGCGCTTCCCGAGTGCCGCGCCGGCGGCGGTACGTTACCAGGTGTCGACCTGGACGATAGTGCTTCGCTTCTGGACCGGATGGACGGCCGCCATTGATCCTTCCGGACGTCAATGTCCTGATCTACGCTTTTCGCACGGATTCCAAAGACCACGAGCAATACAAGCAGTGGCTGGAATCAGTTATCAATGGGCCCACCGCGTACGGAATAGCTCCACAAGTGCTCGCGAGCGTCGTGCGTATCTCCACGCACCCGCGGATCTTTGCCCGTCCCAGCTCTCGAACAGACGTATTCGGCTTCTGTCGAGCGTTGCTAGAGCAGGCCAATGCGACCGTTACGGTACCAGGACCTCGACACTGGTCGATTTTCGAAGACCTCTGCGGCAAGGCGAAAGCCACCGGCAACCTTGCGCAGGATGCTTGGTTCGCCGCGCTCGCCATCGAATCCGGATGCGAGTGGATCACGACGGACAGAGACTACGCGCGTTTCCCGGGGCTTAGCTGGCGCGAGCCGTTGTAACTACGGACTGCAGTGCCCCCAAAACGGAGCCGATCCCATACCCCTCGGCGCTAAGCACTGCTCCTTCACTCGCGAATACCGCGTTTGAGTGATCGGCGGGCAGGACTCGCACGTCCGCGTTACGCACTCCGACGTAAACGCCATTGTTCCCGGTGATCCCCACAAGGCCGAAGCACAGCGATTTGCCGGATTTGAGGGGCCAGTGCAACGTGCCCAGCAAGCGACCTGCGATCCACCCAGCGCGGCGTTGCTGTCGGCAATCCTCACACTCCCAAGTGAAATCTGTATCGGACCGCAACCTGGGTTTGCGACTCGATAAGCCCCGCAGATTCGCCAATTTCGACCCTCGGTGGAAAACGGCTCGTGACTCGCAGCCATTCGGCCGCGAGCTGCCATCCGTGACCAAGGTCATGCATCCAACCCAGAGTCCAGGCATGGCCCAGATCGTTACTCGGTGGCCCGAAGAAGCCATTTAACTGGTGTGTCCGGAAGTCATCGAAGCGTGCCGTGAATCGTTCCCGATTCCACTCGAAGCTGGTGAGTGCGAATACCGTGCGGTAAGTCATTTTGAATTGCTCAGCGATGACGGAATTGGGGCCCACCGCCGTGTCGCCATCCAGGTATTGGACGATAAACGTCCATGCCGCCGTCGGCTCAAGCCGCGCGCCTACAGTCGAAAAACGAGTCCGCCACGCGAATGCGGTGGCAGTCTCAGCGCTCGGGTCAGCACGATTGTCATAGCGTAACGCACGAATTTCCAGGCGGTCATGATGCCGCCAGGTCAGTCCACTGTAATAGCCAGGGTTGCGACCGACTTGGTGATAGAAGGTGGTGGGGGGCATGCCCAAGCCACCGAACAGCGTCGATGGTCGGTCGGTGAGCGCAAACCCACGTTCCGCGAGCAGCACTCCGGCCGGGTCATTCCAGCCGTACACGGCGCCCACCAAGGCGACGTCACCGAGGTAGCCTTGGCTGGCGCCAAGCCAACGCGCTTCCACTTCCGCACCGATAGTACGAAATTCTTCTCCAAGCCACGTGTTCAGCGCCGAGGGCGTGATCGAATAGACATCAGTCCAGCCGGGACCGCGGTTTTCGAGCGAGACCGGCATGAAAAACGCACCAACCCTGGCATTCCAGCGTATTGAGTGGGTTGGAAATGGCCGCGCCTCGATAAACGCTTCGCTCAGGTCTACGAAGTTTCGATCGTGATCACCATAGGCGTCCGCGACCACATGGAGGGTCAGAATATCTGTGATGCGAAGGCGGGACGCCAGCAATGCATATCCGAGCCGCGGACCATCGTGATCGGGGTCAAAACGCAACGTGCCGAGTCCTCCGTCGAGATACGAGGGGACTCCCGTCGCGTACACCCACCGCACGTCAACTTCGCCGGTCACGCTGAGGCGATCCTGCGCGCCGGCAAGCGGTCCCCATAGCGCGGCGCTCACCAGGACCATAGCGCCGCAGAGGCGCATCAGTATTCCCAGTCGGTCCGTCGTGGTCTGGGCTCCGGGCGAGCGCGCAGATCACGAGTCAATTGCACGCGCGTGCTCGCTGGATCGCGCTCGCCTACATGCACCGTTCGGGTCAACGTGGCCGGGTCATCGGCGACGAACGGACTCCATAGCGTGACCAGGTAATCGCCCGCCGGGACTGTTGTCAGGTGCAGCGCCCCTTGCGAATCGGTCTTGCCGAAAAAGGGTGCGTCGGTGACGTAGATATAGCCGACCATCTGGTCATGAATATTGCAGCCCAGCACGACGAGCCCGGCCTTATCGAATGTGACCGCTGGATGCAGGGCGCCTTTGTATAGCGGCAACTGAAATCGCTTGGCGGGGGAGAACGAATAGACCTGGTGGCTTACGGAATCACTGTTCGGAAACTCGACTTTGGTACCGATTGCAACCACCAGCACCCTCGGCACGAACGCGAGGTCGTGCTGATCCATCCTCGCAGTCGCGACTTCCGCTGCCGGAGCGGATGCTTTGGGCGGGACCGCTGCGGCGGTCGCAACCACCTCCGCTACGGCGCGGCCGGACCGGTCAACCACAATAACGGTCAGTTTGCCTGCGTCGCAGAGGCTGGCAAATGCAACCCAGATGATCCCCGCAAATGTGACCCGCTTGGCAAAACCGCGCGCCGCCCCCCCGTATTCGGTCGCAGATCGGCTGCGCGGCCGGTTAGTGCCGCTGCTAGGGCGGATAGCATGGGTCATGCGAGCACCCCCACTCCTGTTGCGCAGTTTTCGCAGCCGAATCCTAGCGTTAGTGCTCGGCCTCGTCACTATTGTTCTAAGTGCCACGCTGATCGCAGTGGTTTTGCGAGCTCGCGCCGAAGTCGAACACCAAGCGGCTCTCCAGTTGCGGTCCGCAGCCGATACTGCCCGCGAGATGCTGCAGTTTCGCGGCAACCAGCTCACCAGCGCCGCCGAGGTGCTGATGGCCGATTTCGGCTTGAAGGAAGCCGTCGCCTCCGGTGACACCCCGACCCTGCTCTCGGCCATTAACAATCACCGCACTAGGATCGGCGCGGATGCTTTCATCGTGATGGACACGAACGGGCATCTGCTGGCCAGCACCCTCGGGACGCTGTCTGCCGGCACTCGAAGCGATCTGCAGGAACTGGTCACCAGCGACTCGGACGCCGAGCCCTTGCGGCTCTATCGGTTGATCGAGGGCCGCCCCTATCAGATCGTGCTCGCGCCGGTACTGGCGCCAGATCCGATCGGGTGGATGGGCATCGCCTTTGCGCTGGACGATCGGCTCGCGACCTACATGGCGCGTGTATTGGGCGTGGACGTCTCGTTCGTCACCACTGGCGCTGGGACAACCGTCAATGTCGCGAGCTCACTAGGAGCGGCTCGCCGCTCCGCCCTCGCTTCGGCCGCCCAAGGGCCAGTCGCGACACCATTCTTCATCAAGACGGGCGACGACAAGTTCCTGACATGGGCCAATCCCATCCGCTCGAACAATGGCCGGCTGACGCTCGTGCTGCAGCGATCGATGTCGCAGGCTCTGCGACCGTACGAGTTGTTGCGGCAATCGATCCTCGCCATCGGCGCGGCCGCATTGGCGGCGGCCTGCGTGCTCGGGGCCCTGCTCGCGCGCAGTGTAACGCGGCCCATGGACGCCCTGACCCAGGCCGCGGAGCGCCTAGAAGCGGGCGACTACAGCGTTAACGTGCCGCCGGCGAGTACCACTGAACTGTCGCGGCTCGCAAGCGCGTTCAATGCCATGCGCACGGCGGTCGCTGATCGAGAAGTCACGATCCGACATCAGGCGCTGCACGACGGGCTGACGCAATTACCCATGCTCGCTCGCATGAGCGAGATCCTGCAGGAGCTGCTGCTGCGCGCAAACCGCATCGATCAGCCCTTGACGGTGTGCCTCATCGAGATTCAGCAGTTCCAGGACATCATTGCGTCGCTGGGCCATGCAGCGGGTGACGGGGTGCTGTGGGAAGTCGCACAACGCCTGAGTGCCGGTAGCGCGACCGCTGAGCGCGTCGCCCGAATGGCCACCGACCAGTTCCTGGTCGTGCTGGAGTCGGTGAGTGCTGCCCAGGCGCGAGCGCAGGCCGAACGCATTGCTGAACGCTTGCGGGCGGCTTTCGACTACTCCGGCGTCTCACTGCAGCTCGAGACCCGCGTCGGCGTCGCCGTGTTCCCGGATGATGGTGCTCTACCCTCCGAGTTGCTGCAGCGGGCGGAGTTGGCGTTGTACCGTGCCAAGGAGTCCGGAGCCACCGTCGGCGTATTCGTTCACGGCGACGACGAGTCGCACCGGCATCGCCTGGCCATTCTCGGCCAACTTCGTGGTGCCATCGCCTCGGACCAGTTGCAGCTCTACTACCAACCGAAAGTGGATCTCCGCAGTGGACGCGTAGTGGGTTGTGAAGCGCTCGTACGGTGGAATCATCCTGATAAGGGAATCATTCCGCCGAATGATTTCATTCCCCACGCCGAACGCACCGGCATGATCAGGTTCCTGACGGCGTGGGTGCTCTCGAGCGCTGTGCGGCAGCTGCGGTCCTGGAAAGAGGCCGGAATTGAGCTCGATGTGTCGGTCAATGTTTCGCCCACGGATCTTGTCGATCCGGATTTCGCCGACTCCCTCACCCTTCTGCTGGCGCAGACGGGCGCGGATGCCGCTCACCTTATTCTGGAAGTCACGGAGAGCGCGGCTATGAAGGACCTCCACAACACTTTGCGAGTCATGGAGCAACTTCGCGTCCTCGGCATCCGTTTCTCGATCGACGACTTCGGCACCGGGTACTCCTCACTTGCCCACCTCAAGCGTCTACCGGTGGACGAGATTAAGATCGATCGATCGTTTATCCAGGAGCTCGAGGCGCGGCCCGACGATGATGTGGTTGTCCGATCAACGATCAACCTCGGACACGCACTCGGTCTGAAGGTCGTCGCTGAAGGCGTCGAGATACCGGCCTGCTTTGATGCGCTCACACGGTTCGGGTGCGACTTGGTGCAGGGGTACTTGGTGGCCAAGCCAATGCCCGCGACCGAATTCACCCGCTGGGCTAACGCAAGAGGATCGGAATCAAGCGATCGCGAGCCAGGCCGGCGCGATGGACGTGGCTCGATCCACGCGCCGGGCTAGCTATTTTCCGAAAGTGGACACAAGGGCGGACACAGTCGGTTGGTCAGATGCTCGTTTTAGGCTATCGGAGCGCCGAGATTTGAACTCGGGACCCCTTGCACCCCATGCAAGTGCGCTACCAGACTGCGCCACGCTCCGACACGATTGGACTCAAAAGGCCGCGACCGGGGATCTGTCGCGGGCGCGCCATAATACAGCGATTCAGCTCTCGGGGCGCATCCGGTCCGGCAGGACGCGGTCTTCAGCGCCGCAGGATTTTCATCAGCTCTTCGAGCTCGACCCGCAGCTGCTTGACGATCTGCTGGCTCTGCGTCACATCCGTGCGCGCCTCTTCACCGCCGAGCTTGTTGCGCGCGCCGCCGATGGTGAAGCCCTGCTCGTAGAGAAGACTTCTGATCTGGCGGATGACGATCACGTCCTGGCGCTGGTAGTAGCGGCGGTTGCCGCGGCGCTTGACCGGCTTTAACTGCGGGAATTCCTGCTCCCAGTAGCGCAGCACGTGCGGCTTGACGCCGCACAGCTCGCTCACCTCACCGATGGTGAAGTAGCGCTTGCCGGGAATCGCCGGCAGCTGGGCGTTATTCCTTGGTTCCAACATAGGCTTCGACCCGTGCCTTTAGTTTTTGCCCTGGCCGGAACGTCACCACGCGCCGTGCGCTGATCGGGATCTCTTCGCCGGTCTTGGGATTGCGACCAGGACGCTGGTTCTTATCGCGCAGATCGAAATTGCCAAAGCCGGAGAGCTTCACCTGCTCCGCGGCCGACAACGCGGCACGAACCTCCTCGAAGAACAGATCCACCAGCTCACGCGCTTCGCGCTTGTTCAGCCCGAGCTGATTGAACAACGCTTCCGCCATCTCCGCTTTAGTCAGGGCCATTTCTTTTATTCTCGAATTCTGGCGCTCAGGTTCTCGCGCAAATCCGTCACAACGGAGCCCATGAGGCGCTCCACATCTTCGTCGGTAAGGGTGCGAGAAATATCTTGAAAAATCAAGCCTAAGGCGACACTTTTTCGGCCTTTTTCTAGCCCCGGGCCGCGATAGACATCAAAAATGCGCAGACTGCGCAGGAGGCTTGATGTCACCAAGGTTACACGCTCCGCCAGGGTACTTAAAGTCACCGACTCATCTACGACCACCGCGAGGTCGCGGCGCACCTGCGGGAAGCGGGAGATTTCGTGGTAGGCGGCCCGCTGCACTGCGAGCGCGGCGAAGTCCACCTCGAACAGCACCGGCGCATATGTAAAGTCAAGGCTCCTGGCGAGCGCCGGGTGCAGCTCGCCCAGCCAGCCGACGGTTTTTCCGCGGCGCAGCACGCGCGCGGTGCGTCCCGGGTGCAGGGCCGGGAGCACGGCGGCTTCGAAAACGAAAGACTGCGCTTCGCCGGTCGCCGCAAACAACGCCTCAAGATCACTCTTCACATCGAAAAAGTCCGCGGCCGCGCGCATGTCCTTGGGGACGCCCCACTGCTCCGGCAGCCGCGCACCACAGGCAATACCCGCGAGCGTGTCGATCTCGTGCGTGANNCGCAGCAGTCCCGGCCACAGCGACACGCGCATGACCGAGAGGTCGCTCGCAATGGGATTTTCCAGCGCGAGCGCCGGGCGATCCGGAAACAACTGCTGCTGCAGCTGCGGGTCAACGAACGCCAGGGTGATGGCCTCCTGGTAGCCGCGCGCTGCAAGCGCTTCGAGCACCGCCGCTTCGGAAGGATGCTCTTCGGGGAGCGCACGAAAATGCTGCGGGCCCTGCGCATGCGTCTCAGGGATCGCCTCGAAGCCCACGATGCGCGCGACTTCTTCGATGAGATCCGCTTCGATACCGATGTCAAAGCGGTACGCGGGCGGGGTGACCTGCCAGCCGCTATCGTTCTGTATGACCTGCATTTGCAGCGCGGCCAGCGTGCTGGCCACGCGTTCGCGCGGCACTTCCACGCCCAGGAGGCGCGTAAGCCGGCTCGCTCGCAGGGTTACCGCGGAGCGCTGCGGCAGGTGCGCGGCGGACTCGGTGACATCAATCGGACCGGCGGCACCGCCGGCGATGCTTTGCAGAAGCGCGAGCGCCCGCTCCATGGCACGCACCTGCTGCGTGGGGTCGACGCCGCGCTCAAAACGCTGGCTCGCATCTGTCACGAGGCCGAAGCGCCGGGCGCGACCGAGCACCGCCTCGGATGAAAAGAACGCCGACTCGAGCAGCACGTCCGTGGTCTCGGGTGTGACCGCCGTGCGCAGGCCCCCCATCACACCCCGCAGCGCCACCGGTCCCGCGGCGTCCGCGATCACGAGGACATCCGGCTCGGTGGCGATGGCCTTGCCGTCCAGGAGCGTGAATGATTCCCCGGCACGCGCCATGCGCGCCCAGATGCCGCCCTTGAGCTTGGCCAGGTCGTAGGCATGCATGGGCTGTCCCAGCTCGTGCATCACGTAGTTGGTGACATCCACCACCGGACTGATGGAACGCATGCCCGCACGCCGCAGCCGTTCGCGCAGCCACAGGGGCGCTATGGCCCGGTTGTTGATGCCGCGCACGATGCAGCCGGCGAATCTCGGACACCCGGCGGGCGCCTCGAGCTGCACGGGAAATGTGTCGTTGTGAGTCGGTGCGCGCTTGCCGGTAGCAGGACCGGTTAGTTTCGTGCCGGCGAGCGCCGCCACTTCGCGCGCGATGCCGATCACCGACATGGCATCGCCGCGATTGGGTGTCACGTTGACATCCAGCACCGCNNCCCAGTTCCTTCGCGGAGGCGAGCATGCCCTGCGACTCCACGCCACGCAGCTTCGCCGCCTTGATGGTGAGGTCCCCCGGCAATTGCGCGCCGACCCCGGCGAGTGCGCTCTTCAATCCCGCGCGCGCGTTCGGCGCACCACACACAATCTGCAGCGGCTCCCCGCTCCCGGTCGACACCCGGCACACCTGCAGCTTGTCGGCCTGGGGATGGCGTTCGGCACTCAAAATTTCCGCCACGATGACCCCGGAGAATGGCGGCGCGGCCGCTGCCAGCGCCTCAAGCTCGAACCCCGCCATGGTGAGGCGCGCACCCAGCTCAGGCGCCGCCCACGGCACCTTCACCCATTCCGCGAGCCAGGAGTACGGGATCTTCATGCGCTGAACCTGCGGAACTGCCGCAAAAACCGCAGGTCGTTCTCGAAGAACAGGCGCAGGTCATTCACCCCGTAACGCAGCATGGCGAGCCGATCGATGCCCGCACCGAATGCATAACCGGTGAAGCGCTCCGGGTCCACGCCACTCGCCTTGAGCACGTTCGGGTGCATCATTCCGCAACCGGATACTTCCAGCCATCCGCTGTGCTTGCAGGTGCGGCAGCCCCGCCCCTCGCAGAACACGCACGACATGTCGACTTCGGCCGAAGGCTCGGTGAACGGGAAGTACGAGGGCCGCAGACGAATGGCGACGTCGCGCTCAAAGTACGCCTGCAGGAAACCGTGCAGCGCGGCCTTCATGTTGGCGAAGCTGATGTGCTCGCCGACCACCACGCCCTCGAGCTGATGAAACATCGGCGAGTGGGTCATGTCCGAATCGCAGCGATACACCCGCCCGGGCGCGATGACGGCGAGCGGCGCCCCATGCTCCTGCAGCGCACGGATCTGCACCGGCGACGTGTGGGTGCGCAAGAGGCGCCCGTCGGCGAAGTAAAAGGTGTCGTGCATCGCCCGCGCCGGGTGATTGGGCGGGATGTTGAGTGCCCCGAAGTTATGAAAGTCGTCTTCGATCTCAGGACCCGAAGCGACATCAAACCCCGCGCGCCGGAAGAGCGTCTCGATGCGCAGGCGCGCCTGGGTCACCGGATGCAGGCCGCCGGGCTCCTCGCCGCGACCCGGAAGCGTCACATCGATGCGACCCGCGGCGAGCTGCCCCTCGATGGCGGCACGTGCCAGCGCATCCCGGCGCGCCTCGATGGCGCCCTGCACTTCACTCTTCGCGGCATTGATGCGCGCGCCCGCAGCCGGGCGCGCGGCAGCCGTGAGACTGCCTAACGCTTTGAGCTCCTCGGTGAGCGTGCCCTTCTTGCCCAGCCAGCGGACACGCGCCTCCTCGAGCGCTGCGAGATCGCCGCACGCGGCGACTTCGCTAAGCGCCTGCCGGATGAGAACCGTCAGGTCCGCCACGAGACCCGCTGCCGGTCAGCTAATGCCGAGAGCGGTTTTGGCCTGCTGCGCGATGGCGCCAAACGCCGCCGTATCGTGCACGGCGATGTCCGCCAGGACCTTGCGGTCGATCTCCACGCCGGCCTTGCCGAGGCCATTGATGATGCGGCTGTAGCTCAGCCCGTACAGACGCGCCGCGGCGTTGATGCGCGTGATCCACAGCGCGCGGAACACGCGCTTGTTCTGTCGCCGGTCGCGGTAGGCGTACTGACCCGCCTTGATCACGGCCTGTTTCGCCGCCCGATAGGTCTTGCGCCGGGCGTTGTAGTAGCCCTTGGCCTTGCCTAGAACTTTCTTGTGACGGCGCCCGGCCGTCACGCCACGCTTTACTCGTGCCATGTTAGTGCTCGCTTATTTGTGATTAGGGAGAAGCCGCACGAGACGACCGACGTCGCTTTCATGCACGAGACTCGAGCCGCCAGAGCGAGCGTGGCGTTTGACCTTGCGGGTCTTGTGGCCGAGATTGTGGCGCCGTTTTGCCGCATAGCCTTTGAAGCTTTTCGCCGTTTTACGAAAACGCTTGGCCGCGGCCCGGTTGGTTTTCAACTTGGGCATCGACTTGACTCCTATTAATAGCTTCCGTTCGCAAGGCGCCTTTAACAGCGCCCGCTAGGGGCGAACGATCAAAAGGCCCCACAGGCCCGTCGAGCGTTACTTCTTCTTCGGTGCAAAAACCATGATCATCTGCTTGCCTTCCATGAGCGGGTTCTGCTCGACCACCGCATGCGGGGCGAGGTCAGTCGAAACCCGGTCAAGGAGCCTGCGCCCGATGTCCTGGTGCACCATCTCACGGCCGCGGAACCTTAAGGTCACCTTGGCCTTATCACCCTCGGTCAGGAAGCGGATGAGATTACGCAGNNGAGTGGGCTTTCTTGTTCGCTTCGAACAGGAACTTCCCGTAATCCATGATGCGCACGACCGGCGGTTCGGCGGTCGGCGAAACTTCAACCAGGTCCAGCTGAGCGGCCAACGCCATTTGCAGGGCGTCGTAGCGGGACATCACTCCGGCCTGCGACCCATCGGCCGCAATCACACGCAGTTGCGGCGCGCTGATGTCCTCATTGCGCCGGACCCGCTTTGTTGCACTAGCGATTCGTCAACCCTCCACACTCACGCGCCCGCGGCTATTGAGCTCGATACGAAGTCGTTCAGCGAACGTCTCCGGGACCATCGTGCCCAGATCCTTGCCGCTTCGGGTGCGCACTGATAACAGATTCGCGGCCACTTCCTTGTCGCCCGCGACCAGAAGATACGGAACACGCTTAAGCGTGTGCTCGCGAATCTTAAAGCCCACTTTCTCGTTACGCAAGTCGGTCTCGACCCGAAAGCCCTGATTTTTCAAGGATTCCGCAACACGCAGAACGTACTCGTCGTGCCGGTCGGTAATGCTCATGACCACCGCGTGGGTGGGCGAGAGCCACGCCGGGAGCTTGCCCGCATGGTGCTCGAGCAGGATCGCAAAAAAGCGCTCCAGCGAGCCGAAAATCGCGCGGTGCAGCATCACCGGGGTGCGTTTGGTGCTGTGCGCATCGATGTAATACGCGCCCAGCCGCTCGGGCATGTTCAGGTCCACCTGCAAGGTGCCGCACTGCCAGTCGCGGCCGATGGCATCCCGCAGTACGAACTCGAGCTTCGGCCCGTAGAAGGCGCCCTCGCCTTTGTTGAGGGTGTACTGGATGCCGGCGGCGGCGGCCGCGGACTTCAGTGCCGCTTCCGCCCGGTCCCAGATCTCATCCGAGCCGACGCGCTTCGGCGGACGATCGGCGAACTTGATGGTCACGTCCTCGAAGCCAAAGTCACGGTAGATATCGAGGATGAGCTTGGTGATTGCCACCGACTCTGCGGTGATCTGCTCCTCGGTGACGAACACGTGACCGTCATCCATCGTGAAGGCGCGCACCCGCATGAGTCCATGCAGCGCCCCGGAGGGCTCGTAGCGATGCACCTTGCCGAATTCGGAGAGTCGCACCGGCAGCTCCCGATAGCTGCGCAGGCCGTGCTTGAAAATCTGCACGTGGCCCGGGCAGTTCATGGGCTTGATGGCGTACAGCCGCTCATCCGGGGTGCGGGTGAGAAACATGTTCTCGCCGAACTTCTCCAGGTGCCCGGACTGCTGCCACAGGCTCACGTCCATGAGTTCCGGCGCGCTGACTTCTTCGTAGCCGGCAGCGTTCTGGCGCTCGCGCATGTAAGCGATGAGCGTCTGGAAGATGGTCCAGCCTTTGGGGTGCCAGAACACCGCTCCCGGGGCTTCTTCCTGCAGATGAAAGAGGTCGAGTTCCTTGCCGATGCGGCGGTGATCGCGCTTCTCGGCCTCCTCGAGCCGCAGCAGATACGCATCCAGCTGCTTTTTGTCCGCCCACGCCGTGCCGTAGATCCGCTGCAGCATTTCGTTGCGCGAGTCCCCGCGCCAATAGGCGCCGGCGAGCTTGGTGAGCTTGAACGCCTTGAGCTTCCCCGTCGACGGCACGTGCGGGCCGCGGCACAGGTCCACCCAGTTGCCCTGGCCGTAGAGGCTGATCTCATCCTTGTCAGGAATGCTGGCGATGATCTCCGCCTTGTAGACCTCGCCCATGTCGCGGAAGAACTTCACCGCCGCATCGCGCGGCATGACCCGGCGCGTGACCTTCTCATCGGCCTTCGCGAGCTCGGTCATTTTCGCTTCGATCGCCGCCAGGTCCTCCGGCGTGAACGGACGCTGGTAGGCGAAGTCGTAGTAGAAACCGTCCTCGATCACCGGCCCGATGGTGACCTGCGCCGCCGGGAAGAGTGCCTTCACGGCCTGCGCCAGAAGGTGCGCGGTGGAGTGACGGATCACTTCCAGCCCATCGGCGTCCTTGTCGGTGACAATGGCGAGATTCGCGTCTTCGGCGATGACATAAGAGGTATCGACGAGCTTGCCGTTGACGCGCGCAGCGAGCGCAGCTTTGCGCAACCCTGGGCCAATGCCGCCCGCGACCTCGTCCACCGTCACCGGGGAATCGAAGCGGCGCTGACTGCCATCGGGCAATGTGACAACGGGCATGTTGGAACTCAAACCGTAATCCAAAACAAAGGGCGCTCCGGTCTCAAGCAGCGACCGCGAGCGCCCTCTTCGCTTATCTGGTAGGCGCGAGTGGGATCGAACCACCGACCACCACCATGTCAAGGTGATGCTCTACCACTGAGCTACGCGCCTGAAGGGACTTTTCCCACAAGCAAGGGGCGCGAACGATACAAGACAGACGCCGGCTAAGCAAGCTAATCCGTGACATTCCAAGCACTTACGTACGGGTCGAAGGGCTCGGGAACCCAAGCTCCAGCTGCTTTAAGCGCTCGATCTCATCGCGCAGTCCTGCGGCCTCCTCGAACTCGAGGTTGCGGGCTTTCCTGAGCATCTCCCCCTCGAGCTTTTTGATCTCCTTCACCAGTGCCTCGGGCTTGAGATCCGCGGCGCTCCGGGGCTTGTCACCACGCTTGCGCCCGCCGGGCACCGGCGCCTCGCTGCGCGCGCCTTCCATGATGTCGGTCACCGCTTTTTGGATACCGCGCGGGGTGATGCCGTGCGTCACGTTGTAGGCCACCTGCCGGGTGCGGCGGCGGTCGGTCTCATCGATCGCGCGGCGCATGGAGCCGGTGATGCGGTCAGCGTAAAGAATCGCCCGGCCGTTGATGTGCCGCGCCGCACGTCCAATGGTCTGGATAAGGGAGTTGTCGGAACGCAGGAATCCTTCCTTGTCCGCATCCAGGATCGCCACCAGCGACACCTCCGGCAGGTCCAGGCCCTCACGCAAAAGGTTAATGCCCACCAGCACATCGAACTTGCCTAAGCGCAGGTCGCGGATGATCTCCGTGCGCTCCACCGTCTCGACGTCCGCGTGCAGGTAGCGCACGCGCACGTCGTGCTCGCCTAAGTAATCCGTCAGGTCCTCCGCCATGCGCTTGGTGAGGGTCGTGATGAGCACGCGCTCGCCGACCGCCGCGCGCTTGCGGATTTCCGACAGCACGTCATCCACCTGGGTGCCGACCGGGCGCACCTCGACCTCCGGGTCCACGAGTCCCGTCGGACGCACCAGCTGCTCGACCACCTGGGAGGAGTGCTTGGACTCATAGCCGCCCGGAGTCGCCGAGGTGAAAATCATCTGCGGCGCGAGGTGTTCCCACTCCTCGAACTTCAGCGGCCGGTTGTCCAGCGCCGAGGGCAGCCTGAAGCCGTACTCCACCAGCACCTCCTTGCGCGAGCGGTCGCCCTTGTACATGGCTCCTAACTGCGGGATGGTCTGGTGGCTCTCATCGACAAACAGCAGCGCGTTCTTCGGCAGGTAGTCAAAGAGACACGGCGGCGGCTCCCCCGGGGCACGGCCGGACAGATAGCGCGAGTAATTCTCGATGCCGGCGCAGTAGCCGACTTCCTTGATCATTTCCATGTCGAACATGGTGCGCTGCTCCAGGCGCTGCGCTTCGAGCAACCGCCCCGCATCGCGCAGCTCCTTCAAGCGCTGCCGCAGGTCGTCGCGGATCTGATCCACGGCGCCCACCAGCCGCTCGCGCGGGGTGACGTAGTGCGTGCCGGGGTAGACCGTGAAGCGNNATGGTGTCATCGAAGAGCTCGACCCGCACCGCTTCGCGCCCGGACTCGGCCGGGAAAATGTCGATCACATCGCCGCGCACCCGGTAGGTGCCCGGCGTGAGATCCAGCTCGTTCCTCGTGTATTGCATGTCGGCGAGACGGCGCAGCAGCTGCCGCTGATCCAGGTGATCACCGCGCTTCAGATGCAGCACCATGGAGAGGTAGGCCTGCGGGTCTCCCAGTCCATAGATGGAAGACACCGTGGCCACGATGATGGAATCGGAGCGCTCGAGGAGTGCCTTGGTGGCGGATAAGCGCATCTGCTCGATGTGCTCGTTCACCGAGGAGTCCTTCTCGATGTAGGTATCGGAGGACGGCACGTAGGCTTCCGGCTGGTAGTAGTCGTAGTAGGAGACGAAGTACTCCACCGCGTTGTGCGGGAAGAATTCGCGGAACTCGCCATAGAGCTGCGCCGCGAGGGTCTTGTTGTGTGCGAGGACCATCGCCGGGCGCTGCACGCGCTGAATCACGTTCCCGACGGTGTACGTCTTCCCGGATCCCGTGACACCGAGCAGCGTCTGGTGCGCAAGCCCTTCGTGCAGTCCCTCGACGAGCTTGTCGATTGCCTGCGGCTGATCCCCTGCGGGCGCGTAATCGGCTTGAAGCTTGAAAGGCTGCTGTTCCATGCGCGATGAATCGTGGGATACGTGAGTTTCGCCGCGTCCGGTTTCGATGGTCGGGCCCGACGTAATCTCTTAATATAGCGGGGCCGTCCGATCTCAAGCCAACTGCAGGTAATTCAGTGACCTTGCCCGTCTCGCGTCGCGTACAGCGCGTCAAGCCCTCCCCCACCCTCGCCGTCACGGCGCGCGCCGCCCGCCTGAAGGCCCAGGGCAGGGACGTCATCGGCTTAGGCGCCGGTGAGCCTGATTTCGACACCCCGGCGCACATCGCCCAGGCGGGAGCGGACGCGATCAGGAATGGCTTCACGCGTTACACGAACGTGGGCGGAATCGATGAGCTGAAGGACGCCATCATCGCCAAGTTCGAGCGCGATAACGGCCTCACCTTCGAGCGCTCGCAGATCCTGGTGTCCTCCGGCGCCAAGCAGACCATTTATAACCTCTGCATGGCGGTGCTCGATCCGGGCGACGAGGCGGTGATCCCCGCGCCCTACTGGGTGTCCTACCCGGACATGGTGCTGCTCGCGGATGGTCTGCCCGTGATGCCGCTCGCCGGCATGGCGCAGGCCTACAAGATCACGCCCCGGCAGCTCGCCGCCGCCATCACGCCCAAGACGCGCCTCTTTCTTCTCAACAGTCCCAACAATCCGACTGGGGCGGCGTACACGCGCGCGGAACTGAAGGCCTTGGGTAAGGTGCTGCTCGAGAACCCGCGCATCATCATCGGCACCGATGATATGTACGAGAAGATCTACTGGGGAGATGAGCCGTTCTGCAGTCTCGTCACCGCGGTGCCCGAGCTTTACCCGCGCACGGTGACCATCAACGGGGTGTCCAAGGCCTATGCCATGACGGGCTGGCGGCTCGGCTACTGCGGGGGACCCAGGGAACTCATCACCGCGATGAGCACCATCCAGGGCCAGTCGACCTCCAACGCATCGAGCATTTCCCAGAAAGCCGCCGTCACCGCCCTCAACGGCGATCAGACGTGCGTTGCGAAAATGAACGCGGCGTTCAAGGCACGGCGGGATTTCGTGGTGCGGGCGCTGAATGGCATTCCCGGCATCAGCTGCCTGCCAGGCGCCGGAAGCTTCTACGCGTTTGCGGACGTGTCGCGCGCCATGGCATCCCTTGGCTGCCGCGATGACGGCGAGTTCGCCGAACTCCTCTTGAATGAGGGCGGGGTTGCGGTGGTGCCGGGCTCAGGCTTCGGCGCGCCCGGGCATGTGCGCCTGTCCTTCGCCTGCAGCATGCAGACCCTTGAGATGGCGCTCGACCGGATCGCGCGCGTGCTGGCCGCGCGGGTCGTAGCAGCCTGAGGCGCTCCTCAGATCCACACGTCGTTTTGCGCGGTACGCTCGCCACCTTTCTCGTGGCACCACGAACATCTCGCCGGCCGCTAGTCGCACAGCGCCATCGCGAAAATCGATGCGCAGCACCCCATCGACAACGATGAACGTCTCATCCGTATCCTTGTGGTCATGCCAGATGAAATCGCCCTGCAACTTGACGAGCTTGAACTGGTAGTCGTTCATTTCCGCGACGACTCTGGGTTGCCACTGCTCGCCGATCAGCGCGAGCTTTTTCCCAAAATTGATTGCCTGGTAGGTCATGCGAATCTGCGCTCCTCCGTCTGAATCAATGACAGGAATGTTCTCAATTCGTTCGCTTACGAAGCAACGCCCATGAAGTGGTCGCTGCTCGCCGATGGCCTGGTCGTCATCCACTTCGCCTTTACCGCCTTCGTCATCTTCGGCGGCTTTCTCACCTGGAGGTGGCGGTGGATCGTCTTCGCGCACCTTCCGGCGCTCGCCTGGGGAGTCTGGGTGGAAGTCTCCGCCACCATCTGCCCCCTCACGCCTTTGGAGAACCACCTCCGACGTCTCGCGGGGGAATCCGGGTACAGCGGCGGGTTTCTCGCGCACTATCTTGTGGCCGTGCTGTATCCGCCCGGGCTGACCTGGCGTATCCAATGGGTGCTGGCGGCCGTCCTTCTGGCCCTGAACGCCGTCGCCTACGGTCGCCTTCTCTGGCACTCTCGAGAGCCGCGGACGCGGATTCCTTGACCCTTTGGGCCGGTTGCCTGAGAATTCGCGCCCTTCTCAAAGGGCCTGCCTGTTCCCCGGTAGCTCAGCGGTAGAGCGTCGGACTGTTAATCCGTTGGTCGTTCGTTCGAATCGAACCCGGGGAGCCA
>PLEC01000169.1 GCA_003136935.1 Gammaproteobacteria bacterium
GCCGCACCAGTGCCGCGGGCGCCACATACAGTGTCGTGCAATCCTATCTACTGGTTAAGCGCGAAAAACCACACAGACAGGCTTAAAACTAATCCGTCAGCGCGCTCCCGCCGCGGGATCTTTGTGGGATAATTGCGCATCGAAAAATCCCCCACGCTCCCCGCACAGCAGGAATCGCAGATGGAAGAGAATCGCAAGAAGGCGCTCGCCGCCGCACTGGGTCAGATCGAAAAGCAGTTCGGCAAGGGCTCCGTGATGCGCCTCGGCGACGCTGCGGCGAGTTACGACGTGGAGTCGGTGTCCACCGGCTCGCTCGGGCTCGACATTGCGCTCGGCATCGGCGGTCTGCCAAGAGGTCGCGTGGTGGAGGTCTTCGGGCCGGAGTCTTCGGGCAAGACCACGCTCACCCTGCAGGTCATCGCTGAGGTGCAGCGCGCCGGCGGCACCGCTGCGTTCGTCGACGCGGAACACGCGCTCGACCCAGGCTATGCGGAGAAGCTCGGCGTCAACATCACCGATCTGCTGGTGTCGCAGCCGGACACCGGCGAGCAGGCGCTGGAAATCACCGACATGCTGGTGCGCTCCAACGCGGTCGACATCGTGGTAATCGATTCGGTGGCGGCGCTGACTCCCAAGGCCGAGATCGAAGGCGAGATGGGCGAGATGCAGGTCGGCCTGCACGCGCGCCTCATGTCACAGGCGTTGCGCAAGCTCACCGGCAACATCAGCCGCTCGAACACCATGGTCATCTTCATCAACCAGATGCGCATGAAGATCGGCGTGATGTACGGCAACCCCGAGACCACCACCGGTGGCAACGCGCTGAAGTTCTACGCGTCGGTACGCCTGGACATCCGCCGCATCGGCGCGATCAAGAACGGCGAGGAGGTCACCGGCAACATGACCCGCGTCAAGGTGGTGAAGAACAAGGTCGCACCTCCCTTCCGCGAGGCGGAATTCGAGATCATGTACGGGCAGGGCATCTCGCGCGAAGGCGAGATCATCGAGCTCGGCAGNNAAGGACAACGCGCGCGCCTACCTGCAGTCCAATAAGGAAATCGCCCGCGAAATCGAGGACCTGGTGAGAGCGCGGCTCCTGCCGGTGAAGCAGCAGCGTAACGGCAACGGTGAGCAGGCGGCCAAGACCGCCTGACCTCTGGCGCACCCTTAGGTTAACGGGGTGCGATCCCACAGCCGATGCCCCTGCGCAAAAACCTCAAGCGGGTGGATGCGGAGCGCAGCGCCGACCCAGGCGCGGTGCGCGCCGCGGCGATCACGCTCCTGAGCCGCCGGGATTTCGCCGCCAGGGAGCTGCACGAAAAGCTCACTTCCAGGGGATTTGAGGCGGACAGCGTCACGGCGGTCCTCTGCGAACTCACCGGTGAGGGGCTCCTGGACGATGAGCGCTACGCCCAGAACTACGTGAGTTTCCATGCCCGCCGTAAGCAGGGTCCGGTGCGTATCGCCGCGGAATTGCGCGCCCACGGCTTAGCCCCGGAGTTGATCAAAGCCGCGCTGGCGAGCGGCCCGGACTGGCACGCCCTCGCCAGGAGCACCCGGGTTGCTAAGTTCGGGCCCAAGCCCCCGGGTAGTTGGGCGGAAAAAGCCCGGCAAGCACGTTTTTTGCAGTATCGGGGCTTTTCATCGGATCATATCCGCACGGCCACTGGCGCCGATCCCGACCTGGACTAAACGATCTTGGGCAAACCGTCTTACATGAGCGCGGCGGATGTGCGCGCTGCGTTCCTGGAATTCTTCCGCGGGCAGAGTCACATCATCGTGCCCTCGAGCTCGCTCGTGCCCGGGAACGACCCGACGCTGCTCTTTACCAATTCCGGCATGGTGCAGTTCAAGGACGTGTTCCTCGGCAAGGAGCGCCGTGACTACCTGCGCGCCGTTTCGAGCCAGCGCTGTCTGCGAGCCGGTGGCAAGCACAACGACCTCGAGAATGTTGGCTATACCACCCGCCATCACACCTTCTTCGAGATGCTCGGCAACTTCTCCTTCGGGGACTATTTCAAGCGCGAGGCGATTCACTTCGCGTGGGACTTCCTCATCTACAACCTGGGACTGGACCCCGCGCGGCTGTGGTGCACGGTGCACACGACCGATGACGAGGCCGCGGACGTCTGGCTGAAGGACATCGGCATAAGCCCTGAGCGCTTCGGGCGCCTGGGCGATGCGTCCAACTTCTGGTCCATGGGGGATGTGGGTCCATGCGGACCGTGCAGCGAGATTTTCTACGACCACGGGCCGAAGGTCGCCGGCGGCCCGCCCGGGTACCCCGATGAGGACGGTGACCGCTACGTCGAGATCTGGAACCTGGTGTTCATGCAGTTCGAGCGCTCGGCCGACGGTAAGATGACGCCGTTGCCTAAGCCCTCGGTGGACACCGGCATGGGGCTCGAACGCATCGCCGCCGTGATGCAGGGCGTGCATTCCAACTACGACATCGACCTGTTCAAGAACCTGATTCGTGCCGCCGGCAAGCTCGCGGGCACTTCGGTGCTCACCTCCAGCTCCCTGCGGGTGATTGCGGATCACATCCGCGCCTGTGCGTTTCTCATCGTCGACGGCGTGCTGCCGTCCAACGAGGGTCGCGGCTACGTGCTGCGCCG
>PLEC01000028.1 GCA_003136935.1 Gammaproteobacteria bacterium
CGGCATGGTGCCGGCGCTGGTTGGGCGCATCAGCTTCACCGGGGAGCTTGGCTACGAGATCTGGGTGACCACCGAGTACCAGCGCGCGCTCTATGACCTGCTGCTAGCGGCGGGCCGCGCGCACGGCCTCAGGCTCTTCGGCGGCCGGACGCTGAACGCCATGCGCATCGAAAAGAGCTTCGGCACCTGGGCGCGTGAGTACCGCCCCATCTATGGCCCGTACGAGGCCGGGCTGGGGCGCTTTGTGGATCTCGCCAAGGGCGAGTTCGTCGGCCGGGCGGCCGCGCTCGAGGAGAAGGAAAGCGGCGGCAAGCTGCGGCTGGCGACCTTCACGGTGGACGCAGCGGATNNATGAGCCGATCTGGCACGACGGCCGGGTGGTCGGCTGGGTGACCTCCGGTGCTTACGGCCATCGCGCGCAACGCTCGCTGGCGCTTGGCTACATTCCGCTCGCGCTCGCCGAGGTGAGCGACGGTTTCGAGATCGAGATCATCGGCGAGCGGCGCCGCGCACGCCGCGAGAGCGCCGCGGTGATCGACCCGTCCGGCGGCCTGATGCGCGCCTGATCTTAAGCGCGTAAGTCGTTGTTCTCCGGGTCGTAAGGGGACTCGCGCAGCACGGTCGCGTCTTTGCGCTCGCCGAGGATCTGGATCTGAAGCGGGGTGCCGGCAGCTGCGAACTCGGACCGCGTATACCCAATGGCGAGACTCTTTTTCAGGCAGTGTCCGTAGTAACCCGAGGTTGCCCGTCCGATCATGCGGCCACTCTCGTCGAACAGCGGCTCGTTGCCGAGCGGGTCGGCGTCCGTCACGCCGTGGACTTCGAGCGTAACGAAGCGATTCGGCACGCTGGCGGCGAGCTGCCGCTCGAGCGCCGCCTTGCCGATGAAGGAGTCCTTCTTCATGCGCACGAACCTGTCGAGACTGGCCTCGAAGGGCGTGTAGTCCGGCGTCATGTCGCTGCCCCACATACGGTAGGACTTCTCCATGCGCAGCGACTCCATGGCACGCATGCCCACCATGCCGATCCCGTGAGTCTTACCGGCCTCGAACAAGGCGTCGAACAAATGATGTGCGTATTCGATGGGGAAGTGCAGCTCCCACCCCAGGGCGCCGACGAAATTCACGCGTAGCGCGTAGACATCGACGGCGAGCCCCGCCTCGATGGTCTGCGCCGTGAGCCAGGGGAACGATGTGTTATCGAGCGGCGTGTCGGTGAGCTGCGCGAGGACCGCGCGCGAGTTTGGGCCTGCGAGCACGAAACAGCCGCGGGTGTTGGTGATGTTGCGCAGTCCGACGGAGCGGTCGGCTGGCAGTGACTTGAAGAGGTAGTCGCTGTCGTAGCGCTCCGCGGCGCCCGCGCTCACGACGTAGTAGTGCTGATCGGCAATCTTGGTGATCGTGAACTCCGAGCGGATGCCGCCGCGGAACGTGAGCGCATGGCACAGCGCCATGCGCCCGATCTTTGTCGGGACCTTGTTGGCCACCAGCGAGTCGAGCCAGCCCTCCGCCCCAGGTCCCGTGACCTCATGCTTGGTGAAGGGAGTCAGGTCGATGATGCCGACGCGTTCACGCATGAGGCGCGCTTCATTGCCCACATGCTCGAAATAATTGCTGCGCCGGAAACTCCAGCGGTCGGTGCGCTCGACCCCGGGGGGCGCAAACCAGTTGGCGCGCTCCCAGCCATAGCGTTGTCCCCACACCGCGCCTTTAGCGTTGATCTTGTCGTACACCGGGCTGGTCTTCGCGGGACGCGCGTCGGGCCGTTCCTCATCCGGGAAGTGGATAGTGAAGACGCTGCGGTAGGTTTCCTCGTTCTTCCGGACTACATAGCGCTTGCTCGTATAGGCGCCGAAGCGCCGCGGATCCACGGCCAACATGTCGATGCCGGGTTCGCCCTCGACGATCCATTCGGCGAGCTGCCAGCCGGAGCCGCCCGCGGCGGTGATGCCGAAGCTGTGGCCTTCGTTGAGCCACACGTTGGAAAGACCCCAGGCAGGTCCGATGAGCGGACTGCCATCCGGAGTGTAGGAAATCGGGCCGTTGACGATGTCCTTGATGCCGCAGTTCTCCAGCGCCGGCACGCGGCGCTGGGCTGCCTCCACGTGCGGCACCAGACGATCGAGGTCGCCCGGGAATAGGTCACGGCCGAACCATTCCGGAACCCCGTCGGCAAAGCGCGCCGGCGCGCCCTTCTCGTAGGGACCGAGGATCCAGCCCATGCGCTCCTCGCGCAGGTAGTAGGACTCATCGGGCTCGCGCAGCACGGCGAGTTCACGGCCGCCACCCTGGCGATAGGCCTTAAGTTCCGGCGACTCTTCGTAGATGATGTACTGATGCTCGACCGGAATGGCGGGCACATTCAGACCGAGGAGGCGGCCGGTCTGGCGTGCGTAGTTCCCGGTTGCGAGCACCAGGTGTTCGGCGGTGATATCGCCTTTGCTGGTGCGCACCCTCCACTCGCCCGACGCCGCGCGTTCAATGCCCAGCGCCTCGGTCTGCTCGTAGATCTCAGCGCCCACAGCGCGTGCGCCCTTGCGCAGCGCCATGGTGAGATCGGCGGGCGCGATGTGGCCGTCGTGCGGGTGATAGAGCGCGCCCACGATGGCGGGCGTGTCGGGTTTGCCGCCGAGTTCCACCAGCGGCCACAGTTCCTTCACGCGCTTGGGTGCGATGACCTCGAAAGGCACGCCGATGGTGTTGGCTGTGCCGCAGTACTTCTGGTACTCGTCCATGCGCTCTTTGCAGGTGGCAAGCCGCACGTTGCCGGTCACGTGAAAGCTCACATCCTGGCCGGTTTCCGCCGGCAGGCGCTTGTAGAGATCGACCGAGTACTTGTGCAGCTGGCCGACGGTGTAGCTCATGTTGAAAAGCGGCAGGAGTCCCGCGGCGTGCCAGGTGGAGCCGGCCGTCAGCTCGGTGCGCTCGATCAGCGCCACATCCGTCCAGCCCTTCTTTGCCAGGTGATAGAGCGTGCTCACGCCGACGACGCCACCGCCGATGACCAGGACCCGAACGTGCGACTTCACGGTATGACTCTCCACACAGGCGGTACGAAAAATAACGGCGGCCTGCCGCCGCAGTGTAGCGAGCGGGGCACGCGCTTAAGACTCCATTTGCGACGGCGCCATGCCTCAACCGATCCCGAGCATGGCTTCAGCAAGGAAAGCGGAAACGTAGCCTGCAAAAGAGCGCCAGACTTCGATGCGGAACACCTGCGTGCCGGTGCGCCATAGGACGATTTCGGCCCTGGCGAGCACGGTGCGCGTGCACATGTTTACGGGGAAGGCGCGCTCGTCGAGATCCAGCGGGCAGCCAGCGGCGAGCACAGTCGCGGCCGCAGATCCGCTCACGGTGAGTGCGATCTGGCGATGGCTGACGTCGACCAGTGAATGCGGCAATGACAGCAGTGTTTCGCGCAACGCAGCGGCCAGGGTCGCGGCGCCCTCCACGGGCGCGATCAGCAACCACTCATCCGGTCCCAGCCACAGCGCCGCGCGCTCACCCGCGAGCGTAGCGCGGCAGGCGCTCGCTGGCACTTTGAGGCCAAGGGCCTGTTCGGCGGCGGCACGCACCGCCGGACCGCCCCGCAGAATGTAACGCGTCGCCGGCGGCAGGGATTGCACCAGNNTCATAGAACACGGGCGAGGTCACCTGCACCGCGACGTCACCCTCCGGCATGGGTGCGTAGAGTGTCTGGCCCGAGCGTGCGCGGCCGCCGGCGACCAGCGCCAGCGCAATGGAACGTCCAAGTGTCGCGCTGTAGTAGGACGAGGTCACATAGCCGATGGGGCGGGTCGGCACCGGCGCGCCTGTCTGCAGCATGAGCTGCGCGCCCTCATCGAGAACCGTACGCGGATCCTGCGTGAGGAGTCCGACGAGCTGACGGCGATTGGGCGAGGTCATGGCCGGGCGCTGCAGCGAGCGCTTGCCGAGGAAGTCGGGCTTGTTCTTGCCGATCGCCCAGCCGAGAGCCGCATCATCCGGAGTCACCGTGCCGTCGGTGTCCTGGCCAACGATGATGTAGCCTTTCTCCGCGCGCAGCACATGCATGGTCTCGGTGCCGTAGGGCGTCATGCCGTGCGACTGACCGGCCTCCCAGATCGCCTCCCACACTGCAGCCCCAAAGTCCGCCGGCACGTTGACCTCGAATCCGAGCTCACCGCTGAAGCTCACGCGGAACAGGCGCATCGGCACGCCGCAGATGCGGCCGCTCACCACGCTCATGTGCGGCATGACCTGCGCCGACATGTCGACGTCCACGAGATTTTCGAGCACGTGCCGTGCGTTCGGTCCCTGTACGGCAATGACCGCCCACTGTTCGGTGGTGGAGGTGAGCCACAGGCTTAAGTCCGACCATTCTGTCTGCAGATAGTCCTCCATCATGGCCAGCACCCGCGGGGCGCCGCCGGTGGTGGTGGTGACGTGGAAGCGGTCCTCAGCCACCCGCGCCACCACACCGTCGTCGTACACGAAGCCATCATCGCGCAGCAGTATCCCGTAACGACAACGCCCGACGGCGAGGCTCGTCCAGGCATTGACGTACAGGCGGTTCATGAACGTCACGGCGTCTTTGCCGACCACCTCGATTTTCCCCAGCGTGGAAGCGTCGAAAATGCCGCAGGCGCCGCGCACGGCCACGCACTCGCGGTTCACCGCCGCGTGGATGTCTTCGCCCGCGCGGGGGAAATGGCGCGCGCGCTTCCACAGTCCCACGTCCTCGAACACCGCGCCGTTCGCCACGGCCCATGGGTGCATGGGCGTCGTGCGTACCGGATCAAACAGCTCGCCGCGTGCAAGACCCGCACAGCTGCCGAAAGTCACCGGTGTATAGGGCATGCGAAATGTGGTGAGCCCCATCTCGGGAATCGCCTTGCCGAGCGCGCGCGACACGATGCCGAGCGCGTTCAGGTTGGAGGTCTTGCCCTGGTCGGTTGCCATGCCGGTGGTCGTGTAGCGCTTGACGTGCTCGATGGACCGGAAACCCTCGCGGGTTGCAAGCGACAGGTCCTTCGTCGTCACATCGTTCTGCCAGTCGACGAAGGCCTTGCCGCGAGCCTGGCGCGGTTGGGGCAGGGCGCCGGCGAAGCCGCTCACGCCCGCAAGCTCGCTGGCAGCCCCTGCCGCCGCCGCTTCAACGGCGCGGCCCAGGGCGCCCGCGGGGCACACGCCTTCGCGGCCCGGCGCCGTGGCCTCGCGCGCGGCGGCTGTTCCCGCCGCGGCGCCATCCGCGAGCACGCCCGCGAGTTCAAACACCCCGCCGCAGGCTCCGGCGCTGCGCGCGCGTTCGGCGGATACCGCGGGCAGGAAGGCCTGCAGGGTGTCGTTCCAGGCGAGCGTGCCACGCGACTGGGAAAACAAATGCACGCTCGGCGTGAAGCCACCCGACATGAGCACCAGGTCGCAGCGCTGTGTCTGGACCTCACGCACCTCGCCTTGCGAGATGCGCGCGAGTCGTATGGCCCGCACGCGCCGGCGCCCGAAGGTTCCCAACACCGTGGCGCCGGTCAGTACGGGAATCCCGGCGACGCGGGCCTGTTCGGCAAGCCCCGCGGGGGCAGCCGCGCGCACTTCCGCGATCATTGCGACCGCCACTCCGGCGTGATGCAGGTCCAGTGCCGCCTCGTAGGCCTCATCACTCGCCGTCACCACCACGGTGCGAGTGCCCGGCAGTGCGCCGTAGCGATTTAGCCAGGTGCGTGCCGCTCCGGAGAGCATGATTCCCGGGCGGTCGTTGCCGGGAAACACCAGCGGACGCTCGATGGCGCCGGTCGCGAGCACCACTTCGCGCGCGCGCACCTGCCACTGGCGCTCACGGGGCGCAAGGGCCGCAGGTGCGGCGAGGTGGTCGGTCAGGCGCTCGTTCAGCGCCACGAGGTTGTGCGGGAAGTAGCCGAAGGCCGTCGTGCGCGGCAACAGCGTGACCTGCCGCGCCGCCAGGTCCGCGAGCGTTTCGGTGAGCCAGCGCGCGGCGGCCCGGCCGTCGATGCCAGGCGCAGTGCGCGGACCTTCAATGAGGAGTGAGCCGCCGAACTCGCTCTGCTCATCGCACACGATGACCCGCGCGCCGGCTGCGGCGGCCGCGGCAGCCGCGGCGAGCCCGGCGGGACCCGCGCCGACGACGAGCACGTCGCAGTGGGCGTAGCGGCTCGCGTAGCGGTCCGGATCGGGCAGTGTGGGCGCGCGTCCAAGGCCCGCGGCCGCACGGATCCACGGCTCGTAGAGCGCGTGCCACGCGCGGCGCGGCCACATGAAGGTCTTGTAGTAGAAGCCCGCCGGGATGAATGGCGACAGCAGGTCGCTAACGGCGCCGAAGTCCAGCGCGAGGCTCGGCCAGCGATTCTGGCTTTCGGCTTCGAGTCCCTCGTAGAGCTCGACCTGCGTGGCGCGCAGGTTCGGCGTGTAGCGCGCCGCATCGCGGCGCACCCCCACCAGTGCGTTGGGTTCCTCCGCCCCGGCGGCGAGCACGCCTCGGGGACGGTGGTACTTGAAGGAACGGCCGAGGAGGTGCACGCCGTTGGCGAGCAGGGCCGAGGCGAGCGTGTCGCCCGCAACACCCGCATAGGCGCGACCGTCGAAAGTGAAATTCAGCACGCGCGCGCGATCGATGCGCCCGCCGCCTGAGCTGCGAAAGGCGGCACTCATTTCGCGGACTCACCCGGCGCTCGGGGCGGACTCTCGTCCAACCGGTAGGTGGCGAGGAAGTGATCGGTGGTGGTATCGCGCAGCGCGTTGAAAAAGCGGCCGCAGCCGTGCGTGTGACGCCAGCGCTCGGCGTGCGGGCCGCGGGTGTTGTCGCGACGATAAAGGTAGTCGGTCCATTGCTGGTCGGTGAGTTCCGCGGGTTGCTGCGGGCGTGCGATGTGTGCCTGGCCGCCGTAGACGAACTCAGGCTCAGGGCGCTCACCGCAGTACGGGCACTGAATCAGCAGCACGTGCTCATCCCTTAGTCCATCGGCCGTGACCATACGGCTGGTTCCGCGGTGTTGACATGCCTAATGCGCGACCGCGGCCGCGGCGGCCTCGTCGATGAGATTGCCGTCGCGGAAGCGCTCGAGCGTGAACGGCGCATTGATCGGGTGTGGCTCGTCGCGCGCGATGGTCCAAGCAAACACGTGCGCCGCGCCCGGTGTCGCCTTGAAGCCACCTGTTCCCCAGCCGCAGTTCACATACAGGCCCGGCACCGGCGTCCTGGCAATGATGGGCGAGCGGTCCGGTGTCACATCGACGATACCGCCCCAGTTGCGCAGCATGCGCAGGCGCCGGAACATCGGGAACAGCTCGCAGACCGCTTCCAGCGCGTGGCTGCTGATGTGCAGGCCGCCGCGCTGGGTGTAGGAGGTGTAGGCGTCGGTGCCGGCGCCGATGACCAGTTCTCCCTTGTCCGACTGGCTGATGTAGGCGTGGATGGTGTTGGACATGACCACGCACGGAAAAACCGGTTTGACGGGCTCGGACACCAACGCCTGCAGCGGATAACTCTCGAGCGGCAGCTCGACGCCGGCCATTTTCATGACCACGCTGCTGTGGCCCGCTGCGGACACGCCGACGCGCCGCGCGCTGATCGGACCACGGGTGGTTTGTACGCCGGCGACGCTGCCGTCGGCGTTGCGCACGATGCCGGTCACGGCGCAGTTCTCGATGATGTCCACGCCAAGTGCATCAGCGGCGCGCGCGTAACCCCATGCAACCGCGTCGTGGCGCGCGGTGCCGCCGCGGCGTTGCAGGGCGGCGCCGAGAACCGGATAGCGGATGTCGCCAATATTCAGTGGCGGGCAGAAGGCCTGCGCCTCCTCGGGCGTGAGCCACTCGTTGTCGACGCCGGCGGCGCGGTTGGCGTGCACGTGGCGCTTGGACACCTGCATGTCGTGCACCGAGTGCGCCAGCATCAGCACACCGCGCTGCGAAAACATCACGTTGTAGTTGAGGGTCTGCGAGAGACCCTCCCATAGCCTGACCGCGTGGTCGTAGAGCGCCGCGCTCTCATCGAACAGATAGTTGGAGCGGATGATGGTGGTGTTGCGGCCGGTATTGCCGCCGCCGATCCAGCCTTTTTCGAGCACCGCGACGCTGCCCAGGCGATGCTCGCTCGCGAGGTAGTAGGCGGCTCCCAGCCCGTGCCCGCCGCCACCGATGATGATGGCGTCATAAGCGTTTTTGGGTTCGGGGCTGCGCCACTGCGCCGTCCAGCCGCGCTGGCCGGACAGGCCGCGCTTCAGAAGTGAGAGTGCGGAAAAGGGTTGCATCGTGAGGTCCGGGAAGCTGTGGCGCACGTCCGCGCGCATCATCATGCTCCCTGGAACCTCAGGCCGACGAGCATCCACCCGCCCGGTGGCTTGAATGGAAGCGACGTTGCCGTCCGTGGGGCACCTGGCGCAAGCCGCGACCCGGCGGACAAGGAGCGGATGTCAGCGCGTAGCGTGCACCGTCGAGAGTGCGCCCGCTCGTCCACGCCGGAAAACCACGTAGGCGAGCAACGCCACGAGGATGGAAATGGTGCTGGTCCAGAACTCGGCGCGGTGCGCGGGCGTCAGCGCCATTGCGATCAGCACCAGCAGCATCCCCGCGATCGCGAGGTAGCTCAGCCACGGGAACAGCCACATCGGCAGTGTCGGCGGGGGTTCGCCGGCGCGCTCGCGCGCCCGTCGCGAGCGCACCCCACGCCATGCCGACCGCTTCGAGCTCGCTCTCCGCGTTGATGCACGTCCCGCCGACCTCGGGCAAGGCGCGCGCGAAGTGCTCGAGCACCTCGGTGAACGGGGTCATCGG
>PLEC01000087.1 GCA_003136935.1 Gammaproteobacteria bacterium
GCGAGCAGGGTGAGGGCCAGCGCGTCGCGCTCTGCCCGCGAGGCGTCCGCCGACAAGCGAGCCGCATTCGCCGTGGCGTGATTCTTGCCCCAGAAGTCGACTTCGTAGCTGGCCGAAAGCATCGCGGACCGATCGAACTCGTGTCCGGAGCCCTGGGATGAGTGGCCGGCGAGGAACGTGCCGCCGACCTGCCCGTCAACACTCGGGAGTATCGCGGCGCCCGCCTGGCGCGCGCGCGCGTCCGCCTGGGTGACACGCTCGCGCGCCTGCACCAGATCGGCGTTCTCGCGTACCGCCAGATCCACGAATGACTCGAGCTCCGTGCTGCCGAACCCCCGGTACCAGTCCTGCGCCGGCCACGTGTCTTTCGCGGCCGTCACCCCATGCTCGAACGCCGGCGGCACGGCAGGCGGCGGTGGGACGGAGCGCCGCGTGACGCAACCGCAGGCGAACCCCGCGAGCAGCGCCAGTGCCACCGCGCGTAACGCGCAATGCGCGTCAGAAGAACACGGATAGTTCACCGATTCCTCGCAGTCAACAAAATCGCGCGCCCGGAGAGATTCGAACTCCCGACCCTCAGGTTCGAAGTCTGTTCCGGGCATCTCTATGGTACACTGCCAAGCAACATGGAGCGATGGGATTACGCGGTATTCTCAGGCTTTTTCCGATCCTTGATGTTCCGCCATATCTCATCGGCTCTACGAGCGTCGCCTTACAGAGTGCTTACATCGTTTAGAGGCTGAGCGGGTCACGCGCTCCGGTACCAACGGAACGCGCGCCCTGACCGCACACGGCTCGACAGGAGGGCCGCACATGGCTGTCCTACATCTTACCGCCGACTCGATCAATCGCCTGCCGTACACGCCCTCAGGGGCTGGCTGGCGCATCTACTGGCACGGGGGCAAGCACCGGCTCCCCGGCTTCGGCCTGAGAATCACGGCGGCCGGCGTCCGCACCTACGTGGTGCTCTACCGGGTGCGAGGGTCGAGCAGGCAACGGATCCTCAAGCTCGGCAGGGTCACGGAGCTGACATTCACCGAGGCGTTCGAGCAGGCCCAGGAGGTGCGGCGCGAGGCCGCGCGCGGCGTCGACTACTACGCCCAGGTGAAGCGCGAGCGGGCGCAGACCCTAGGCGATGTGTGGAAGCACTACGAGCAAGAGCACCTCGCCACCGACAACGTGTCGGCGGGTTCACGGGCGAACGCTCGGGCCCTTTGGCGGCTGCACTCAGAACGGCAGTTCAAGGGCTACGCCCTGGTGGACCTCACGCGCGAGGAAGTGCGCCGCTGGCACAACAAGCTCGCGGCCGAGAGCCGCGGGCGGAAGCATCACCACAACGCGAACCGCGCGCTGCAGAACCTGCGCGCCGCGTGGAACTTCGGCGTCGTCAACGGACGCATCTCGCGAGCGATCGATAACCCTTTCGCCTCGATCAAGCTGCACCCGGAGCACCCGCGGCAGACCATCCTTGAACCCCACCAGTTCTCGGCCTTCTCGAAAGCCGTCAACGGACTGAAAGACCCATACGCCCGAGCCTACATGTGGCTGCTGTTCTACACCGGCTGCCGGCGCACGGAGCTGTTGAAACTCTCGTGGGTCGACGTGGCGATTCTCCCGAAGCGAGGCAAAGAGCCGCGCGAGGGCTCGATCACTCTGCGCCACGTCAAGGGCGGCGAGCCACGCAACGTCGCACTCTCGGCCCCCGCGATCGAGCTGCTCGAGGGGCTTCCGCGCATCGAGGGCAATGCTTACGTGTTCTGCGGCGCCCGCGAGGGCACGCACCTCGATCCGAAAGACCATTGGGAGCGTGTGCGCAAAGCAGCGGGGCTGAAGGAGCTGCGACTTCATGACCTGCGTAGGACCTTCGGCTCTTGGCTCGGCGCGAGCGGCGTGTCGACGAAGCTGATCGGCACGGTGCTCGGCCACAAGACCGACATCACCAGCCGCGTCTACGTGCAGCTCGGCGAGGCGGCCAACATCAAGCGCCAGCTCGTCACGGCACACGCGGCGCTCGCCGAGCAGTTCGCGAAGGACAAGCCGCGGGCAACCGTCACGAGCATCGAGGGCGCGCGGCGAGCTGCAAGCAAGCGCGGAGCGCGTCCGTGAAAAGCGTGTCGGCCGAGGAGCAGCAGGCTCTTCGCGACTTCGAGTCTTGGCTGCCCAAACTATGGGACATTGCGCTGGGCAGGGCTCAACACGGCGATGTCAGTTCGAGGCAGCTCTTCCTCCTGGCCGCCGGGTTTCTGAATTTGACTGGCCAAGACCGCGCGCGTGCTCTGTATGAGTCATCGCTCAAGCAAGCTTACAGTCGCCATCATCGAGTCGAGCTTGCCAAAGAGGTACTCAAGATCATCCGCTACGTAAGTGATGCGGATGCATCCGAGCGGCGTGGCCGTGGCGGTCAGAAGGGTGCCGAAGCTCGTAAGGCCGAGGGCGCAAACATCCGGACCTTCATCGAAGCCTATGAGCGAGAGACACACCGCCCGCTGTCGCCCCAAAGCGATTCGGATGATATCTCCGCCTGCGTGCGGGCATCCGGCCGCTCTGAGTCAACTGTGCGCAATGACCTCTACGCGCGTGAGAGGGAGAGACGGGGAGTCCGACGGATATCCCGCCGCCGCTGATTCGCTCCGGCGGAAGTAGTCTTTCGCTTCAGTACTGCGGCGAAAACTTCTGGCATTCCCGGCGAGTTAGGATCCTCCGCAAGTTCAGCGGAGAGCCCGATGGCCAGAACCAGGGATTTCATCGACGAATTGACAGCCCAACTCCGAGTCGGCCGCCGCGGTTGGGACGACATTCGACCGCACGTCACACGCTACGCGCTTCCCGGCAGTCAGGCTTCACTCTACGACTGGGATGAGATCCGGCGCTTCATCCAGCGCACCGCCCAGCCTCAGCCCCCCTCGGAGAAGCGAGCCGCATCATGAGCCGCACCCAACACGCTGCCGGCGACTTTATCGACGCCATCGCTGATGCGGTTACCGAGCGGGTAGCCGCACGTGTTGTCGAACTGCTGCAGGTGCACGAGCCGCAGCCGGCAGCGACTAGGGCGCACCCGGCCTATTTGACGCCTAAGGAAACCGCGACGCGATTCAGGCTCCACCTCCAAACACTCCAGCAGTTCCGGCGTGTTGGTGGCGGCCCGCCTTTTCACCGGGCAGGACGAAAGATTCTCTACCGCGCCGACGAGGTTGAATCGTGGCTGCGAAGCGCTGGTAACAACGGCGATGCGGTCAGCGAGCAACCGCCAACGGTGGCGCGCCGTGCGAGAGCAAGCGCGCAGAGAGCGACGACTTGAGTAAGGCCGCTGCGGCGCGCAACACCGCAGCGGCTTAACCGTGGGGGCAGATCGATGAAATCGAGCAGACGTTATGAACACAAACATTCTCGCGCCGCGGCGAGTTCGCCGCAACCTGGATTCCAGCCCGCAACCGACTAACAGCGCAACGAAGGCCACTCGCGCGTCGACCATCCCCCGCTCAGTCGGGCGCCGCGCGTGCGGCTCGTGCGGCGTCGGCATCGATGAGCTACCCGCTGGCGAGGCCGTCTGTGTCCGATGTCGGGGGTTCGCGGAGCTCGCTCAGCTGTTGCCGCGCGTGTGCTGCGCTATCAATCCAGCCCCGGGGTGCGAGTCTCCGAATTTTGAGCGTCTCGACCCTCGCATCCGAAAACGACTCGAAGCCGAAGGCGTGCGTTCCATAAACGACTGGCGACGCCTGGGCCCGAGGCGCCGGGAGCTCTTCGGCATCGTGCCAAGCGTAGTGCGACAGATCGATGAGCTCGCGCGAGGCACGCCGTGACTGCGCTCGATCGCTTCCTCAAGCGACCTTCGCACGCCGGACACTGCGAAGGGTGCGATGCGCCTGTTGAGACACGGCTGCGCCGGCATGCGATCTGCCGCGACTGCGTGATGTCGGTCGTCACTGCACAGCGCTACCCGACCGACAGGAGCGCGCGCGTCGCGATTCTTCGTTTGGCGCTCGAGTACGGGTTTCGGCCTGAGCACGCCTTCCATGACCCCGACGAGTTGATCGCGTTCATGCAGTGGTGCAGCCGGCGAGCTCCCGGCGGCCTCGAGGATGAGTTGTATCGGTGGATTGGCGAGCACCTGGCGCCGGCTGCGCCGAGGAGATCGGCATGAGCCCGAAGCTCAGCGACTTCGAACGCGAGCTACACGCCCGAGAACAGCCTCGGGCTCCGACGCCGACCGCTAAGCACGGAGCCTCCCCACGCGCGCAAGCACCAGTCAATGGGCAAGCAAAGCCTGCAGGATCGGCGTCGCCTACGAGCGAGAGCTTGCAGGGCGTAGCGCAGCTCGGCAAATCGATGGGCTTGGACCCGACCCAGGTCGATCGAGCTGTCGCGCGTGTTGAGGCATCGAGGCTAGTCGATCTCCAAGGCTTCACGGATACCGACATCGCGAACGCGCAGCGCTTCGCCCACCGGCACGGCATGGACGTGCGCTACACCGAGGCGACCGGCTGGCTCTCCTGGGATGGGGCGCGCTGGTGCGAGGACGCCAAGGGCCTTCGGGTGCAAGCGCGAGCGAAAGACACGGCGCTCTCGATCTTCGATGAAGTGAAAACCACCGACCGCCGCGACGAACTGTTCAAGCACGCCAAGCGCTCACAGTCGCGTCAGGCGATCGAATCCATGGTCACGCTCGCTCGCTCGGAGCCCGGCGTGCTCATGCGCATTACCGACTTCGACACGAACCCGATGCTGCTCAACGTGACGAACGGCACAGTCGACCTCGGCACCGGGGAGCTCCAGCGTCACAAGCGCGAGCACTACATCACGCGCGTCACCCCGATCGAGTACATCCCCGGGGCGCAGTGCCCGCTATGGGAGCGTTTCTTGCGGCGCGTGCTCGCCGAGGACCAGGAGCTGATCGCCTACATGCGGCGGATGGTCGGCTATCTGCTCACAGGGAAAACCACCGAGCAGGTGCTTCACTTCCTGCACGGTGGCGGCAAGAACGGCAAGACGGTGTTTGTTGAAACACTGCTCGCGGTACTCGGGGAGTATGCCGTTGTTGCGCGGCCTGAGATGGTCATGAAGCGCCGGCACAGCGGCATCCCCAACGACATCGCCCGCTTGCGCGGCATGCGCGCCGTGTTCATGAACGAGACCAACCAGGGCGAGAGCTTCGATGAGGCGAAGCTGAAGGATCTCACCGGCAGCGACACGCTATCGGCGCGCTTTCTGCACCAGGAGTTTTTCGATTTCCCGCCGACCCACAAGCTCATGATCCGCGGCAACTATAAGCCTGTGGTCAACGGCACCGACGAGGCTATCTGGCGACGCATGCGCCTTGTACCGTTCGGAGTCGAGATTCCTGAGTACGAGCGCGACCCCGAGCTGCCCGCGAAGCTGCGCAAGGAGCTGCCCGGCATCCTTGCCTGGGCCGTGCAGGGGTGCCTGGAATGGCAGCGCGATGGCCTGAAGCCACCGGCCCTGATCGTGGATGCCGTGCGCGCCTACCGGGAGGAGTCCGACACCCTGGGCCGTTTCATCGCCGATCACTGTGACACCTCGAGCAAGCTGTCGCAGGTGAAGTCGGGGGTGTTCTTCAAACGCTACCAGCAGTTCGCCGAGACAGGAGGCGAGCGCTGGCTATCGAACAAGGAGCTGCCGTACGAGATGCACCGCCGCGGATTCGAGTGGAAGCGCACCAAGGAAAGCAGCGTGTACCTCGGCATCGCACTGAGACTCGATGAGCGCGAGCAGTGGAGTGATCGATGACCCCGCTTTCAGGGCCTCAACGGTGCTGGTGTAGGGAGGTGTAGGCACTGCCCGTTGCGCCCATGACGCGCGCGCGTATGGAAAGGATATGGAACTGCCTACATCTGCCTACACCCGATTTTTGCGCCGCTCAACATAGAAGTCAGGGCCAGCAACGGCGGAAGCCACGCCCCTCTAGGTGCGGGGGTGGCCGCCGAGCTCACCCGCCGAAGGGGTCGAAGGCAACGGAGTAGCGCGTCTGAGGTGTCGAACAGGTGCCCGTGCCATCGGTCGAGAACGGGTCGGCGTAGCCGATCGTGTTGATGTCCCTGGTCGGTCCCGGCTCGAGGGCGAGCTGCGTGTCGGTGTTGATTGCCTGCTGGTTGAGCCACTCCTGGCTTGTACCTGCACGGCTCTAGTTGAACAGCAGGTGCCGCAAGCGCTCCGCCGATGGATGCGCCTTGTCCAGATACTCGATGTGCGACAGCGCCTTGAGCGCTATATCTCGGTCGCCGTTCTTCAGAGCGATATCGGCCGCACGTGCCCACAAGTCGATCGCCCGGTTGCGGTCAAACGCGTTGCTCTCCTGTTGGGAAAATATAAAGGCAAGGGAAAACATCGCTGGCACGTAGTCCTGACTCGCTGGGATGTTCAGTAAGGCGCGAGCCTTGCCCTCGTAGAGATCAGCGAGTTTTTCGCGCTCTGCCATTGAATTCCGAACAGACAAGCGCAAACTTTCAAAGGCTTCCGTGGATACCCGACTCACGCCGCTGCTGCGCAATTGTGAGATGTAGTCCAAATAGAGGTCGCTGAAGCCGTTGCACTCGCGAGTGTACGAAGCGAGATGTGAATAGTACGACCCCATCGTCGTTATCGAGTCCGCACTTGGTTTTGAAAGCCCGCAGGAATGCAGCTCTGATTCGAGCGATGCTTTCTCGTCAATTGACTCGCGGATCGTTGATTGTTGCGCCGAGTCACCGGCTATGCCCTTCGCAATCACGTAGCAGATTGGCATACGCCCTGTCTTCGCAGCATCTGCTGTCTCTGCTGTAAGCCTTGTCATGATCTCGATCGCGCGGTCACGCTTTCGATGCAACTCATCGCTATCGCAGGCCGCGAACAAAGGGACGGCGTGCATCGCGATCAAGACCACGAAGGTCAGCGTCCTAACGAACATGATGCACCTTCCTCGGGGTCCGCCCTCCCGGAAGCTCGGCCTCCAAGAATATGCCGTTCTGGGATAATGCGGAAATAGGATTATATCCAGCAGCTCTCGTGTCTCGAGGGCCGCTACTTGAAGTCACTGCGAAGTCCGCCACACGCGGAACTACTGCGCCGGATGATTGCAGCGCGCAGAAAGGCGGGACTTACACAGTACGAGCTTGCGGAGCGCCTCGCCCAACATCAGTCATTCGTTGCCAAGTACGAGACGGGCGAGCGGCGCCTCGAGGTGATGGAGTTCGTTCAAGTCTGCCGGGCGATAGGCGTCGAGCCGGCGCACATACTCCGAAGGCTTCCGTAGTTTGGTGCCTTGACTGTCGGAAATTTTTCTGCGGGAAAGAAGCGTGGTTTCCCCTTCGGAAAACTGGCGCGCGTCCATTGCCCCCGGCGCAAACCTGCGGCCGCAAGACGTTGCCGGCCCGGGGTCAGTTCTCCACGCCCTTTACGAACCGGGCAAGCCCGCTGAGAAAGGATGGCACCATCGGAGGCGGCGCCTGGCGCGGGACCACCCATCGTAACCGATTGCTCGCAAAGTCGAACTTCAACCGCGCAGGTTGCGAGAGCGGCACCGGGTGATCGGCCAGCACCGCATCAATGCGTCCGTACTTGTTCGGCTTCGAAAGCACGAGCTCGCCGGAGATGATGCGATCGAACTGGCGGCTGCAGCGAGGCTGCTCGCCGCCCCTGAACCACGAGTTGCCGCGCACCTTACTCACGGCATGCTTACCTTCACCAAGGCCGAGCGTGCGCGCGAGCGTCTCCCACGGCCAGCCGTAGGTCGTGTGGAGCTCGCGCATCCAGTGGCGAATCTCTTCGCGACTCATCACGCCGACCGGCGCACGAGGTTGGAGATGGCTGCCGCTGTGCGGGCGGGGGAGCGGATCGTGCCGGCGCATGGGCGAACTATATTGGAGCTTAAAAGTTCGCACCGTAACGATGCGGGCTGAGCACTGACAGCTCGATCAGAACGGCGGCGTCGGGAGCGATGGAAGCCACCGCGGCCCGAACCCGCTGCTCGTACTCGGCACTCGCATACGGGCTGATCGTGATTGCATCGACGACGCTGCGCGCGTCCCACGGCAGGTAGATGTGCGTAGGTAGTTCCACCGGTTCAGCGGGCGGTGCCCCAAAGGTGCTGTCCCAACTCAGCACGGAATTGAGCGCGTTGTAGTGCGGCTCGTCTACCTTGAGCAACCGCACCTCGGACTCGCAGCGGAAACCCAGGCGCTTGTGCAGCAGTGGGTCGAGCGGATCATTGAACGCCGGGCCCTCGTGGTAGAGGCGATAAGTGATCGGGCTGACGACGAGATCGAGCGGCTGTACTGACCTCTCGACTTTCTCGAGCATGCTGCGCAGCGCGACACCCTGCCCTTGGCCATCGTCGTTACAGTACAAGCGCCACATGGCTTCCGACTCGGCCCCCGCAGTCCAACAGCTCGCGTGGACTGATACCGTGAGCGCCTTGCGCCGCCTCGTCATCATGTCCCAGGGGTCGCGATACTGGCGGCGGGGCAGCTCCATCTCGGGGTGCGCCGCGAGCTGCGTGTACATGGACTGTGTGTGGTAGTAGCCGCTGAAGATCGGCACCTGGTCATCGATCTGCTGCTTTGGAACCGAGCCCTCGAATGGGTCGCGGAACTGGTCGATGCGTGTGAGCCTCAGCTGCCGACCGCGCAGCATCTGCTCGAGGGCCCTGAGCGATGTGTAGCGCCGCAGCTCGGCGCCAGGCTCCATCGGGGGGCGGTTCTTGTAGGTCGGCATACCTTCAATCCGAGGCCCGCGGCGCGTTTGAAGGGCGTCTGTGCCTTACAAACTACTTACACAATCGGACTGCAACCGATGTGTTCTCACCTAAGTCATTGATTAAACGCGCGCCCGGAGAGATTCGAACTCCCGACCCTCAGGTTCGAAGCCTGATGCTCTATCCAACTGAGCTACGGGCGCGGCGCTGCGGATTCTACTGAGAATTCGCACCGCCGGGACAAGTCCGCGCCGCGCCGGTCAACGCTGCTGCGTTTCCTTAACAGCGAGGCTGCGGGCAGAATGCCCCGTACGACATCCCGCGTTACCTTAGGAACGTTCGCCAATGAACCTCTTCGACCTGTCGGGAAAAGTTGCCCTCGTCACCGGCTCGAGCCGCGGTATCGGCAAGGCGATCGCCATGCAGTTGGCGCTGCACGGCGCGCGCGTCGTGGTCTCCAGCCGCAAACCAGAGGGCTGCGAGGCCGCGGCTGCGGAGATCACCGCCGCGGGCGGCAGCGCGTGGGTCCACGCCTGTAACGTCGGTCAAAAGGCCGAACTCAAGGGCCTGGTCGATGCCACGATCGCCAAATGGGGGCAGATCGACATCGTCGTGTGCAATGCCGCCGCGAATCCGCACTTCGGGCCCTCTATCAACACCCCGGACGAGGTGTTCGATAAGGTCATTCACACGAACCTGCACAGCAATGTGTGGCTGTGCAACATGACCCTGCCGGCGATGGCCGAGCGCAAGGACGGGGCGATCATCATCGTGTCTTCGGTCGGCGGCTTCGTCGGCAGCGCTTTCCTTGGGGCCTATTGCATTTCCAAGGCAGCGGACATGCAGCTCGCGCGTAATCTCGCCGTGGAATGGGGGCCGCATAACATCCGCGTCAACTGCATCGCGCCGGGAATCATCCGCACCAATTTCTCCAAGGCGCTGTGGGCGGACCCGAAGCGTGCGGCCGCCTTTGCGCGCGCCAATCCACTGCGGCGCCTGGGGGAGCCGGATGACGTGGCGGGCACGGCGGTGCTGCTGGCTTCGCGCGCGGGTAGCTTCATCACCGGCCAGTCATTCCTCGTCGATGGCGGAGGGCTCATCGGCGGTGGCGAGCCCCTGATGTAGCCAGCGCCCGCCGGATTTCGCATGCGGCATGCGGCAACTCGCGGTGTGCGCGGGGCTTATGACTCGCGCGGTTTCGCTCGCAGGTAGCCGAGCCACAGCAACGCGAACCAGAACGGCGCGACGTAAAGTGCGACGCGTGTGCCGCGATCTAGCGCGAGCATTGCAGTCACCGCCAATAGAAACGCGACCACCGCCCAGTTCGCGTACGGCGCGCCCGGCATCCGAAACGGCGCCGGCGCCGCGCGGCCGGCGGCGACCGCACTGCGGTACCTGGCGTGCGCCACCATGATGATTCCCCAGGTCCACAACGTGCCGATGAGCGCGATGCTGGTCACCCAGGTGAAGGCTTTCTCAGGCACCAGATAGTTCAGCACGACGACCAGCAGCAACGCCGCCGCGGAAAGATGGATGCCCGCGGCCGGTACCTGTTGGCGGTTGAGTGTGGCGAAAGCCCGCGGGGCCTGACCGCGCTCAGCGAGTGCCCAGAGCATACGGCCGGTGCTGAACAGACCGCTGTTGCACGAGGACGTCGCAGCGGTGATCACCACCAGGTTGATGATGGTCGCAGCCCCTGGCACGCCCAGTTTTCCGAACACAAAAACGAACGGACTGATCGTCGGACTCAACTCCGTCCATGGCACGAGCGCCATGATGATGATCAGCGCGCCGAGGTAGAAGATGAGAATGCGCGCGGTGATGCCATTGGTGGCCCGCGGCAGCACGACCGCCGGGTTTTCCGCTTCGCCCGCGGTCACGCCGATGAGTTCGACGCCCGAGTAGGCAAACATCACGATCTGCAGTGTCAGGAGCACGCCGACGATGCCGAAGGGCAAAAAGCCCCCATGCGTCCACAGGTTTGAGAAGCTCGCCGTCGACCCGAGCTCTCCGGCGTGGAACACGATGACGAAAAAGCCCACCGCGATGAGAGCGACGATGGTCACGACCTTGATGAGCGCGAACCAGAACTCCAGCTCCCCGAACACGCGCACCGCCAGCAGGTTCGTGCCATAGAGCGCCACGAGCGCGACGAGCGCAGGGAGCCATTGCGGTACTTCCGGCAGCCAGTAGCGTACGTAGATGCCGATGGCGGTCAGTTCCGCCATGGCGGTGAGGATCCACATGAACCAGTAGGACCAGCCGGTCACAAAGCCGGCGAAGGGCCCGCAGAACTCCGCGGCATAGGTGGCGAACGAGCCTGCCACGGGACGGTAGGTGAGCAGCTCACCGAGCGCTCGCATGATAAAGAAAATGGCCACGCCGCCCGCGGCGTAAGCGAGCAAAAGGCCCGGTCCGGCGTTGTGGATCGCCTTCGCGGATCCCAGGAACAAGCCCACACCGATGGTGCCGCCGATAGCGATGAGCTGGATGTGGCGGTTTTTCAGGTTGCGTGACAGATCGGGGGCGGTTTGCGACATGGATGGTCCCTTTACTGTGTTGGCGGTCCGAGGAGCGCATAGCGTCGCCCCTGCGGCAGTTCGTAGCGGCGCACGATAGCGGCCGCGCCCGAGGATTCGATGCTCCCGGCGACACCGTCCGGCTCCGGGGCGAGGGTGCGATAGCGGCCAAGGAGTCGCGTGAGGTTGCCACTGGCATGCCCAGGCAGAAGCACGAGGACTCGTCCGTCGCGCGCATGCGCGTGCAACCAGGTGCTGACCGTTGCCGCGGGTGACAGGCCGCCGCTTCTCACCACCGTGAAGGACGCGCCGACGCCGCGATCGAGCATGGCAATCGTGGTCTCATCAGGATCCAGCAACGCCAGCGACCGCTGCGCGCAATCGGCGTGAATGCGTCGCGCAAGCCCGGACAGATTCTGCCAGCGATCGATAACGGGAAACGCCACGATGCAGCCTACGCACAGCGCGCACGCAAAACCCGTGTATGTCCAGCTGAGGCTGCCCTGCAGGTCCCCCTCACGCTGCGCCTCGACAGCGCGCCGGCGCATGGAGTGGGCCGCCGCGACACTGAGCAGCGCGCCGACAATACAGATGGCGGGTGAGATGCTGCCAGCGGCGCCAAGCAGCGCGAGTGCCCCGGCGATGATCCACGCGAGGACGACCACCAGCGTTGCGGTGAGGGATGTGGCGAGCTGATCGATCCGCCCTGGCTGTTGCTGCACCTCGTGCACCCACAGTGCCGTGAGCAGTGCGAACCCCAGGAGCGCGGGAGCGACGTAGACATCGCGGGCGGTGGCTGCCAGCGAGAGCAAGACGAGGAACGGCAGGCTCGCGGCCACCGCAAATCGCCACGCCGAGCCCGAGACTCCCGGATCGCGCACGCGCGTCCACGCCCGCCACAACGCCGCGGCGACCACCAGCGTCCAGGGCAGCAGGTACAGCGGCAACTCGAGCAGGTACTTTCCGGGCGCGTTGTGATGCCCGGTCGTGTAGTCGAGTCCGGCGGGGGAGGCGATGTGTGTGAAGCGTCCCACCAGGTTGTGCCAGAAGAGCGTGCGCAAGGCGTCGGCGCCGTGCGCGCTACGTGCCACAGCCAGCAGCCACGGACCGATGACGAGCGCCTGTAACACCAGGCCCGCGTACAGTTCCCAGCGCCGCAGCTCCGACCAGCGTCGCTCCCAGACGATGAGGGTGAGAAGCGCCAGCGCCGGCACCAGCCACCCGGGGCCGCTCTTGGCCATAAACCCGATCGCAGCGCCGGCATGCATGAGGAGATATCCGAGCGCCTTGCGTGCTCCCGCAGGTGCCTGGTAGCCGCGCCACGCGCCGAGCAGCGCGAGCGCACTGCCCGCCAGCAGGCACGCATCCGGGGCCAGCCAGATGCTGACGCGCCAGGCCGTAATGGCGGAGCCCGCAATGAGGGCCGCGATGATCGCGGCCAGGACGTCCGCGCCCAGGGCCTGCGCCAGCGCGCCGATCGCGATTGCCGTGATCGCGGCGTACACCAGGTTCGGTGCGCGCGCGGCCGGCGCCGAGTCGCCGAACAGCCCCTGGGCGCCCGCGGACATCCAGTAGGTCAGCGGCGGCTTTTCCAGAAACGGCGTACCGGCGAGCTGCGGCAGCGTGCGATCGCTTTGCTGCCCCATGCGCCAGGTGATGTCAGCTTCCCGTGGCTCATCGGGCGTCCACAGGCCCCGGCCGAAGACTCCCACCAGCCACAGCGGCGCCAGCGCCAACACGGCGAACGCGGCTATGCGCCTCACGAGAGTTCCGTCGCTGGGCGCGTGCCGTGGGCACTGTTCTCGAGCCAGCGTTCAAGCGCTGAGGTGTCGGTGTTGACGAGATGCAGACCGAGCTTGGAGCGGCGCCACAGGATGTCCTGCGCGGTGTGCGCGAATTCCTCGCGGCACAGGTACTCCAGTTCGCACTCGTACAGTTGTGGCAGGATCTCCCGTCCACAGTCCGCCGGCGAGGCGGCGGTACCCAGCACGCGCTCGAGCCGCGTCCCATAAGCGTGCGCAAGACGCAGCCGCAGGCGCGCCGGCAGCCACGGATAGCGCCGCTCGATACTGCGCAGGAACACCGCGAACGATCCTTGCGGCATGTCGCCACCGGGAAGTCTCGCTGCCGCGGTCCACGGGCCGCCGCGTTCACCGAGCACCGTCCCGAGCAGAGTCACCGCATCCTCCGCCAGCCGGCGATAGGTGGTGATCTTGCCACCGAACACCGACAGCAGTGGTGCGGGTTTGCGATCGAGTTCCAGCGCGTAGTCGCGCGTGACACTCATGGGATCGCTGGCTTCATCAGCGAGCAGCGGCCGCACGCCCGAGTAACTCCAGACGACATCGGCGGGCACGAGCTGCTGCGTGAAGTAGCGGTTGGCGAGCGCACACAGGTAGGAAATCTCGCCGGCGTCGATACGCACCGTGCCGGGCTCACCGTGATAGTCGACATCGGTGGTGCCGATCAGCGTGAAGTCATGCTCGTAGGGAATCGCGAACACGATACGCCGGTCTTCGTTCTGGAAAATGTAGGCGAAGCGATGTGCGAACAGCCGCGGCACCACGATGTGACTGCCTTTCACGAGACGCACCTCGCGCGCGGCGCGCACCGGCGACGCTTCGCTCACGAAGCGACTCACCCACGGGCCGGTGGCGTTCACCACCGCGCGGGCGCGCACCGCGTAGCGCACGCTGCCCCGCAGCACGGTGGCCTCCCAGGCGTTGTCGAGGCTCGTGAGCCGTTCGCAGCGGGCGCGCGTGAGGATGAGCGCGCCGCGCGCACGCGCATCCAGCGCGTTCAGGACCACCAGCCGCGCGTCGTCGGTCTGGACGTCGGAGTACACGAAGCCGCGCCGGTAGCCGCTCTTGAGGGACGCGCCCGCGATATGCGTGCGCAGATCGACGCCAGCCGAGGCGGCCAGGTGTGTGCGCGGTGCGAGCGTGTCGTAGAGGAACAGGCCCGCGCGTATCAGCCACGCCGCCCGCAGGTGCGCCGCGTGCGGCATGATGAAGCGCAGCGGGCGCATGATGTGCGGGGCGGCGGCGAGCAGGATCTCCCTTTCCGCCAGCGCCCTGCGCACCAGTGCAAAGTGCAGCTCCTCCAGATAGCGCAGACCGCCGTGGATGAGCTTGGTGCTGGCCGATGAGGTATGCGCCGCGAGATCGTCCTGCTCGCACAGGATGACGCGCAGCCCCCGGCCGGCCGCGTCGCGTGCGATGCCGGTGCCGTTGATGCCGCCGCCGACGACCAGCAGATCGCAAGACGCTCGCGCCGGCTCGCTCACGCGCGGCGCGGCGCCTGCCGCGCATAGTAGTCGGGGTAATCCCGTGACAGCCCCTTGAAGCGGCGGTGAATCCACAGGTATTGCTCGGGCACGAGCCGCACCTGGGCCTCGATCATGCGATTGAAGCGTTCCGTGTCAGCCGCGGGACTATCGCTCGGAAAATTCTCGAACGGGGGATGGATGACCGCCCGGTAACCCTGCGTTCCCGGCAGCCGCTGAAAAAAGTACGGCAACACCGTGGCGCCCGTCATGCGCGCGAGGCGCGAGGTGAGGGTGTTGGTAGCTGCGAGGATGCCGAACCACGGCACCATCTCCGCGCCCTTGTTACGGTAACTTTGATCCGGTGCGTACCACACGCACTCGTCGCGCTTGAGCGCGGTGATGAAGGCGCGGATGTCGTCCTTGGGGATCGGGCGGGCGCCATGCGCGCAGCGGTAGCGGCCGAGCGCGTACGCCAGCACTTCGTTGCGTGTCGGCCGGTACAGGAAACTCACCGGCCTCACCGAGGCGAGTGCGCGGCCCGCCATTTCCAGCGGCGTGAAATGCGCCGTGAGCAGAATGACCCCACGGCCACGCGCCGCGGCGGCCTGCAGGTGTTCGGTCCCTTCGAGCTTCACCAGCCGGGCGAGTCGCGCCGGCGAGCTCCACCAGGCGAGCGGGATTTCCATGAGTCCCATACCGAGGCTCGCGAAGTGCTCGCGCAGCAGCGCCTCGCGCTGCTGTTGCGAAAGCTCCGGCAGACACAACTCGAGGTTGCGTCGCGCGATGGCGTTGAAGCTGGTGGGAAGGTGGCGCAGCGCGAGACCGAGCAGGCGGCCGAGCCGCAGCATCAGCGGGAAGGGCAGGAACGCCAGCACGCGCAGCACACCCAGGCCGAGCCATGTGAGCCAGTAGCGCGGCGCCAGCAGCCGCAGTCGCATCAGGTCCCCCGAGGTCTCCCGCCCGTCCGTGCCCGCGAGAATAACGCATTCGCACGGCAACTATGCTCCAATGCGCCGCGATGCAGGGTGGCACGCTGAAAGTCCTCACCTGGGGCGCACTCCTCGCAGTGCTCGTGGCGCTGCTCGCGCTCGGCCAGGTGTCGCTTTTCTGGAAGCGCTACACCGCCTCGCTGCTGCTGCCGGCAACAGCGGCGAGCAGCATCTACCAACCGCGCGAACTCATCCCCGGCGGTAACGAACCGCCGGCGCCGCGCGTGACGCCGCAGCTCGAATCTCTCGACCCGCAGGCACTGGAAATGGCGGCCACGTACGCCGCCGCTCATGACAGCCGGGCGTTGATCGTCAGCCGTCACGACCACATCGTGTTTGAGCGCTACTGGGAGGGGACCGGCTTCGATACCCTGGCCGATGCGCAGTCCTTCACCCGCGTCCTCACCGCACTCGCGGTCGGCGCCGCGATGTCACACCGCCTGATCGGCTGGCCGGATGAGCCGCTCGGCACGCTGCTGCCGGAATGGCGCGGCGACCCCCGCGGCACCATCACGGTGCGTAACCTCCTGCAGATGTCCAGTGGGCTTACGCCTCCCACACCCAAGCGTGTGCCGTGGAGCGCGTTCGCGCGCCAGAGATTCGGCACCGATTTCATGGCAGCGCTGACGAGCGAGCCGCTCAGCGCTACCCCGGGTACCACGCGTGTTGAACAGGCGGCCGATCCGCAGCTGCTGGCGGCAGTTATCGAGCGGGCGGCCCGGCAGCGTTACGCGGCCTACGTCTCCCAGGCGCTGTGGCGGCGGCTCGGGGCGGCGGATGCCTGGGTCTGGCTCGACCGACCCGGGGGCACGGCGCACGCGGATTGCTGCATGCTCGCGCACCAGGGCGACTGGATCCGGGTCGGACAACTGATGGTGCGCGATGGTAACTACCGCGGCGCGGAGGTGATTCGTCCCGGCTGGGTGACCTTCATGCGCACCCCCGCCCGCAGCGACTCCGACTACGGGGCGTACCTGCGGGTCGGCAGCCGGGTCGCCGGCGGCAGCGAGCCTTATGCGGCGCGGGACCTGTTCGTGGTGGATGGGGGTGGCGGCAATCGTCTGTGGCTCGTGCCGTCGCTGCAATTGGTGATACTGCGCATAGGCATCCCGGGAGCCCGCGATCAATCCTGGGACGACACGCGAATCCCGAACCTCATCGTGCGCGGCGCACACGACTATCTGCCGCCGGCTGCCCAACCCGGCGCCGACGTCTCGGCGATCGTCCCCGGTCATTAATCCACGCACGAGGGCTAGATGTGGATTTCCGTCTCGAAGATCGACACCGCCTGGCCGCTGATCCAGACGGCGTCGAGCCGCTGGTCGGTGAATTCCAGCTCGACGTCCACACGGCCCGGCCGATGGAGCGATTGCCCCTGCACGCCCACAAAGCGCGCTTTCTCCTCGCTACGGGTGAGTAAACCGAGGTCGGCGAGGAACGCACCCAGGAGGCCGTGGGCGTTGCCACTCACCGGATCCTCGGCAATGCCAAGTGCCGGGCAGAACATGCGCGACTCGGTCAGATGGTCGGTCGAGTTGGCGGTGAGTGTGAACACGAAATAGCCGGCCGCGCCGAGCTGCGCCGACAGCGTGGTGAGGCGCGCCATGTCGGGCTTGAGATGTTTGAGCGGTTCGGCGCCACGCACGCCGATCAAAAGACGCGTGCCGCTCGCGCCCGCGATACGCAGCGGCATGCGCGTGTCGAGGCTGCCGGAGTCCAGCGCCAGTGCGTCAAGGACGGCGAGGCGCTCGCGGTCGTTGAGCTCGCGTCCCAGCGATGGGGCACTCTGGCGGATGGCGATGCGCCGCTCCTCGTCGCTGCCGCGTACCTCGATGTCGACGATCCCGGCCTTGGATTTCTGACGCTGTTTGCGCGGCGCGTCGTGGCGGCGCGAGAGCACGTACTGCGCCGCCACCGTGGCGTGGCCGACGAAGCCGGCTTCGAGCCTGGGAGTGAAGAAGCGCGCGCGCACGCTGTGATCGGCGCCATCGGCCGACAGGATGAAAGCGGTCTCGGCGTTGTTCAGCTCGCGCGCAACGGCGAGCATCTGCGGTTCCGTGAGTGAATCCGCATTGAGCACCACCCCAGTGGGGTTCCCCGTGAAGGGCACGCGGGTGAAGGCATCCACCTGGTGAACCTGAATCTTCCGCGTCATCCCTTCTATCATAGCTGCAGCCCGCGACGACGGCGCGTGCAATACTGCCGGCCAGCGGTGCATGGGGGGAATGCCATGGACATCGGGGTCGAGATCAGCCTGTATCCGCTCACGGCGGACTACGCTCCCCTCATCCGCGACCTGGTCGCGCGCCTGAACGCCGATGCACGTTTCCGGGTGCAGACGAACAGCATGAGCACCCAGGTATTCGGGGCTTTCGAGCCGCTGATGGAGGTCCTGCGGCAGGAGCTGCGCACCACGTTTGCCGCACTTGCCCCGGCTGCGCAGCGGGCGGTGTTTGTGATGAAGGTGTTCGGGCCGCTGCCCCGCGCCTGAACGCACACTCGGGCCTGGAGCGCGGCTGGCGAGCCGCCCGATGAAGCGGCACACTAACCCGCTGCGGCGCACCGACCGCGGTCAATGGAGTTGGGGAACAAAGCATGGCGCTATTGCGTGTGGTCGATCGTGACGGCGTCGAACACGAGGTGGATGGCAGGACCGGACTGAAAATCATGGAGAATCTGCGCGAGCTCGACTACGGTGTTGCCGCGATCTGTGGCGGCATGTGCTCGTGCGCGACCTGCCACGTGTATGTGGATCCGGAGTGGCAATCGCGCCTGCCCGCCATGATGTCCGATGAGCGCGAGTTGCTGACCGAGCTCACGCACTACCAGGAGGATTCCCGTCTGTCCTGCCAGGTGGAATTCACCCCGGAGCTGGCGGGCCTGCGTGTCAGGATCGCGCCCGACGAGTAGCGTTTGCCGTGAATCCTCACTCCCCTGAGTTCATTCTGGTTCTGGTGGCCGCACTGGCGCTCATCGCACTGCGCGTGTTCTTCAAGCTGCGCGCGGCGCACGGCGCACGCCGCGAGAGCTGGGACGCGAGGGTGATCGAGCGCCTGCGCTCGCAGGGCTACGCGCCTTTCAACGATTACCGGGTGGACTTCTTTCTGTCGCTACCGGACGTCGCCGCGTGCCAGGGCGTGCGCCTGCGCCTGGAGCCGGAGTTCAGCGTGGACGAAAAGCCGCTCGAGAACGACCCGCAGCACGGGTTCAGTCTGCACGCCTCCAAGACCATGCGGCTGCTCGTGCCCGACATCCAGGACATCAGCAGCCGCATGACGGCGCTCGCGACCGAGTTCAAGGGGCGTTACGACGGGTGGGCGGCTTAGCCGGCGCTGGCGCAGCGCGGCGGGCTCGCGCTGCAGTCAGCGCTTCTCTGTCTGCCGCTTGACCGCCTCGGCGGCGGCCGCGATGGCAGCCGGGTCGCCGAGGTAGCGTCTGGCGCGCGGCTTCAGTGCCCTGTCGAGTTCATACAGCAGCGGCACGCCTGTCGGGATGTTGAGGTCGACGATCTGCGCCTCGCTGACGTCGTCGAGCATCTTGACCATGGCGCGCAGGCTGTTGCCGTGCGCCACCACCAGCACGTTGTGTCCCGTGCGCAGCTCCGGTGCAATGCGCGCGTGCCAGAATGGCAGCACACGCGCGAGGGTGGCTTTAAGCGATTCGGTGGCGGGGAGCAGCGCGGGGTCGACCGCGGCGTAGCGCGGATCGAAGCGCGGATGCCGCTGATCGTCAGCGGCCAGCGGCGGCGGCGGAATGTCGTAGCTGCGCCGCCAGATTTTCACCTGCGCCTCGCCGTGTTGTGCGACGGTTTGCGCCTTGTCGAGGCCCTGTAGTGCGCCGTAGTGGCGTTCATTGAGCCGCCAGGAGCGCTCCACCGGCAGCCACATACGATCCATCTCGTCGAGCATGATCCAAAGGGTGCGAATCGCACGCTTGAGCAACGAGGTGAACGCCACGCCGGTGGCGAGCCCCTCCTTAAGGAGTTCCCGGCCAGCCTGCGCGGCTTCCGCGCGTCCCTGGTCAGACAGGTCTACGTCGGTCCAGCCGGTGAACAGGTTGGCGACGTTCCAGGTGCTCTGGCCGTGGCGCACCAGGATCAGCTTGCCGGGCGCCGCCTGCCCGCCCGGCGCGCTGGAGATTTCAGTGGGCAAGCTTGCGCACCGCTTCGAGGCCGACCGTGAGTGTCGCGAAGTCGCTCGCGCCCGCAGCGCGCATGTCGGTGAGCGTGCGCTGCCAGTGGGCGAGATCCCTGCCCGCAACCTCCACCCAGGCGTTGACGCGGTCCGGCGCGCTGCCGCGGCCCTTGCGCGCCAACACGCGCTCGGTCAGGCGCCGCTGCACGCGCAACGCACCGTCGCGCAGTCCGGTGCGGGCAATGGCCTGCCACGGGCCGTCCACGGTCAGCTTCTCGATGCGACCGCGCAGCCAGTCGAAGCCGATGCGGCTGCCGACTTCGAAATACACGCGCGCGGTATCGGCGACGCTTACCCGGTGGGCCGCGCTGATCTCGACGATATCGAGCGCCGCGTTCAGCGCTTCTAAACTGGCAATGCGCGCGGCGAGGGCCGGGGGCAGTCCCGCCTCGACGTAGTGCGTGCGTGCCTCTTCGAAGCGCGCGAGCTCGCCACCGGTGATCGCACCGGAAATCACCGCTTCCAGCTCCTGCACGCCGGTGCGGAACTCGCGCACCGCGGCATCCACCTGCAGCCCGCGCGGGCGCGAGGTCAAAAGCCAGTAAGTTGCGTGCCGCAGCAGGCGGCTGGTCTGGAAGGATGCCTCGTATTGCAGCTGCGCCGGCACTTTGTTGTCGAGCTTCTCGATCTGTTCCCACAGCGCGCGCATGGCGAAGATTTCGCGCGCCGCCGTGTAGGCGCGCGCGATCGGGGCGGCCTCCGCACCGGTGTCTTCCTGCGCCCGCGGCACGAATGTCGGGCCCATGCGGTTGACGAGGCTGTTGGTGGTGGCGGTGGCGATGATCTCGCGGCGCAGGCGGTGATGGCTGATCGCGCGCGGGAAGCGCTCGCGCACCGGCGCCGGGAAATACCGCGCCAGCTCCGCCGACAGGTACGGATCCTCCGGCACGTTGGAGGCCAGCAGATGATTGTTGAGCCAGATCTTGCTGTAAGCGAGCAGGATCGCAAGCTCCGGGCGCGTGAGGCCCACGTCGCTCTTGCGGCGCTCGGCAAGCTCATCATCGCTCGGCAGGAATTCCAGCGCGCGGTTCAAGTCACCGGATCGCTCCAGCGAACGGATCAGGTGCTGGTACTCGCGCAAGCGGGCGGCGCTTTGCAGCTCGAGGGTGCTGATCGCCTGGCTCTGCAGGTAGTTATTACGCAGCACCAGGGCCGCCACCTCGTTGGTCATGCGCGCCAGCAGGCGGTTGCGATCGCCACGCGTGAGTTTGCGCTCGTGTACCAGCGGATTAAGCAGGATCTTGATATTCACCTCGACGTCCGAGGTGTTGACGCCAGCGGAGTTGTCGATGAAATCGGTGTTGAGCCGCCCTTTGGCGAGCGCGTATTCGACCCGGCCGCGCTGCGAGAGTCCAAGGTTGCCACCTTCGCCGACCACCTTCGCCTTGAGGTCGCGGCCGTTGATCCGCAGCCCATCGTTGGCGCGATCACCGATCTCGGCGTTGGTCTCAGTGCTCGCTTTCACGTAGGTGCCGATGCCGCCGCTCCATAACAGGTCGACCGGCAGACGCAGAATCGCGCGCATGATTTCGTTGGGCGCGGCGCTTGCTCCCTCCAGTCCCAAAAGGGCGCGCGCCTCCGCCGACAGCGGAATTGACTTCGTGGTGCGCGCGAACACCCCGCCGCCGCGCGACAGCTTTTTGCGATCGTAGTCGTCCCAGCTCGAGCGCGGCAGGGCGAAAAGGCGCTCGCGCTCGGCGAGGCTCGCCGTAGGGTCCGGATCCGGATCAAGGAAGATATGCCGATGATCAAACGCGGCCTGCAGGCGGATGTGCCGCGACAGCAGCATGCCGTTGCCGAACACGTCCCCGGACATGTCGCCGATCCCGGCGACCGTAAAGGGGGTCTTCTGCGTGTCGACACCCATCTCGCGGAAGTGTCGCTTGACGCACTCCCAGGCACCGCGCGCCGTGATGCCCATCTTCTTGTGATCGTAGCCCGCCGAACCGCCGGAGGCGAACGCATCGCCAAGCCAGAAGCCGTAATCCGCGGAAATGGCGTTGGCGATGTCCGAGAAGGTAGCCGTGCCCTTATCGGCCGCCACCACCAGGTACGGATCATCGCCGTCACGGCGCACGACCCGCGCCGGCGGCACGATGCGGCCGGCGACAATATTGTCAGTGAGGTCGAGGAGGGCGCGGATAAAGCTCTGGTAGCAGGCGATCACCTCCGCCTGCAGTTCCTCGCGCGTGCCGCTTGCGGGCAGGCGCTTAGGTACGAAGCCGCCCTTGGCGCCCACCGGCACGATGAGCGTGTTCTTGACGTTCTGGGCCTTCATGAGGCCCAGCACCTCGGTGCGGAAATCCTCGCGCCGGTCTGACCAGCGCAAGCCGCCGCGCGCGACCTGGCCCATGCGCAGGTGCACGCCCTCGACCCGCGGGCTGTAGACGAAGATTTCGTACTTCGGCCGCGGCAACGGCAGGTCCGGGATCAGCGCCGGGTCCAACTTGAAAGACACGTAGCTCTTGGAAGCCCCGGCCGCATCCGGCTGATAGAAGTTGGTTCGCAGCGTCGCGCGCACCAGCGTGAGGTAGGCGCGCAGGATGCGGTCATCGTCGAGGCTGGCGACCGCATCCAGGGCCGAGCGAATCTGCGCAATCAGCTGCTCGGCATTGCGCTCGCCCCTGGCGCCGCGCGCCAGCGCCGGGTCGAAGCGCGCCTCGAAAAGGCGCACCAGGTTCTTCGCGATGCCGGTGTTAGCGTTCAGCGTGCGCTCCATGTACACCTGGCTGAACGGCACGCCGGTTTGCAGCAGGTAGCGGCAGTAGGCCCGTAGCACCACGATCTGCCGTGCGGCGAGATCCGCGCCCAGCAGCAGGCGATTGAAGCCGTCGTTCTCGATCCCGCCACTCCAGGCGGCGGCGAACGCTTCACGGAAATTCGCTTCTGATCTGGCGATATCGACGATGAGACCGTCGCGATGCTCGAGTTCGAAATCCTGTATCCAGGCCGCGCCGCCCTCGGGCCACGCGAGCTCGTAAGGACGTTCGGCGATGACGCGCAGTCCGAAGTTTTCCAACATCGGTAACACGTCGGAAATGGAGTGCGGCTCGCCGAGCTTGATGATCTTCAGGTGCAGACGCTCGGGCTTGCAGTACGCCGGGCGTCGCAGCGTCAGCCGTACCTCAGCGGGTTGTTGGCGCAGTGCTTCCAGATCGGCGAGGTCATCGAGGGCTTCGGCAGGTTGCAGGTCATCCTGGTAGGCGAGCGGAAAGGCTTGCCGGTAGCGCTGCGTGAGCGCCAGGGCCGCCGCCTCGCCGCGCTTTGTGCTGAGCACGTCGCGCAACAGGTCGGTCCAGGTGAGGGCCGCTGCCGCGATGCTCCGCTCGATCGCTTCGAGGTCGGCGTGGTGGCGCTGATGCGGGTCGGTACGCACCACCACGTGCAGGCGCGCATGGATCGAACCTGAAATCTGTGCGTTACTCTCGACGCTCGTGCCGGCGAAGCCGACGAGCGCAATGCGCTCGATGCGATGACGTACGTCGGTGTTGTAACGGTCGCGCGGCACGTACACCAGGCACGAGTAGAAACGGTGGTACGGATCGCGCCGCGCCAGCAGGCGCACCGTGTGTCGCTCGTAGAGGTTGACCACGCCGCGCACGATGCGCACCAAGTCGGCGACGCTTGCCTGGAACAGCTCATCGCGCGGGTAGGTTTCCAGAACGTTGAGCACCGCCTTGCCGTCGTGGCTGGTGGGATCGAGGCCGAAGTGCTCGATCACGCGCGCAACTTTCTCGCGCAGCACCGGGATATCGCGCGGACTGCCGTGGTACGCAGTCGAAACCCACAGACCCAGGAAGCGGTGCTCGCCGTCGACCTTGCCGCGGCTGTCGAAGGTCTTGACGCCGACGTAGTCGAGGTACTCGCCGCGATGCACGGTGGCGGTCGAGTTCGCCTTGGTGATGATCAGCAGCTCCGCGGCGCGCGCCCGCGCGCGCAGATCCCCGCGCAACACGGTCGAGGCCAGCGGCTGCTGCCGCTGGTGCTGATAGTCGCCCAGTATGCCCAGCCCCGAGCGCGCGTCCGGCACCAGCCGGTCTTCGCTGCGACCGCGCTCCAGGCGGTAGCGCCGGTAGCCAAGGAATACGAAGTGCTGCGCCTCCATCCATTCGAGCAGGTGACGTGCCTCGCTCACCTCCGTGGCCGGCAGGCGCGGCGGGAGGTTATCGAGCGAGCTGATGACCGCGCGCATCCGTGCCCGCATCGCCGCCCAGTCAGCGACACTGATGCGCACATCGGCGAGCGTCGCTTCCAGGTCGTGCTGCAAGGCCGCGAGCCGCGCGGGGTCGACGACCCGGTCGATCTCGAACAGCTGCCAGGATTCGGCATGCGCCGGGTGTTTGCCGTTGGCGCCGATGTCGATGAGCCGTCCGCGGCGGTCACGCCGCACCTGCAGCACCGGGTGCACGATCAGATGCACGGCGCATTCCACGCGGCCGAGCGCCATGCCGATGGAATCAACCAGGAACGGCATGTCGTCGGTAACCGTGAGCACCAGCGTGTGCGCGGACTCGAAGCCGTCGGCGCCGGGGTCCGGGTTGAAGACCCGCACCAGCGTGGCGCCGGGCGCGCGGCGCGCGGCGAGCGCCAGGTGCGCAAGTGCCGCCCGCGCCAGGTGCGCAGGTTCGCGCGCGGCGAGATCTTCCTCGGCGACACCGCGGAAGTAGGTGCGCAGAAAGCCCTGTGTGAGCCGTGCGCGCCCGCTGCCTCCGGCCGCGCGGGCTATGCGCTCGATAAGCGCGACGCGCGCGGCGGGAATGCTGCGGAGGAGCCGACTATCTTCAGGGGCGACTTGCGCATGCATGACGGCGCGCGATTATACATGCCGCGGGTGGCACGCAGCGTGCGGGCGGGATTGAGCGTTCGCGGCACCGCCAGCGGGGCCTATAATGCCGGTCAATACCGTGCCGGCACGACCGGTTTTCCAGGTGAATTCATGAACGACCTGCACGCTAACCCCATGGGGACGGACGGCTTCGAGTTCGTCGAGTACACCGCCCCGGATCCGCAGTTGTTGCGCACCCTGTTTGAGCGGCTGGGGTTTCCTGCCGTTGCGCGACACCGCTCCAAGAATGTCACGCTACACCGCCAGGGCGGGATCAACTTCATTATCAACGCCGAGAGCGCCTCCTCCGCGCAGGGCTTCGCGCGTGCCCACGGTCCGTCGGCGTGCGCCATGGCATTTCGGGTGCGCGATGCGGCCTATGCGTACCGGCGCGCGCTGGAGTTGGGCGCGAAACCTGGGCCGCAAAGCGCTGGCCCGATGGAACTCAATATTCCGTGCATCGAAGGCATCGGTGGCTCGCTCATTTATCTCGTCGACCTGTACGGGCAGCGCTCGATCTACGACGTGGATTTCCGTCCCGTGGAGGCTGGCACGAGCGCCGAGGGCGCCGGCCTTGAGCTCATCGATCATCTCACCCACAACGTGGGCCGCGGGCGCATGGACGTGTGGGCGGGTTTCTACGAGAAGCTGTTCAACTTCCGCGAGATCCGCTACTTCGACATCGAGGGCAAGCACACGGGACTGCTGTCGCGGGCCATGACCAGCCCCTGCGGCAAGATCCGCATCCCCATCAATGAGTCGCAGGACGACAAGAGCCAGATCGAGGAGTACCTACGCGAATATCACGGCGAGGGCATCCAGCACATCGCCCTTGCCAGCGCCGACATCTACCGCACGGTCGATGTGTTGCGGCGGCACGGCGTGGCATTCCAGGACAGTCCCGACACCTATTATGAGGGGGTTGCGGCGCGCGTTCCCGGTCACCGCGAATCGCTCGACGAGCTGCGCAAGCGTCGCATCCTCATCGACGGCAACCCCGAGAAGGGCGAAGGCGTGTTGCTGCAGATCTTCACGCAGAATGTCATCGGCCCGATCTTCTTCGAGATCATCCAGAGAAAAGGCAACGAGGGGTTCGGCGAGGGCAATTTCCGCGCCCTGTTCGAATCGATCGAGCAGGACCAGATTCGGCGCGGTGTGCTTTAGGGGACCATTGTCGATAGCAACGGATGTACACGCCTACGCCCGATGCTCGCGCGCGAGGTATTCGGCGCTCTGCATTTCGGTGAGCCGGCTGGCGGTGCGCGCAAACGCCGCGCGCAGCCGTTCGCCCTGGTAGAGCCCCGCGGCGGGCGCGTGCGCCGAGACGATGAGGTTTACGTTGTGGTCGTAGAACTCATCGATGAGCGCAATGAAGCGCCGCGCCTCATCGTCGCGCGTCGGGCCCATGACCGGCACGCCCGCGAGAATCACCGACTGGTAGTCGCGCGCGATCTCGATGTAGTCCTCCTGGCTGCGCGGCCCCGCGCACAGCGCGGTGAATTCAAACCACACCGCGCCACCGCCGCTCTTCACGATCGGGATGTTCCGGCCGTTGATCTCGATGCTGCCGCCGGCGTGCACGCCGTGATCAGCAAGTCCTGCGAACAGCGCCCTCAGGCGCCCGGCGGTGTCGGCAGCGCCGGCCGCGAGCCAGGTCCCAGCCTGGGTGAGGTGACGAAGTCGATGATCGGTGGCGCCGTCGAGCCGCAGGACCTGCAGGTTGTTCTCGAGCAGATGGATCGCGGGCACAAAGCGCTGGCGCTGCAGTCCGTCGCGGTACAACTCACCGGGCGGCGTGTTGGATGTTGTCACGAGGGTTACGCCGCGCCGGAACAGGCCCTCGAACAGGCCGGCGAGAATCATGGCATCGCCGATGTCCGCCACGTACAGCTCATCGAGGCATAGCAGACGGGCATCACGCGCAAGACTCGCTGCGACCGCATCCAAGGGCGAGCGCTGGTGCTTCAGGCGCGCCAGCTCCGCGTGAACGTCGTGCATGAAGCGGTGGAAATGCCGGCGGCGCCGCTGCGGGATAGGCACTGAGCCGAAGAACAGATCCATGAGCCAGGTCTTGCCGCGACCCACGCCGCCCCACAGGTATATGCCGTGCGTCGGCGCATGCGGGGCGCGGCCGGTCAGTCCGGCGAGCCAGCGCGATACGCGTGCCCGCGGCGCGCTCGCCGCGCTCAGGAGGCGGCGGCGCAGGTCATCGAGCTGCGCCACGACCGCAAGCTGCGCCGGGTCGGCAACGAAGCCGCGCTCCCGTACCTGCTGCTCGTACAGCTGCCGCAGGCCCACTCCCGCGGCGGGCGTCGGGGGCGGCGCGCCGACGGCGCTCAGGGGTGCGTCGCCCATGCTCAAAGGGATTGGTAGTTCGGTCCCGAGCCGCCCTCAGGCGTGGTCCAGGTGATGATCTCGTAGGGGTCCTTGATGTCGCAGGCCTTGCAGTGCACGCAGTTCGCGGCGTTGATCTGCAGGCGCCGTCCGCCGTGCCCGTCGTCCACCATCTCGTAAACGCCCGCCGGGCAGAAGCGCTCGCAGGGGTTGCCGAACTCACGCGCGCAGCGGTCGGCGCAGATGCTGGTGTCCGCCACCTTCAGGTGCACCGGCTGGCTCTCGTCGTGCGAATTGCCGGCGAAGAATACAAACGACACGCGGTCGCGCGGCGGCAGCGTGCGCTCCACCCAATGACGATCCGGTGAGCGGTACTCATCCAGCTTCGCCAGCCGCGACCAGTCGGCCGTGTTTCTCAACGTCCAGGGCGAGTTGCCGCGCGTGAGCATTTCCCAGGCGGAGTTGATGAGCCCCAGCCACAGGCCGCGCTTGAACGCGGGCTTGAAATTGCGCACGCGCCTGAGTTCCTGTCCTCCGGGAGAAGCGCGCCAGCGCGCGTCGAACCCACGGCTGCCGCCGCTTTGCGCGAGCTGCTCGCCGGCCAGTGTTCCGCAGCGGATCGCCTGGTGCACGCCCTTGATCTTGGCGAAATTCAGCGTCCCGCCCGCGTCGCCGATGAGCATCGCGCCCGGCATTTCCAGCGTCGGCGTCGATTGCCAGCCGCCGGCGGCGATGGCGCGCGCCCCCGCCGAGACGATCTCCCCACCCTCCAGCAGCGCCTTGACGCTCGGGTGGTTCTTGTATTGCTGGAACGCCTCGAAGGGTTGCAGGCGCGGGTCCTGGTAGTCGAGACCGACGATGTAACCGACGTACACGCGATCGCGGTCGAGGTGATAGAGAAAGCTGCCCGCGTAGGTGTGCGAGTCCGCGGGCCACCCAAGTGCGTGCTCGATGCGCCCCGCGTGCACACGCCCGGGCGGTAGCTGCCACAGCTCCTTGTAGCCGAGCGCGTAGGTCTGCGGACAATGCCCACGGTCGAGCGCGAACCTCGCGATGAGTTGTTTCGAAACCGATCCCCGGCAGCCTTCGGCCAGTACCGTGACCGGCGCGTGAATTTCCGGGCCAGCAGTGAAATTGGGGCCGGGCGCGCCGTCTTTCCCCAGGCCCATGTCGCCGATACGTACGCCCCTGACGGCTCCGGCCTCGTCAAACAGTGCCTCCGCGGCGGCGAAGCCTGCGAAGACTTCGACTGCGAGGCTTTCCGCTTTCTGCGCCAGCCACGCGGTGAGCTGCCCGAGCGAAACGATGAAGTTGCCGTGATTGTTGAATGGCGTGCTGTAGGTCATAGCGGCCGGCAGCAGTTTCACGAGGAAATCAGGTACCGGGCGGAATGAGCCCTTTTGGGTGAGCACGCGGAAATCATCCTCGCCCGCCGGCACCTTCATGCCGGGATACTCGGCTGGCCATTCAGGCAGCAGCTGCATGAGCGGCCCGGGCTCGAGCACCGCGCCCGACAGCGAGTGCGCGCCGACCGCCGAGGCTTTTTCCAGCACGCACACGGTAGTCGCCGGCTTGAGCTGCTTCAGACGAATCGCGCAGGCGAGNNGGATGGTCTCGCCGTTGAGCATGGTGATCTCGAGCACGCTCGCGACCAGTTGCGCGAATTCCTCCGGGCGCCCGAGACGCGCCGGGAAGGGCACCTGGGCTGCGAGCGAGTCCTGCACGTCCTGGGGCATGCCGTCCATCATCGGTGTGTGGAAAATTCCGGGCGCGATGGAGACGCAGCGAATGCCGAAGCGCGCCAGCTCGCGGGCGATCGGCAGCGTCATGCCGGCGACCGCCGCCTTGGTGGCCGAGTAGGCCGCCTGCCCGATCTGGCCTTCGAAGGCCGCCACCGAGGAGGTATGGATGAGGAGGCCGCGCTCGCCATCCGCGCCCGGCGGGTTGTTCTGCATGATGGCGGCGGCCGCCTTGTCGCACAGAAACGTGCCGATGAGATTGATATGAATGACCTTGGTGAAGAAGTCACCGGCCATCGGCCCGCTCTTGCCGAGCATCCGTCCGGCGCCAACCACGCCCGCGCAGTTCACCAGCAGATTGAGGCCGCCCATGCGCTCGTGCGCGCCTTGCATGGCCGCGTTGACCTCCGCCTCGGAGGTCACATCGCATCGTATGAAGCTGGCGCTGGCACCGAGCGCCGTGGCTGCCGCGCGGCCCGGACCCTCCTGTACGTCGCAGATCACTACCTTGCCGCCGTGCTCACTGAGGTGGCGCGCGACCGCGTTGCCCAGACCCGAAGCCCCGCCGGTGACGACCGCGCGGGCGTCCTGAATTTTCATATGACCTCCACCGCTACTGCGACCGCCTCGCCGCCGCCGATGCACAGCGCGGCGATCCCGCGCTTCGCGCCGCGCGCCGTCAGTGCGTGTACCAGCGTGGTCAGGATGCGCGCACCCGTGGCGCCGATGGGATGCCCGAGCGCGCACGCACCGCCGTTGACGTTGACACGCGCGTGGTCAATGTCGAGGTCGTGCATCGCCGCCATGGGGACCACGGCAAACGCTTCGTTGATCTCGTACAGATCGGCATCATTTGGTTTCCAGCCCAGCTGGGCAAGCACCTTCCTGATGGCACCGGCCGGGGCGGTGGTGAACCACTCCGGCTCCTGTGCGTGGCTCGCGTAGGCCAGCACGCGCGCGAGCGGCTTCAGTCCCTTCGCCTGGGCGTGGGCGCCGCTCGTCAGCACCAGCGCGGCGGCGCCATCGGAAATCGATGAGGAGCTGGCAGCAGTCACGGTCCCGTCCTTGCTGAAGGCGGGCTTGAGCCCCGGGATGCGGCTGATGTCGCAGGTGCCCGGGGTTTCGTCGCGCGCCACCAGCGTTTCCTTCTGGCGGCTCTTGACGGTCAGCGGGGTGACCTCGGCGTCGAAATCGCCGCTATCCATGGCGCGCACCGCGCGCTTCACCGACTCGATGGCGAATGCATCCTGCTGTGCGCGCGTGAAGTTGTACTTGGTGGCTACCGCATCGCCGAAGGTGCCCATCAGCCTCCCGTCCCAGGGGCTCTGCAGGCCGTCATAGAACATGTGGTCGAGCACCTCACCGTGGCCCATGCGGTAGCCGCCGCGGGCCTTGGGCAACAGATACGGCGCATTGGACATGGACTCGAAGCCGCCCGCGAGCACCACTTGCGCAGAGCCCGTCCGGATCTGGTCGGCGGCGAGCATCACGGCCTTGAGGCCGGAACCACACATCTTGTTGATGGTGGTGCAGGGCACGCTCACCGGTACCCCGGCGGCGAGCGCCGCCTGGCGCGCCGGCGCCTGCCCGAGTCCCGCCGGCAACACGCACCCGAAGATCACCTCGTTGAGGTCCGCGGCGTTGACAGCCGCGGCCTGGATGGCCGCTTTGGCCGCCGCGGCGCCGAGCTGCACCGCGGTGAGCGGCAGCAGTGCGCCCTGGAACGCGCCGATCGGCGTGCGCTTGGCAGAGACAATGACGACATCGGTGGACATGTGAGCCTCGGTGTTTTCAGCAAGTCAGCGGGCGGTGGCGCGCCGTGCGCTACCCCGCGTGGCAGCGCCGGCGGTGCGGGCGGCGCGGGCGGTACGCGCGGTACGGCTGGGGCGAGCGGCTTTCTGCGCGCCGTTGCCCCGCGGGCGCAGGCCGTTTTCGAAAATGGCGAGGAACGCGGCCGCGATCTGCGCTCCGGTAAGGGACTGGTCCTCGCGGTACCAGTAGGCGATCCAGTTGAGCGCGCCGGCGAGGGCGAACGCGGTCATCTTCGGGTCGCAGGGGTGGATCGACCCGTCCTGCACGCCCTCGCGGATGAGGCGCCGGATGCCGTGATCGATCTCGGACTTCAGCGCCTTGATGTGGCGGCTCATGGCGAAGGAGAGGTCCTGGTCTTCCGCGCGCGCCATGCACCAGCCGAACTCCGAGGCCATCGCTTCGCCGTAGTGGCGCAGCACGTCCCGCAGGCGCTCGCGCGCCGGCACCTGCAGGCCGCGCGTGTCGCGAAACGCCGCGCGGATCTGCTCCACCCCCGCCAGGAAGCACTGGAACAGCAGCTGCTTCTTGCTGGTGACGTAGTAGTACACCGTGGGTTTGGTGACCTCGAGCCGCGCGGCGATGTCATCCAGGGAGGTGTTGTGATAGCCCTTGCGGTTGAACTCGCGCGCCGCGGCGCGCACCACGGCGTCGCGCTTGAGCTCGCGGCCGCGCAGCCGTTCGCGGCTCGACGCCCACAGGGAGCTCTTAGCGGCGGGCTGCCTGGCGGCAGGCGGCGGGTTGGAACGACGGCGATTCATGGCTTACGGAGTATTATAGCGGTGAGGGCGCTGCCGGCGTGGCGCCTGGCGGGGACCGCCCGGGAACCCCGCGCAGGAGCGTTTACCGGCCGCCGGAGCTTTATGATCATACTCATCGGTAGATATCCTACCCACGAGTAAAGCGGCAAGCGAGAAAAACCATATATGAACGCCGATCTTAAGGGTGGCGCGGCGGCCGCTGGCAGCGAGCCGGCCGTCGAGCGCGCGCCACTGCGCTTCGTGTCCGCCGCCTCACTGTTCGACGGCCACGACGCCGCCATCAACATGATCCGCCGCCTGTTGCAGTCGCGCGGCGCCGAGGTCGTGCATCTGGGCCACAACCGCAGCGTCGCCGACATCGTGCGCGCCGCCATCGACGAGGACGCCGATGCAGTCGCGGTGAGCTCCTACCAGGGCGGTCACAACGAGTACTTCGCCTATATGGTGGACATGCTGCGCGAGCGCGGCTATCCGCACATCCGTGTCATCGTGGGCGGCGGCGGCACGATCGCGCCGCACGAGATTGAGGCGCTGGAGCGCCACGGGGTGGAGAAAATCTACACGCCCGAGGACGGCCGCCGCATGGGGCTCGCCGGCATGATTGGCGACGTCTTTACGCGCCTCGGCACTGCCCGCAAGCCGCCCTACGAATTCCGTCCGCTGAACGCGCGCGATCACGGCCTGATCGCCCGCACCATTTCGGTGCTGGAGGGCGCCGACTATGGTGAGACGAGCGGCGCGCAGGTGGAGCAGATTCGCCGCGCCCTGAGCCGCTCGCGCAATAAGGTGCCGGTAATCGGCATCACCGGCACCGGGGGTGCAGGCAAGTCCAGTCTTACCGATGAACTGCTCGCGCGCCTCGTGCGGCAGTTCCCGCAGGCGCAGATCGCCGTGGTGGCGATGGATCCCACGCGGCGGCGCAGCGGTGGTGCGCTCCTCGGGGATCGCATCCGCATGAACAGCCTGTCCGCGGAAAACATCTTCATGCGCTCACTCGCCACGCGGCGCGCGCATCTGGCGACCGCGGCGGTACTCAAGGATGTGATCGAACTGTACAAGGCGGCCGGTTTCGATCTGGTGATCGTCGAGACCGCCGGCATCGGCCAGTCGGACACGGAGATCGTGGATCTCGTGGACCTGTCGCTGTACGTGATGACGAGCGAGTACGGCGCGGCGAGTCAGCTGGAAAAGATCGACATGCTCGACTTTGCCGACTTCATCGTACTCAACAAGGCCGAGAAGCGCGGTGCCGAGGACAGCCTGCGCGACGTGAAGAAACAGTGGCGGCGCAATCACCCGGACCGTGCGCAACTGCCGGATGCCGAGTTGCCGGTGTTCCCGACTATCGCCAGCCGTTTCAACGACCCTGGAGTCAATCGGCTGTTCGCGGCGGTGTGCGCGGCCCTGAGCGCCAAACAGCTCGGCACGTTTTCCTGGAACCCGGCGGATTCAGGGCCGACCACGCTGACGGCGCGCGCGCCGCTGATTCCTGGCGCACGCACGCGCTACCTGGCCGAGATTGCCCTGGGGGGTCGCGCCACCCGCGCCCGCATCGAAGCCGAGGTCGAGGCGGCGCGGCGCGCCTTCGGGCTGTATGAGTCCCTGAAGGCGCTACACGACGCGCACCTGCCGGCGCCGCTCGAGCGCTACGCGCCGGACTCGCTCGAGGAGCGCGACGCGGATGCGACGCGCCGCGCGCTGCGCACGGCCTACAACCGTGCGCTCGATGAAGTTGGCGTCGCGGGAGTGGGGGAGCTTAAGGCCTGGCCGGCGCGTGCGCGTGCGGCTACGGATGAGAGCTATTCATACAAGGTTCGGGAGCGGGACGTAACAGGCGAGAACTACACCGAGAGCCTCTCGCGCCTGCCGGTGCCGAAGCTCGCGGTGCCGCGCCTCAAGGACTGGGGTGAAATGCTGCATTTCATCCTCACCGAAAACCTACCCGGCTCCTACCCGTACACCGGCGGTGTTTATCCCTACCGGCGCGAAGCAGAGGACCCGACCCGCATGTTCGCCGGTGAAGGAGGGCCGGAACGCACCAACCGGCGCTTCCATTACCTCGCGCACGGTCATGGGCCGCGACTGTCAACCGCCTTCGATTCCACCACGCTTTACGGCGAGGATCCGGACACGCGTCCGGATGTCTACGGACGCACCGGCAATTCCGGGGTCTCGATTGCGACCCTCGATGACATGAAGAAGCTCTATTCGGGCTTCGATCTGTGCGGGCCGGGGACCTCGGTTTCCATGACCATCAACGGTCCGGCACCGATCATCCTCGCGATGTTCATGAACACCGCTATCGACCAGCAGGTCGAGCGCTACCTGAAAAGCGAGGGCCGGTGGGCTGCGGCCGAGAAGCAGATCGCGGCGCTCATCGCCGGACGCGCCGCGGGCGGCGTGGTGCCGCCGGCCTACAAGGGCGCGCTGCCGCCACATCATGACGGTTCGGGACTGACGCTGCTCGGCGTCACGGGCGATGAGCTGGTGCCGCGCGAAGTCTATGAGCGCATTCGCGCCGCGGCGCTGCAGGCGGTGCGCGGCACGGTGCAGGCCGACATCCTCAAGGAGGACCAGGCGCAGAACACCTGTATTTTTTCCACCGAGTTTGCGCTGCGCATGATGGGCGACGTGCAGCAGTACTTCATCGATGAGCGCGTACGCAACTTCTACTCGGTGTCGATTTCCGGTTATCACATTGCCGAAGCCGGCGCTAACCCGATCTCACAGCTGGCGTTCACACTGGCCAATGGCTTCACCATCGCCGAGTACTACCTCGCGCGTGGCATGAAGATCGATGATTTTGCGCCCAACCTGTCGTTCTTCTTTTCCAACGGCATGGACGCGGAGTACGTGGTGATCGGGCGCGTGGCGCGCCGCATCTGGGCGCGGGCCATGCGCGAGCGCTACCGGGGGGACCCGCGCAGCCAGATGCTCAAATACCACGTGCAGACCTCCGGCCGCAGCCTGCATGCGCGTGAGATCTCCTTCAACGACATCCGCACGACGCTGCAGGCCATGTATGCGCTGTTCGACAACTGCAACAGCCTGCACACCAACGCCTATGATGAGGCGCTCACCACGCCCACCGAGGAGAGCGTGCGGCGCGCGGTCGCGATCCAGCTCATCATTAATCGCGAGCTCGGCCTGAACAAGATACAGAACCCCTGGCAGGGTTCATTCGCCATCGACTACCTGACGGACCTGGTCGAAGAGGCGGTGTACAAGGAGTTCGAGGCGCTCGCGGAACGCGGCGGGGTGCTGGGCGCCATGGAGACCATGTACCAGCGCGGCAAGATCCAGGAAGAGTCGCTCTACTACGAGACCAAGAAGCACGACGGCTCGCTGCCGATCGTGGGCGTCAACACCTTTCTCTCGGCGGGCGATGGTTCCGAGGAGCACAAGGGGGCGCAGCTCATCCGCTCGAGCGACGAGGAGAAGCAGGATCAGGTCGCCGCGGTGCGCGCCTTCCAGGCGCGCAATGCGCCGCGCGCGAGCGCGGCCTTAAGCGCCTTGCAGGCCGCGGCCGCCAGCGGCGGCAACGTGTTCACCGAACTCATGCAGAGCGTCAAGGTCTGCTCGCTCGGGCAGATCTCGCGCGCGCTGTACCAGGTGGGCGGGCAGTATCGGCGCAACATGTGAGGTCCGGTTCGCCCAGGGCCGCCAGGATCGCACCGCGCGCCTGAGCGCACAGCTGCATGACCTCGTCGGCGGCCGGCGGTGTCGCGGGCGTGAGTGCCGGCAGGAACTCCAGCTCGAGCCGCCCGGGCAGCGGCGGGGCGCCGCTCGGCGGCAACGCGCGGCGCGTGCCCCGCACGATCGCCGGTACCACCGGACAGCCCGCGCGTACGGCGGACACGAAGGCACCGGTGTGGAACTTCAGCAGCCCCGGGGTGCGCGTGAACGTGCCTTCCGGAAAGAACGCCAGCGAGTGCCCGTCGATCGCCTGGCGCATGAGGCGCCGCGCATCACTCGCGCCACGGCTGCGGTTGAAGCGCTCAACGAATTCGCTTCCCAGTCTGCCCAGCAGCCTCCCGACCACGGGCACCGAGGCCATCTCGCGCTTGATCACAAAGCCGAAGCGGGGCGGCAGCGCGGCGGTAAGCACGATGCCATCAAGGTAGCTCGCGTGATTGCAGACCACCACGCATTGAGCGTGCGGGATGCGTTCCGGGAACTTCACCGTCAGCGGCATGCCCGCGAGGTGCAGGAATAGCCGCGCCAGCGTGTGGGCGGCCGCGCGCCGCCACGCCAGCTTCGGCAGCAGCAGCAGCATCAGCAGCGCGAACAGTCCCACGCCCAGGAACGTGGCTAGCGCCCAGGCCGCGTACACGAGTCGCGCCGGCGCGAGAATCAGCGCCTTTAATGAAGAAGACAGACTCACGAGGACTTTCCGCTCATGCCCCAGGAAGGCACTAAGGTATGTGAACTGGTTCTCTTTATGTTAATGCCAGAACGCAGGTGTGAAGATCATCACGTCGATGCGTAGCCGCTGATCACCATACTGCGCTCACCACATTCCCGGAAGACCGAGCAGCACCAGCTTGTCAAACTCCTCCACGGCCCTCGCCATAACCTCCAGCGCCGATTCCACTGATCCGGCGGTGACCCGTTTTCTGGACGCGGTTTGGATGGAGCGTGGTCTTTCGCCGAACACGCTTGCCGCCTACCGCGCCGATCTCACGGCGCTCGCCCGCTGGCTCACCGCGCGCAACGTGCCCATCATGCGCACCTCGCGGGTGGACCTGCAGGATTTCATCGCCTTTCGCGTGCGCGCCGGCGCGCGGCCGCGCTCGACCGCGCGGCAGCTGTCCAGTTTCCGCCGCTTCTTCCGCTACTTCATGCGCGAGAGCATGATCCGTGAGGATCCGACCGCGCAGATCGCCATGCCGAAGATTGGCCGCTCGCTGCCGCGCTCGCTGACCGAGGAGGAAGTTGAATCGCTCCTGCAGGCGCCGGTTGTTGCCGACCCGCTCGGCAACCGCGATCGCACCATGCTCGAAGTGCTGTATGCAACCGGCCTGCGGGTGACGGAGCTCGTCAACCTGCGCCAGGGGCAGATCAACCTCAATCAGGGCGTGATCCGCATCCTCGGCAAGGGCGACCGCGAGCGTCTTATTCCTCTCGGCGAGGAAGCGATGCGTGCCCTCAAGGAGTTCGCCCGCGGACCGCGCGCCGAGATCCTGCTCGAGCGCCAGACCGATTACCTCTTTCCGACCCGCCGCGGCGATCGCATGACGCGCCAGGCCTTCTGGCACATCATCAAGCGCTATGCCCGCAAGGCCGGGATCGGCAAGGAACTCTCGCCGCACACCCTGCGGCATGCCTTCGCCACCCATCTGCTCAACCACGGCGCGGACCTGCGCGTCGTGCAGATGTTGCTGGGACACAGCGACCTGTCCACGACGCAGATCTACACCCACGTGGCGCGGGAACGCATGAAAGAGCTGCACGGCCAGCACCATCCTCGCGGCTGAAAAGAACCGCGCGGCACTGCGGGCGCTGCGGGTCCCCTGGGCTCTGTTAGACTTTCGAACCACCGCCCGCGTCGCGGGTCCAAACCGCAAGTCCCATTGGCTGGCGTTGAAGGTTCAAGCAGATGANNGCGGCGGCGCAACCGGACCGGCGCGCCGAGGTCGCGAGCCATATCCCGGGCGCGCGCGCCGAGGAGTTGCGGGTCAGTCCCATTCCGGGCATCTATGAGCTGACCCGCGGTACCGACGTGGCCTATGTCACCCCGGACGGCAAGTACGCCATCTCGGGGGATCTGTACGAGCTTGCCACCAACACCGATTTCACCGAGGCGCACCGGCGCGAGGTCCGGGCGCGCATGATTGCCGCAATTCCCGAGAGTGAAATGGTGATCTTCAGTCCGAAAGACCCGAAGTACACGGTGACCGTGTTTACCGACGTCGACTGCGCCTACTGCCGCAAACTCCACAGCGAGATAGCCGAGTACAACCGCTTGGGCGTGCGGGTGCGCTACCTGCTCTATCCGCGCACCGAGCCGGGCAGCCCCTCGTGGGTCAAGGCCGAGCAGGTCTGGTGCTCCCCGGACCGCAAGGAGGCGCTGACACGCGCCAAGCTCGGTCAGGAACTGAAGAACAAAGCCTGCGCCAGCAACCCGGTGGCCCGTTTCCATGCCCTGGGCGCGGACTTCGCCTTGCAGGGAACCCCCGACATCGTGCTGGCGGACGGTGAGCTGTTCCCCGGCTACGTGCCGCCTCTTGAGCTGGTACAGCACCTGAAGGACCCGCAGCACAACTAGTCAATCGGCGAAAATCGCAGGAAGCGATTTTCGCGGACATCAGCGGCCGGCTGCGGCGGAACCCACGCGGTTGGCCGGCTGCGTTCGAGGCCTAGCGTTCCAGCAGGCGCAGCTTATCCGGCTTGCCTTCCCACTCCTTGGCGTCCGCGGGCGCTTCCTTCATCTCAGTGATCACGGGCCACTGCTTGGCGAGATCCGCGTTCAGCTGTTTGAACTGTTCCTGTCCGGCTGGCAGCTCTTCCTCCGAGAAGATGGCCTCCACGGGACACTCCGGCTCGCACAGGGTGCAGTCGATGCACTCATCGGGATCGATGACCAGGAAGTTCGGTCCCTCATGGAAGCAGTCGACCGGACATACCTCCACGCAGTCCATGTACTTGCACTTGATACAGTTTTCAGTGACGACAAAGGTCATGCGGGTTCCCGGGAAGCGCGCGCGCCGCGCGATGCGCAAATCATTGTGCCATGGCAGCCGGCGGCGCGTGAACTGCTGAGCCCACGCTGTCGCTCACCGGCGCCGCTCGATGGTGGTGAAGTGATGTGACTCGCTCCCGGCGGCGCGGTCTTCCAGGTAGCGCCGCAGCGTGAAGTCGGTGCTGGGGAAGGCGATATCGTCCCAGGGTATGGAGGCAGCATCAAAAAGCGCCACCTCGAGGCTCTCGGTTCCGGCCGCGTAGCGCGCCACCGGCAGAGCCGCGCGGAAAAACACGTGTACCTGCTCGGCATGCAGCACGTGCACGACGGCGAGCAGCGATCCGATCTCAACCTCCGCCAGCGCCTCTTCGCGGGTTTCGCGCGCCGCTGCCTGCTGCAGCGTCTCGCCGTTTTCCATGAATCCGGCGGGAACCGTCCAGTAGCCACGCCGCGGCTCGATGGCGCGGCGGCACAGGAGGATCTGGCCCGCGTGCTCCGGCACGCAGCCCACCACGAGCTTGGGGTTGCGGTAATGGATGGTGCCGCAGGTGTCGCACACGTCGCGCGGCAGCTGATCACCTTCGGGGATGCGGCGTGTCAGGGTAGCGCCGCAGTTGCTGCAGAACTTCATAGTGGTGCCCGAGGTCGGATTGAAATACGCGGCGGCCTAATGCAGCACGAATCCCGTCGATGCGCTACATCAGCGCAGGCGGGAAACCCTTCATCGTCGAGGCCATCGCGAAGCGTGCCGCTAAGCCGTGCTGCCGCTGCGCGCTCGCACCGTTTGGTGACGCGACACGCTCACGTCTTGCGAACACCACTCCGGTTCCGGTTCGCCTGCTGTATGGCNNACTCATGGCTCAACCCTCCAGCGCGACCCAGCGCGCGCCAAGGCGATGCTACCGTCGCACCATTGGCCCGGCCACCGTCAGACGCTCGATCGCCAGGCTGACCATGCTGATGGCGGAATGGATGTCCACGAAGTCGCTGCCGGCCATTACCCGACCATCGGGCGTCTCGAGGTAGTCGCGTAGCGCCGTGAGCACCTTGCGGGTTTGCATGAGGTCGGTGACCTGGGGCGGTCCTGCGGGTATTAGCGAGTCGGGCAGCATAGTCTTCTCCGTGGCGTCCAAACCGATGCTACGCCGCCCCGTTGCCAGCCGGCGAAGCCGATCGCCGCTCCGGGGGTAGGTGGTGCCCGAGGTCGGAGTCGAACCGACACGCTTTTAACGGCGGCGGATTTTCCTGCCACTTCAGCTTTCGCTGCCCTAAGGGCCGACCGGCCTNNAGGTTCGTGGTCTGGAGCACGCCTTCACCGTAGCCTTATAGGCCGTAGGTGCCCGCCGTCTGCTCTCTACACCTTCCCTCGCGCTTGCGAGGGCTTGGCTCGGCGTCAGCTTGCGCTTGCGGCGCTTTTGGGCCTTCACCGAGTTTGACGGGCTTCACCGCGGGAATTTCTCCCCGCGGGCTCAAGTTATTTTGTCTGAGTCCGCTGCGTCTACCAATTCCGCCACTCGGGCCTGCCGGCAGTATAAGGGTCGCCGACCCGGGACTGCGACCTTTTACCGTGCTCTGACGGGCCGGAAATCCAGACGCACCCGGTCATCATCCAGCAGCGCAGCGACGAGACCTGATTGCGCGCAGCTGGCACTGGCGGCGCGGGCGCGCCACGAAACCCACCGTGTAACATGCGCGCGTGCGCCGCCAGGACTTCGCTTACGAACTGCCTCCTGAACTGATTGCCCAGGTGCCGCTCGCCGAACGTTCGGCGAGCCGCATGCTAGTGCTCGATCCCGCCACGCATGCGGCCACGGATCGCAGCGTGCGGGATCTGCCGTCTTATCTTGAAGCCGGCGATCTTCTGGTGTTCAACGACACGCGCGTGGTCGCCGCGCGTCTTTTCGGCACCAAGCCCTCGGGCGGACGCGTGGAGATCCTGCTCGAGCGCGCGCTCGGGGAAAACACCGCGCTGGCGCAGCTTTCCGCCAGCAAGGCCATCCGCGAGGGACTCACCGTGGCGACCCCCGGCGGCCCGGTGCGGGTGCTCGGCCGTGACGGCGAGCTGTGGCGCATCGGCCTGCCGCAGCCGGCGCTGGAATTCTTCGAACGCTGGGGCGAGGTGCCGCTGCCGCCGTACATCCGCCGCAGCGCGCTCGCTGCCGACCGCGAGCGCTACCAGAGCATGTTTGCCCGCGATCCGGGTGCGGTGGCCGCGCCCACCGCGAGCCTGCATTTCGATGCCGCGCTCATGGCGATGCTGGCGCAGCGCGGCGTTGAGCGCGCGCTGGTGACGCTGCACGTGGGCGCCGGCACCTTCCAACCGGTGCGCGTGGAGGATCTTGCCGCGCACCGCATGCACGCCGAGTGGGTGTCGGTGAGCGCGGCGACCTGCGAGGCGATACGGCGCACACAGGCGGCGGGGCACCGCGTGGTGGCCGTGGGGACCACCGTGGTGCGCGCGCTCGAATCCGCAGCCCAGGCGTCGGCGACGCTGACGCCGGGCACGCTGGCAGCGTGGTGCGGTGACACGCGTCTGTTCATCACCCCGGGGTTTCGCTTCCAGGTGAGCGATATGCTGCTGACTAACTTTCACCTGCCGGAGTCGACGTTGCTTATGTTGGTGTGTGCGTTTGCGGGGCGCAGCGAAGTGCTGGCGGGCTACGCGCACGCGGTGCGCGAGCGTTACCGCTTTTTCAGCTACGGGGACGCCATGCTCCTGACACGGAAGGCTGCGTGAAGCCGACTTTCACGGTGCGTGCGCGCGACGGTGCCGCGCGTCTGGGGTGTCTGCTCACCGCCCACGGCGAGGTGCAGACCCCGGCGTTCATGCCCGTGGGCACCTATGGCACGGTGAAGGCGATGACGCCCGAGGAACTCACGGGCCTGGGCGCACAGATCATCCTCGGCAACACCTTGCATCTGCTGCTGCGGCCGGGGCCGGCCATCGTCGCCGCGCACGGCGGGCTGCATGGCTTCATGCACTGGCAGCAGCCGATTCTCACCGATTCGGGCGGCTTCCAGGTGTTCAGTCTCAAGAGCCTGCGGCGCATCACCGAGGAGGGCGTGCGTTTCCGTTCACCGGTGCATGGCAGCGAAGTGCGCCTCACCCCGGAAGATTCCATGGACGTGCAGCTTGCGCTGCGCTCGGATATCGCCATGGCGCTCGATGATTGCACTGAACATCCGGCCACCGAAGCCGAGGCGCGCGCCTCCATGGAACGCTCCATGCGCTGGGCACTGCGTTCCCATGAGCATTACTACCGCGCTGCGGCGAGCGAACCGCCGGGTGGCCTTTTCGGGATTGTGCAGGGCGGCATGCATACCCCACTGCGTCTCGCCTCGCTCGAAGCCCTGTTGCGCCTGGATTGGCCTGGGCTCGCGGTGGGGGGGCTCGCTGTCGGCGAGCCGGAAGAAGAGCGGCTGCGCATCCTTGAGAGCGTGGTGCCGCACATGCCGCAGGACCGCCCGCGCTATCTCATGGGCGTCGGTCGGCCCGAGGACATCGTCGCCGCGGTGGTGCGCGGGATCGATATGTTCGACTGCGTCATGCCGACCCGGCACGCCCGCAACGGCCACCTGTTTACCTCAACCGGGGTCATGAACATAAGGAACAGCGCCTACCAGGACGACCTCAAGCCCGTGGATGCGGCCTGCGAGTGCTATACCTGCCGCAACTACAGCCGTGCCTACCTGCGCCACCTCGACCGTTGCAAGGAGATTCTGGGTTCGCGGCTCAACACCATCCACAACCTGCACTTCTACCTGCGGCTCATGAGCAGGCTGCGTTCGGCCATCGCCAGGGGCGAACTTACCGCCTGCGTCAGGGATCTTCTCAGCAAGCGGCGCGGCGCCGATGCTGTGGCATAATGCCGCCCTTTTTCGTATCCCGGACCTACCCATGAACCTCATTTCCGACGCTTGGGCGCAGAGCGCGCCGGGTGCTCCCGGCGGCCAGTTGCAGTTCGCCCTCATCATGGCGGCGTTCATTGCGCTGTTCTATTTCATGCTGATCCGTCCGCAGAGCAAGCGCGCCAAGGAGCACCAGGCGCTGATCTCCAAACTCGCCGTGGGCGATGAGATCGTGACCACCGGCGGGCTGCTCGGCAAGATCGCCGAGGTTGGCGACACCTTCATAACCCTCGAGGTTGCCGACGGCGTGCGCGTCAAGGTCCAGAAGGTCCAGATCGCACAGCTCATGCCCAAGGGCACCCTGAAAAGCGCCTGATCATGCTGGAATACGCCCGCTGGAAATACGTCCTGGTCGCCGCAGTGCTGCTGCTGGCGCTGCTGTTCGCGCTGCCGAATTTCTTTGGTGAGGATCCGGCACTGCAGCTGGCGCGCAAGGACCACAATCCGGTGGATGCGAACGCCTCGCAGACGGTCGAGGCGTTCCTCACGCAGCGCGGCGTGCACTTCCTGAAGAGCTACATCGACAGCGGGCGCCTGATGGTGCGCTTCGCCAACGTGCCCGACCAGCTGGCCGCGCGTGACGCGGTCAACGAGCAGTTCACCACCACCTACATCACCGCGCTGTCATTTGCGCCGCGCACGCCGGAGTTCCTGCGCGCGCTCGGACTGCGGCCCATGCCGCTGGGATTGGACCTGCGCGGCGGCCTGTACCTGCTCTACCAGGTCGACGTGAACGCCGCGGTCGCCCAAGCGCTCGACGGTTACGCCCAGAGCGCCCGCCGCGCACTGGCCGCGGCCAACATCCCGGTGACGGATGTCAGCGCCGTCGGGGTCGGGACCGATAAGCCCAACGTGCGGGTGGTGCTGCCGGCGGCGGCTGACGTGAACGCGGCGCGCAACGCGCTGAACCTGCCGCTGCAGGGGCTTAGCGTCAGCACCGACAGTCTCGCCAGTGGCTCCGCCATCACCGGCGTCCTCACCACGGCGCAGATCCGTGAACGCCAGGACTACGCCATCCAGCAGAACATCACGACCCTGCGCAACCGGGTCAATGAACTGGGCGTGTCCGAGCCGATCGTGCAGCGTCAGGGCATTGATCGGATCAATGTGCAGCTGCCAGGCGTGCAGAACTCCGCCGAGGTCAAAGACATTCTCGGCCGCGTGGCGACGCTCGAATGGCGTCTGGTCGATACCCAGGACAATGCTTTTGAAGCGCAGCAGACCGGCCGTGCGCCGCTCGGCTACAAACTCTACACCCACACGCCTTCGGGCGCGCCGGTGTTGCTCAAGCGTGAAGTCATCGCCACGGGCGATGAACTGACCAACGCCACCACCGGCACCTCCCAGCAGGGTCCGGCCGTCAACGTGAAGCTCGATGCGCGCGGCGGCGACAGCATGCTGAAGACCACGCGCCAGAACGTCGACAAGCCGATGGCCGTGGTGCTGATCGAGAAGCGCCGCGAAACCAGCGAGGTTGACGGCAAGAAGGTATCGCGCGACGTAACCGACGAGCAGGTGATCAGCGTCGCCACCATCCGCGGCATTTTCAGCAATGACTTCCAGGTCACCGGACTTGCCGCCGGCGAAGCGCGCGAACTGGCGCTACTGATGCGCTCCGGCTCGCTCGCCACGCCCATCTACGCCATCGAGGAGCGTGCCGTGGGACCGAGCCTCGGTCGCGAAAATATCGACAAGGGCGTGAACGCGCTGATCGTCGGCATGGCGGCCGTGTTCATCTTCATGGCGATCTACTACAAGACCTTCGGGCTGGTCGCGGATCTGGTGCTGCTCGCCAACGTGGTGTTGCTGACGGCGCTGTTGTCGATGATGCGCGCCTCGCTGTCGCTGCCGGGCATCGCCGGCATCATTCTCACGGTCGGCATGGCGGTGGATGCCAACGTGCTGATCTATGAGCGCATCCGCGAGGAAGTCCGCAAGGGCGTTTCGCCCCAGGCGGCGATCCGCGCCGGCTTCGAGAAGGCCTTCTCGGCGATCGCTGATTCCAACGTCACGACGCTGATCGCAGGTGTGGTGCTGTGGGTTTTTGGCACCGGCCCGATCCGTGGCTTTGCCATCGTGCTGACGCTCGGTATCGCGACTTCGATGTTTACTTCTCTCATGGGCAGCCGCGCGCTGCTCACGCTCATGTATGGCGGGCGGCGCAAGCTCGCGCGCCTGTCGATCTGATCTCGCGGCCGCCGCAGCTCAAGGACCAACAGTGGAATTTTTCAGCCACCAGACCAGCTACCCGTTCATGGCCACCCGCAAGGTGTGGTACACGCTTTCGGCCGTTTTGATGGTCGTTTCGCTCGCTTCGTTCTTCACCCGCGGGCTGAATCTGGGCATCGACTTCACCGGCGGCGTGAGCGCCGAGGTCAGCTTCCCGCGCGCCGTCAACGCCGACGACGTGCGCACAAAACTGCCCGCCAGCGGCTTCGCTGATCCGCAGGTACAGACCTTCGGCTCGGCACGCGACATCTCCATCCGCCTGCCGCCGGACGCGAAGCAAACCGCCACCGAGATCCGCGCGCGGGTCGAGACCGCGGTCAAAGGCGTCGACCCGGGAGCCACGGTCGCGCAGCTGGCCGTGGTCGGTCCGCAGGTGGGGAACGAACTGAAGGTGAGCGCCGCCTGGGCGCTGTTCTTCACGCTGCTGCTGATCTTTGGCTACATCGCATTCCGCTTTCATACCTGGCGGCTGTCGGCCGGCGCGATTTTCGCCGTGCTGCACGATCCGATCCTGGTGCTGGGCTTCTTCTCGCTCACTCAGATGTCGTTCGATCTGGCGGTGGTGGCGGCCATCCTCGCCGTCATCGGTTATTCGCTCAACGACACGGTGGTGGTGTTTGACCGGATCCGCGAGCGCTTCGAGAGCAACCGGCGCTCGCCCTCAGACGTGATACTGGACCAGTCGATCAACCAGACGCTGTCGCGGACCATCATGACCAAGGTGGTCACCTCGCTGGTGGTGGTGGCGCTGCTGCTGCTCGGGGGCGCGGTGCTCAAGGGCTTCTCGGCGGCGCTGCTGATCGGCATCATTGCCGGCACTTATTCGTCCATTTACATCTCCAGCGCCATCGCACTTGATTTCGGCCTGACCGCCGAGCACGTGTTCCCGAGCGTGAAGAAGGCGGCGCTCGATCACCTGCCGTGAGTTGATACGCGGGCCGCCGCCCTGAGCAACGCGCGCCTGCGGCGCCGCCAGGGGAAGTTACGCCGCGGCAGCTGCCGCGGCGGCGCTACCCACCTTGCTGTGCTTATAACCGTAGAACACGTACACGAGTATGCCGATCGCGGTCCAGATGGCGAGGCGCCACCAGGTTGCCGTGCCCAGCGAGTACATCATGTACCCGCATATCAGCGCGCCGGCAATGCAGGTAAACCAGGGCCACGGGGCGCGGAACGGGCGCGGCAGGTCCGGGCGTGTCCGGCGCAGCACCAGGACGCCTATGCACACGGTGACGAAGGCCGCCAGCGTGCCGATCGACACTACTTCGCCCAGGATCTTCACCGGGAACAGCCCACCGATGATCGCCGCCGACACGCCGGTCACGATCGTGCCGGTCGAGGGCGTGCGGAAACGCGGATGCACCCGCCCGAACACCGGCGGCAGCAGGCCATCGCGCGCCATCGCAAAGAAGATGCGCGCTTGCGCGATGGTCATGACCAGCATGACGGACGTCATGCCGGCGGCGGCGCCGAGTTTCAGCGGAATCCCCAGCCAGTGCAGGCCCTGGTATTTGTCCAGGGCAAGGGCCACCGGAGCGGCCACGTCCAGTTCCTTGTAACTCACCATGCCGGTGAGGACCGTGGCAACCGCGACGTAGAGAATGGTGCACACCACGAGGCTCGCGAGAATGCCGATGGGCATGTCGCGCTGCGGGTTCTTGGTCTCCTGGGCCGCCGTGGAAATGGCGTCAAAGCCGATGTAGGCAAAGAAGATGACGCCCGCGGCGCCCATGATTCCGCTCCAGCCGAACACCCCCGTTTCCCCGGTATTGGGCGGAATGAACGGGTGCCAGTTGGCGGTGTTGATGTAACTCATGCCGAATACGATGAAGAGCACAACCACCGTGACCTTGATGGCGACGATCACGGAGTTAAAGGAGGCTGATTGTTTGATGCCGATGTAACAGATGGTGGAGATCGCGGCGACAATCGCCATGGCGGGCAGGTTGATGATGGCCCCGGTGCGCACGATGTTGAACGCGTCCCCGGCCTGACCAAGCGGCGCGCTTGCGAGCGCGGTGGGGATGTGGAGGTGCAGCTGGTCGAGGAGGCTGACCGCGTAACCGGACCAGCCGACCGACACCGTCGCCACGGCGAACAGGTACTCGAGAATCAGGTTCCAGCCGATGAACCAGGCGATGCCTTCGCCGAGCGTCGCGTACGAATAAGAATAGGCGCTGCCGGACACCGGGATCATGGCGGCGAACTCGGCGTAGCACAGTCCGGCCAGCGTGCAGGCAAATCCGGCGACGATGAACGACAGGGCCAGCGCGGGACCGGCATGGTTGGCGGCGGCGGTGCCGGTGAGCACGAAAATGCCCGTGCCGATGATGCCGCCGATCCCGAGCAGGGTGAGCTGCGTGGCGGTCAGGGTGCGTCGCAACTGGTTACCGGAAGCCTCCTGCGCATGCAGTTGTTCGATTGACTTAATCGCCAGCAATTGTCGCGCCATCTGAACCCCCGTTCTTATGCGCGAAGGACTCTACACAAGGGGTTCCGCGAAAGCGAGCCAGCGGGCCCGCAGACTCTAAGGCTCGCGCAGCTCGGCGGGTACGTGCGGAGCGATCAGTTCCAGGAGCGCCGCGTAGACCTTCGGCGTGCCCGCGACGATGTGTCCGGCCTGACGGTACTCACCACCGGTGAGCGTGCCGATGCGGCCGCCGGCTTCCTGGATCAGGAGCGTGCCGGCCGCCGTGTCCCACGGCGACAGCCCGAATTCCCAGAACGCATCCACGCGTCCGGCCGCGACGTAGGCAAGATCGAGCGCGGCCGCTCCGGGCCGGCGCACCCCGGCGGCCTGCTGCGTGACGGCTTTCAGCATCGCGAAGTAGGCGTCGGCGTGCGGGGAGTCGGCGCGATAGGGGAAGCCGGTTGCCACCAGCGCGCCGTCGAGCGTGCGCGCCTTGCTCACGCGCAGGCGGTGATTGTCCAGGTGGGCGCCGGCGCCGCGGCTGGCCGTAAACAGCTCCCCGCGCATCGGGTCGTAAACTACGGCATGCTCAAGCCGGCCTTTGATCTGGCAGGCGATCGACACCGCAAACACCGGAAAGCCATGCAGAAAGTTGGTCGTGCCGTCGAGCGGATCGATGATCCACACGGTATCGCTTTCGCCGCTTGCACCGCTTTCCTCGGCAAGGAACGCATGTTGCGGATAATGCCGACGGATGCTGCCGATGATTTCATGTTCGGCCGCGTGATCCACCTCGCTGACGAAGTCGTTGCGCCCCTTGGAGGCGACGGTGAGCGACTCCAGGCGGTTCAGGCTGCGGATGATGACTTCGCCGGCGCGGCGCGCGGCGCGCACGGCAATGTTGAGAAGCGGCTGCACGGTCCTTAAGCTCGCGTGATCAATCGACGGCGGAGCTGGGTAGCGTAACAGATGGAGTCCTCCCGCATTCGTATCGTGCTGGTCGCGCCCTCGCACCCGGGCAACATCGGCGCCGTGGCGCGCGCCATGAAAAACATGGCGCTCGAGGAGCTGGTGCTGGTCAACCCCAGGCAGTATCCGCACGCGGAAGCCACCGCGCGCGCCTCCGGTGCGGACGACGTGCTGGCGAGTGCGCGCGTGGTGCCGAGCCTGGCGCAGGCGCTGGCGGGCTGCGGTTTCGTGGCGGCGAGCACTTCGCGTGATCGGGACCAGTACTTCCGGGTCGTGGACGTACGTGACGCCGCGGTGCGCATAGTCGCGGAGTCGCGGCGCTCGCCAGCGGCGGTGGTCTTTGGTGCCGAGCGCGCCGGGCTCACCAACGAGGAGCTTGAAGCCGCGCACGCGCTCATCCGCATCCCGGCCAACACCGCTTACCTGTCACTGAACCTGGCCATGGCGGTGCAACTGGTGGCCTACGAGCTGTTTCGCGCGCGCTGCGCCGCCGCGCCGGCCGGGCCGCCCGCCGGGCCCTCAGACGCGCCGCTCGCCACGGCGCAGGAAATGCAGCGCCTGTACACGCACTTTGCACAGGTGCTGGAGCAGATCGACTTCCGCGACCGCACGCAAAGCGGCACACACCTCATGGGGCGGATCCGGCGCTTCCTGCAGCGCGCCGAGCTCGACCATAACGAAGTCAACATCCTGCGCGGCATCCTCACCGCGGTGCAGAGTCGCCGGCGCCCGGCCGGCGGTGGCGCGCCATGAATGCGCGCCTGCCCGTGTATCTGGACTACGCCGCGACCACACCGGTCGATCCGGCGGTCGTGGCGGCCATGAGTGCCTGCCTGACCGAAAGCGGCACTTTCGGCAACGCAGCTTCCGGGCACTTGTATGGCACTGCGGCCGCGGCGTGCGTCCGTGGCGCGCGCGAGCAGGTTGCGGCCCTGATTGGCGCGGCGGCGGACGAGATCGTGTTCACCTCTGGTGCCACCGAATCCAACAACCTGGCGATCCTCGGCTGCGCGCGTGCCAACGCCGACCGTGGCCGCCACCTCGTGAGCGTGCGCACTGAGCACAAGTCGGTACTCGACGCAGGCAGGCATCTGGAGCGCGAGGGCTTTGCGATCACCTGGCTCACGCCTGAGCCTTCAGGGGTGGTGGCGCCCGCGGCGCTGGCCGCCGCCCTGCGCCCCGACACCGTGCTGGTATCCGTCATGTACGCCAACAACGAGACCGGCGTGCTGCAGGACATCGCGGCGCTCGCCACGGTTTGTCGCGAGCGCGGCGTCGCCTTCCACAGCGACGCGGCGCAGGCGGCGGGTAAGGTGCCTGTGGATGTCCATGCGCTGGGGGTCGAGTTCCTCTCCCTCACGGCGCACAAGCTCTACGGTCCCAAGGGTGTCGGTGCGCTCTACGTCCGCCGCGGCGCCCGTGCCGCTCTGCAGGCGCTGACTTACGGTGGCGGACAGGAGCGGGGATTGCGGCCCGGGACGCTGCCCACCCACCAGCTGGCGGGCTTCGGGGTCGCGTGCGAGATCGCCCGCCGTGAACTGCCCGCGGAAGCTGCGCGCCTCGCGAGGTTCGGGGAGCGGCTGTGGGCGGGACTTGCCCCCCTGGGTGGCACGCATCTCAATGGCGCGGGAGCGCCGCGCGTGCCGGGCATCCTCAACGTCTCATTTGAGGCAGTGGAAGGCGAAAGCCTGGTGGCGGGCCTCACCGGAATCGCACTCTCAACGGGGGCGGCCTGCAATTCCGACTCGCCTGAGCCGTCTTACGTGCTGCGCGCCCTGGGGAGGGACCGGCAGCTGGCCGAGAGCTCGCTGCGCTTTAGTTTCGGCCGGTTCACGCACGAGACCGACGTCGACTTCGCCATCAACGCGGTAAGGCACGAGGTGGCACGCCTGCGTGCCTGCTACCCGGGCCTGCCGGCCGGTCCCGGGGGCGACTTGCCGCCCGGCTGGGCACACGAGGCCGCTGGCGGCGGCGCGCGAGTCGTGAATGGTGAGGGAGGTGGCCCGCATCAGGACAGCTGGGTGCGGTTTCAGCTTCTCGTTGCGGGGGACACTGTGAAGGACGCACGTTTCAAAGCGTTCGGCTGCCCCCATACTATGGATACGGCAGCCTGGATTTGCGGCGAACTGAGCGGGCGCGCTCGTGCGACGCTCATTTCCGGTAAGCCACAGGACTGGGCCCGGGCGCGCGGTGTCCCGGTCGAAAAGCTGGGGCGCCTGTTCGCAATCGAAGACGCGCTGCGCGCGTGCCTCGCGCAGTGGGTTTAAGGCGCTACAATGCGAGGACCGATGGCCATCTCACTGACGGATTCCGCTGCCACCCGGGTTAAGAGCTTCCTTGCCACGCGTGGTCACGGCATGGGTCTGCGACTCGGGGTGCGCAGGACCGGCTGCTCCGGGTTCGCCTATGTGATCAATTACGCCGACGGACCGCAGCCCGGGGATGCCGTGTTCGAGGATCGTGGCGTGCAGGTGTTCGTCGACGCCGCGAGCGTCGGTCTTCTTGATGGCACCATCGTGGACTTCGTCAAGCAGGGTCTGAACGAGGCGTTCCGCTTCCGTAACCCGAACGTGAAGGGCGAATGCGGTTGCGGGGAGAGCTTCTCGGTCTGAAGTCCGGCGGGCGCTGCCCGCGCACCGCGCGCTCAGTTTCACGCGGGGCCGTTAAAAACCCTTAACAAACCGGCACTTCCGGCGTCTTTCGAATTGCCGCGCGGTCCACACCCAAGGTAAACTTCCCTGCTAACCCAAGGCTGGTCCAGATACCGGCCTTCCGCATCCACTTTGTTTCGAAGGGTCAAAGCGAATGGCGCTCGAGCGCACCCTGTCCATCGTCAAGCCCGACGGCGTTAAAGGTAATCTCATCGGCGAGGTTTATCGGCGCTTCGAGAAGGCCGGCCTGTCGATCGTTGCCGCCCGCATGCTGCATCTGTCGCAGCGCGAGGCCGAAGGCTTTTACGCCGTGCACCGCGAGCGCCCGTTCTTCAAGGACCTGGTGCGTTACATGAGCTCCGGTCCCGTGATGGTGCAGGTGCTGCAAGGCGAGGGCGCAATCCAGCGCAATCGCGACATCATGGGCGCGACCGATCCGAAGAAGGCGGCACCCGGCACTATCCGCGCGGATCTCGCCGCGAGCATCGAGCAGAATGTGGTGCACGGCTCGGATGCCCCTGGGACGGCCGCGCACGAAATCGCGTACTTCTTCAGCGCCACGCAGCTGCATCCGCGCGCCTGACCCCCATGACATCCGCCGACACTCAACGCACCAACCTGCTCGGGCTCCCGCGCCCGGCGTTGGAGGCGTTGGTGGCGCAACTGGGCAGCAAGCCCTTCCGCGCGCGCCAGCTGATGAGCTGGATGTACAAGCGCGGCGCAAGCTCCTTCGAGGACATGACGGATCTCGCCAAGGACTTCCGTGCGCGCCTGGGTGCCGCCGCCGAAGTGCGTGCGCCGCAGATCGTCTCCGTGCAGAGGTCCGCCGATGGCACCACCAAGTGGCTGCTGCGGGCGGATGCTTCACAGGCGTTCGAGATGGTTTTCATTCCGGAGGCCGATCGCGGCACCCTGTGCATTTCATCCCAGGTCGGCTGTGCGCTGGATTGCTCGTTCTGTGCCACCGCCCAGCAGGGATTCAACCGCAACCTGACGACCGCGGAGATTGTCGGCCAGGTGTGGCTCGCGTGCCGCGAGCTGGAGCGCGAGGCAGCGACGCGCCGCATCGGCGCCGCACCCGCGGAAGCTGGCGGCGATGAGCGCCACGTCACCAACGTCGTGCTCATGGGCATGGGCGAACCGCTGGCAAACTTCCGTAACGTAGTCCCCGCGCTGGCCATCCTGCTCGATGATTTCGGCTTTGACCTGTCGCGGCGCCGCGTGACGCTCTCGACCTCGGGGCTCGTGCCGCAGATCTACAAACTGGCGCAAGAGACCAACGTGGCCCTCGCCGTATCGCTGCACGCGCCGGATGACGCATTGCGCGACGAGTTGGTGCCGATCAATCGCAAGCACCCCATCGCGGAGCTGCTGCGGGCGTGCTGGCACTACCTGGATGAGCAGAACGGCCGCAGCGTGACCTTCGAGTACGTGATGCTCGACGGCGTCAACGACAAGCCTGAACACGCACGGCAGCTCGCGCGTTTGATGCACGGCCGCCCGGCAAAGCTCAATCTCATTCCGTTCAATATATTTCCAGGCACGCGCTACCGGCGCTCCGCGCCTGCGGCGATTTTAAAATTCCGCGACATCTTGAATGATCAGGGCGTGATTGCGACGGTTCGCAGAACTCGCGGCGATGACATCGACGCCGCCTGCGGACAGCTTGCCGGCCGTGTGATTGACCGCACGACCGCGCGC
>PLEC01000009.1 GCA_003136935.1 Gammaproteobacteria bacterium
GCGGCGCGTATCCGGCGCTTCTGCGCGGCCGCTCAACGCGAACGTTAGGCGTCAACCAAGAAGCGGCGTCGCGAGCTTTGGCGTGGGTGGCAACGTTAGGATTTTGTTAGCTCTGACGTGCCTGGTTGTGGGTCTGTTGCTGGCGGGCCGCGCCGCGCCCGCCGCTTGGGTGGAATCCCTTGCTGACGAGTCTCAGGGCCACACGCAGTTTGAGGACACAATCTTAGAGAGATGTCCAGCCGCAGCGGAGGCAGTCAAGCTGCAGCATCAGGCAGCCGACCGACGTCGAGCACCTCCGATCCACCGGGTTACCCGCCCATTGCTGCAGCGCGAATTGATTTTGCGAAGTGAGCAGGACCAGGCAGCACGAGGCGTTACTAAGTTCTCGGAAACGGGTCGCGGCTTGGACATGGAATACATGAAGGAGGTCGACGCAGACAATTTACGCCGGCTCAAACACATCATCCATCAAGACGGCTTCCCGACCGCCCGCATGGTCGGGTACGACGGCCTCCAAGCCGCGTGGCTGCTGGTGCAGCACGCTAGTGACCCGGAATTCCAGGCTCAGATGCTGGTGGAGGTAAGACGGCGCGTTAATTCCGGAGAGCTGGATCCGCAGGATCTAGCGCTATTAACAGACAGAGTGCTACTGGCACACGGAAAGAAGCAGCGGTACGGAACTCAGTTTGAAGTTGGCGCACAAGGGTTCACAGTTCGTCCCCTGGAGGATCCGCCTCACGTCGATGAACGGCGTCGAGCGATGGGGCTAGTCTCGCTTGCAGATTACACATGTATCTTGAAAGCTATGAGCGATGTTCGAGCGAAATAGATATTTTCAGGTCGTGGCGTCTGCTCGGCAGCTGACGCCTAACAATCGTTGGAGGGGTCCGTGAAGCGTGAGCAGTTAGGCGCCGCGGGCGCTTGGGGGGAGTGTGCGCCCGCGGCGCGTATCCGGCGCTTCTGGGCGGCCGCTCAACGCGAACGTTAGGCGCCATGGCTCACCGCACTGCCACGCCTGTCGCCACCTGCCACTGCGGTGCGATCCGGCTTCATGTTCGGCAGCTGCCCCGCACGGTAACGAGCTGCAATTGTTCGATCTGCCGTCGCTACGGTGCAGTCTGGGCCTACTACAAGCCGACTTCAGTTACGATTGAAGCTCCGAAGGGGGGCCTCTCGAAATACTCCTGGAACCAGAGGATTCGCGACTACCACCGGTGCAAGCGATGTGGTTGCGTTACTCACTACACGTATCGAGGTCGTCAGCGCAACAGGACGATAGGCGTGAACGCGGCCAACTTCGCCCCTTCTGCGCTTGTCGGTGTGCGAATCCGACATCTTGATGGCGCCGTATCGTGGAAGCTCCTTGATTGATCAACTACTTCATGCGGCGCCTAACAATCGTTGGAGGGGTCCGTGATGCGTGAGCGGTTTGCCGTCGCGGGCGCCGGAAGGCAGTGTGCGCCCGCGGCGCTTGTTGGGCCGCAGTGCCCGGCCCCTCAACTTCACCGTTAGGCGCCAAGGCTTCACTACCCGGAGGAAATTAGGTGCCTGACCAAGATCTTCGACCCCCACTCTGGATAGGGCACGTCGTTCTTGAAACAGACCGCTTGGAAGAATCCGCGCGGTTCATGCACACCATCGGGATGCGGGCCGTGCACCAAGGGTCGGAGACGGCTATCTTTGAGCTGCGCGGAGGAACGCATCTGATCCTTATCACGAAGAGCGAAATAGTCCCGGGAGATGCCCCGTTTGACTTGATGGTTGAAGACCTCCGTGCGACGCATCAGCGCTTCGCTTCGCTGGGGCTTGCTCCTTCGCCCATTGAATCGATGTCATCCATCGATCACGAGTTCTTCCGTGTCCGAGAGCCCGCCGGCCATCTAATTACCTTCTACTCAAACCATTCGTCGGGGAACCCCGTATGAGCGCGGTCGTGGGCGGCTTGGCGCCTAACAATCGTTGGAGCGGGCCGTGATGCGCCCGTGGTTAGGCGCCGCGGGTGCGGGAAGACAGTATGCGCCCGCGGCGCTGATCAGGCGCTTCTGGGCGGCCCCTCAACTTCACCGTTAGCAGACCACTGGTCTGCTCAGCACTCTCTCGACTCAAGAGGTTCATATGGAACGCTTCGCAGCCGCTCTGTTCGTTGTCTTGGCATTTCTGGCTGCACAGAACGCTCGCGCCGCCGACCGCTGGGTCGAGGGGCGCGACTATGTGCTGCTGAGTCCTCCGCAAAGCATTAGTGTGCCGACCGGAAAGATAGAGGTAATGGAAGTGTTTTCTTATGGCTGTCCCGGTTGCAACACCTTTCAGCCAGTTATGAACAGGCTGAGGCACAGCTTGCCGGCTAACGCACAGATCGTGCTTCTACCCGCTTCCTGGAACTCTGGCGAGGATTGGCCGATGTTCCAGAGAGCTTTTTTCACGGCACAGTCCTTGGGGATTGCGGAGCGCACGCACCAAGGTATCTTCGATGCTGTTTGGAAGACCGGCGAACTTGCCGTCAGTGATCCTGCTACAAACCGTCTCAAGCACCCCCAACCCTCGCTGGAGGACGCCGCGCGCTGTTACGCACGCATATCGGGCGTTAAACCGGAAGCGTTCCTTGCAACGGCGAACTCGTTTGCCATAGATATGAAGATGAGGGCGGCGGACAAACAAATCGTCGCGATGCAGGTCCCCGGGACGCCCTGCATCGTGGTCAATGGAAAGTATCGGGTAATTACGCCAGGCAATGAGCAAGACGTCATCGACCTAGTCCGGTTTCTCGTTTCGAAAGCGAGCGCTCGCTGAAGCGGTTTCGCTCATGGCAGCTAGCAATCGTTGGAGGGGGCCGTGAGACTCGGTAGTGTCGTCACGGGCGCGGGAAGACAGTGTGCGCCCGCGGCGCTTGATGGGCGCTTCTGGGCGGCCCCTCAACTTCACCGTTAGGCGTACCAGGAACCGCAGCCCCCTTGCGCTTGTCGTATCTTCCGCCAATCCCCTTCAGGAGCTACCCGAATGAAGAAAGTAGCAGCTTTTGCCGTGGTCGGCTCGGCCCTGGCACTTGCTTTGTCCCTTGCGCTTGCTCACCCGGATACCCCACGACCCGATGGCGTGGCCGCGAATGCCTGGATTGCGTTAACTGCAGACGCAGGCTTTGTGGTAACTGGAACCAACTCAGAAATGGTCAACGCCGGGGTGGCGCGGTCCGTTACCGGCTACTTGATGGCTCGACAAGAGGGGAAATGGGTTCGACTCGATCCCGAGGGCGGCGGGCACTTCATGCCGACCAAGTAAGGACGCGTCGTCCGCCGAGTCCGCCTAACATTGGAGGGGGCCGTGAAGCGTGAGCGGTTTGGCGCCGCGGGCGCCTGGGGAAAGTGTGCGCCCGCGGCGCTCGTCTGGCGTGGTCGTCCGGCCCCTCAACTTCACCGTTAGGCGTCATACCACCACCCTAGGGGTGTCCATGAAGATGAACCGCCTCATTCCCATGCTGCCAGTAAGAAGCATGCCAGCGAGCGTCGATTTCTATGCGAAGCTCGGCTTCAGCATCGAGCAGCGGAACGATGATTGGCGTTGGGCGATGCTCCGCTTTGGCGATTGTCGCCTGATGGTGGATGAGTCAATCAACGTTCACCCGGGCATTCCCCGATCCTCCGTTGTCTACCTTTACCCGGATGATGTTTCTGAGTTTCACAAGCAAGTTCGGAGGAACGGCCTGGTCGTCCCGGACTTAGAAGTCACCTTCTACGGCATGACCGAGTTCCGGATCGATGACCCGGACGGGAATCGCTTGTGGATTGGGCAAGATGCTCCAACAGCGGCGTAACGCCCGGGGAATCAATAGTCGCGAACCTTATGCAATGACGCCTAACAATCGTTGGAGGGGTCCGTGATGCGCGGTAGTGTCGCCGCGGGCGCGGGAAGACAGTGTGTGCCCGCGGCTCTGTTCGGGCGCTGGCGCGCGACGCCTACGCAAGCGCTACGGTCGCGGGCGGTGGCGGAAACGCAAGGGCATCGCAGAAATTGAGCTCCCCAGCGGTGAGATCGTTTCGGCCGAGTTACACTGGTACGAGGCGACGGGAATCGGTCGTCGCGAGTTCAAGATCAAGCGCCTCCTATGAGGTGATGCACCATGGCTAAAGCTGCAAAGCGTCTAGTGATTTGTGTCGACAACTCCGGGTACGAGGTCTCGCTGGAGCGACGCAAGATCTACGTGTCGATTCCCGATGCCAAGGCCGAGCGGCTAGGCCACGTGCGAGTAATCGACGAGTCTGGCTCAGACTATCTCTATCCCAAGAGCGCCTTTGTTGAGGTCGCTTTGCCACAACCCATACGCCGAGCGGTCCTGCACGCCGCCTAACAATCGTTGGAGGGGGCCGTGACGCGCCGGTGGTTGGGCGCCGCGGGCGCGGGAAGACAGTGTGCACCCGCGGCGCGTATCGGGCGCTTCTATACGGCCCCTCACCGTTAGAGCTCACGAGGGACGTCACTGCCACAATTCTTCTCGGAGTTATCGTCGGAGGCTCTCCAAATGAATTACCTGCGGATTGTGCTTGCCTCTGTTGCGGCATTTGTAGCGTACATGGGCATTGGCGGGGTGATTTTCGCCACCATGCCGTTCCTCAAAGATGAGTTCTTGAAGTATCCGGCCGTATATCGCTCCCACGAAGGACAGATGAGCCACCTTCCGGCGGGAATGACAGGGCTGCTCTTGTCGATGTTCGTGCTCGCGGTTCTGTACGCGAGAATCTACAAAAGTGGTTCAGGTCTGGTAGAGGGCGCAAGCTTTGGCGCTTTGATCGGGATATTTGTGGTTGGTGCATTTGTCTTGCATAACTACGGAAATCTAAACATTGGATTGAGACTCACTCTTATCTCAGGGATAGCCTATTTCATCGAATGGAGCCTGGTTGGGATAGTGATCGGTTTGATATACAGGCCAGCAGCGGCCTAAATGCTTAATCCCCCGGAGCGCGTGAGCTCTAACAATCGCTGGAGCGGTCGCGCGGGTTAGCCCGGTGAGGCTCACTGATGTGTCGATCTTCTGGATAAAGTGCCTTTGGTTGGCGCCGAAAAGACCGCGCCGCTCAGCTTCACCGTTAGACGCCTTGCTTTGTCCACCTTCGCTTCACGGTTCGCTTGTCGAGAAACACCGCTGACGAGGCACTTACTATGCATTACGAAGCAGCTATGAAAATCAAGCCAACCGTTGCGACCATCGAGTTACTCCTGGTCCTTCCTGCCGCGCTGTTTATGATCGCGCTCTTTCTGCGCGAAGTTCAGCCGCTGGCACAGACTGGGCGTCTCGTCGCGTGGTTCAGCCATCACGTGGTTCTTGGCCTCTATGTCTTCCTCATTACGATGCCGCTTGCAGCGTTCGTCGTCGGCTGCGCTACTGTGTTGCGTAGTTGGCGCAGCGATGCGGAATTGCGGCGAGCGACACGGGAGACTTTCACCACTGTCCGCGCACACGTGGCGACCCTGGTAACCGCGGGAGCCACTCTAATGGCCGGAGGGATTCTTGCCATCGTCGCTATGCACATGATTACGGAATGAGGACTGTCGATGCCGGGCGTCTAACTACGCACTCGAGCGAGCGCGCGGCCGGTAGCTTCGGTGGGGCTACGGGGATGTCGATGGTCTGGTGTTTTGCTTGACGCCCCCGATGCCGCGCGTCGCTCAGCGCCAACGTTAGACGGCTAGATAAGGAGACGCAGTGCTCAGAGTGGCTCAGCACACCATTCGACTCGCGGGCGCTCTCGCGGCTGCCGTGGTTCTCGGGTGCGCCGGTCATCCGCCGGCGAAGTCGGCTCGAGCGCTGTCTTCGCGCTACTTTGGAGTGTGGATGAACATAGGCCCAAGCTTCCACAACTGGTGGGAGATAGGGCCATCTGGTGCGGTAACTTACGGTTACGACGGCGCTGACGGAGCCTGCTGCGTATTCCGGCTGATGCCGGGCCATAGTTCCGGGGCAAGCCGGGCCGGGATTCCGGACCATGCCGGGCCAGCATTCCGGGAGATGCCGGGCTGCAGTGTGTGAAGCGGGATAACCGCCGCTACCGTGCTCTTTTTTGCCAGTGGCAAGGAGAGCGAGGGTGGGGCAAGCGAGGTTACCCGTGCGCAAGATACGCGAGGTCCTGAGGCTCAAGGCCGAGGGGTTCAGCGACCGGCAGATCGCGATGGCGATTGGCAGCGCGCGCTCGACGGTGCAGGAGTGCATCCGGCGTGCGCGCGAGGCGCAGTTGGTGTGGCCGCTGCCGGCCGACGTTGATGAGGCGGTGCTGCACGGGCAGCTGTACCGGCGAGCGGTGCCGTTGTCGCGCACGCCGCGACCGGACTTTGCCCACCTGCATCGTGAGCTCGCGCGGCGCGGCGTAACGCGGCTGCTGCTGTGGGAGGAGTACAAGGCCGACCACCCGGACGGCTGGCAGTACAGCGTGTTCTGCGACCAGTACCGCCGCTGGCTGGCACGCCAGGAGCTGGTGCTGCGCCAGGATCATGCTCCCGGGGACAAGCTGTTCGTCGACTACGCGGGCCAGACTGTATCGATCGTTGATCGCTATAGCGGCGAGACTCGCGCCGCGCAGATCTTCGTCGCCGTGCTGGGTTGTTCCAACTTCACGCACGCCGAGGCCACCTGGACGCAGAGCGCCGCCGACTGGCTCGGCAGTCACGTGCGGGCACTCGCCGCCTTTGGCGGGGTGCCGCGAGCTATCGTGCCGGACAACCTCAAGAGCGGGGTCAAGAAGGCGCACCGCTATGAGCCGCAGCTTAACCCCGCGTACCAGGACTTCGCCGAGCACTACGGGCTTGCGATCCTGCCGGCGCGGGTGCGCAAGCCCCGTGACAAGGCCAAGGTCGAGAGCGGCGTGCTCATCGTCGAGCGCTGGATCCTCGCGCGCCTGCGCGACCGTACGTTCTTTTCGCTCGGGGAGTTGAACACGGTATTGCGCGAGCTGCTCGAGCGGCTCAACACCCGCGCATTCAAGAAGCTCCAAGGCACCCGCCGTTCGCGCTTCGAGGAGCTGGAACGTCCCGCACTGCGACCCCTGCCGAGGCGGCCCTATGAGTTTGGCGAGTGGAAGAAGGCGAAGGTGCATCCGGACTACCACATCGAGGTTGGCCGGGCGTATTACTCCGTCCCGTACGCGCTGATCGGGGAGCGGGTCGATGTGCGCGTCACGGCTCTGAGCGTCGAGGTATTCCACGCCGGGCAGCTCGTGGCAGCTCACGCGCGGGCGAGCGAACGTAACCAGCGCCGCACCCACCGTGCGCACCGACCCGAAGGCCATGTAGCGATTATCGAGCGCACCATGGATTACACGCTCGCTCGCGCCGCCGCGATCGGCGTGGCCACCGCCGAGCTGATCCGCCAGCAAGCGCAACGCCGATGCCATCCGGAAGAGACCCTGCGCAGTGCACAAGGGATCCTGCGCCTGGCGCGTGACTTCAGCACCGAGCAACTCGAGCGTGCCTGCGTACGAGCCCTGGCGCTGCGTGCCTATAGCTACCGTGCCGTGCGGACCCTGATCGAGACGCCAGAAGCTCCTGCGAGCCGGCCGGCGCTGGATCTGGCGCACGAAAACCTGCGCGGCGCCACCTACTTCGAGTAACCCCCTCACGCCATGAAGGAGACCTGATCGATGCTCACCGAACCGCTGATCCAGCAACTGCACACGCTGCGCTTGAAGGGCATGGCCAACGCCCTCGAGCAACAACACGCCTCGGCCGATCTGACGGACCGCTCGTTCGAGGATCGACTGGGGCTGATGATCCAACAGGAGATGACCGAACGCTCCGGCTACCGCTTGGCGCAGCGACTGCGCTGGGCGAAGCTTCCAATGCCCGCCTGCCTTGAAGATCTGGACACGCGCGCCCCGCGTGGTCTTGATCCGGCGCAACTCGCTCAGCTGACTGATCTTGGTTGGATCCGCGAGCACCTGAACGTGCTGATGACCGGGCCGACTGGGGTTGGCAAGAGCTACCTCGCCGCCGCCCTCGCACATACCGCCTGTCGCGCCGACTTCTCGGTCCGCTGCTTCCGCCTGCCACGGCTTGTCGAGGAACTGGCCCGCTATGGCGCCATGCAGAAGCGCTCGGCACTGTTCCGGCAACTGGCCAAGGCGGATCTGTTGGTACTGGATGACTTCGGTCTTGCGCCCCTGGCCGACGACACCGTGCGCGATCTGCTGGAGATCCTCGATGACCGCTACGATCGACGCTCTACCTTGATCACCAGTCAGCTGCCCATCGATCAATGGCATGCATACCTTGGCGATCGAACCGTCGCCGATGCCATCCTCGATCGGCTGGTGCACAACAGCTACCGCATCGTGCTCAAGGGTGAGTCCATGCGCCGGCACAAAACAGCCGCGCTAAAACCATCCACACCCTCACGTGCCAAGGGGCATTGACGAGATCAGCAGCATCGACCACAGTTCGCCTGCCGCTTCAACACCGGCCCGGCATGCTCCGGAATGATGGCCTCGCTTGCATCGGAACGCCGGCCCGACTTCGCCGGAATACGCAGCCTGCAACTCTGTGCGCGGCACTGTGTTGGCTCCCGACCGACTTGAAGTTCACTACGGTATGACCACCAGGCTGTACCTGCGTCGTGCTGAAGGAGATCTGCTGCTGTTCGTAACGGAGGATTTGACAGGTGTTGCTGTCAATAAGCGCGTGGACGTGGCCAGCATCTGCCGAAGACCTGACGGGACGTATGCCGCGGGCGCTCCGGCTGCACCGTCTTCTCACTAGGCGCCATGTTAGAAGGGCGCCGTCTAACAATCGTTGGAGGGGTCCGTGAGACTCGGTAGTGTCGCCGCGGGTGCGGGAAAGCAGTGTGCACCCGCGGCTCTGATCGGGCGCCTGCGCGCGGTCCCTCAACTTCACCGTTAGGAGTCGGCTGCGGTGGCGCTCAGCGAACTTGAAACGGCGCGAGTACGGAAGGCCGTTGGTGGCTTCGTTGAACGTCGTCGTCCGCCGCCCCACATTCGCCCGGAGCTCGATTTTGGGTTTCGCGTTTCAGGTCAGAGTGTGGAGCTTTTTGAGATTCGGCCGGTATGGCGCGGCGCCACCGGTCAGAAGCACGAGCATCCCTTCGCGAAGGCCACTTACGTGCGAACCAAGCGCCGCTGGCGAATCTTTTGGCTGCGTCAGGACCTGAAGTGGCACAGCTATGAACCTACGCCAGAAGTTGACACTATCGAGGAATTCATCGCCTTGGTTCAGGAAGACCGGTATGCCTGCTTCTTTGGGTGAGCCGACTCCTAGCCTTAGAGTTCTGGAGGCATCGCGGCACCATACGGCAAACTCTGACCACCGGTTGGAGCATCGCGATGGTAAATAGAGTGCTATTTCAGATGTGTCGGTGCCGCGCCGCTCAACCGGGGCGTTATGCGTCATCGACACCGCCTCGCACGGTCAAAAGCGATGAGCTAGCCTCGGTGACGCTATGAGCAAACAGGTTGAGAACACGATCCCGGTTTTGCCTGTGAAGGATCTCAAACGCAGCAAGGAGTTCTACGTGCAGAAGCTTGGGTTTCAGCTTGACTGGGGGGACTCGGAGGACGCTGCGATCTGCCAAGTGTCTCGGGATGACCATCCAATCATGCTTACCGAAGATAGGAAGCTCGGGTCGCCTGCTTGCGTATGGGTCGGCCTTGAAAGCGACAAGCTGTTCAAGGAGTTCATGGACAAAGGCGTAACCGTTCTGTCGAAGCCAGCGAACAAGCCGTGGGCTCACGAAATGCGCATACAAGACGTCGATGGCAATACCCTTTGGCTTGGCACGGAACCCAGAGACTGACCTGCACTAAACAAACTGTGCGAGCATCGACCGCCTAGAGCGTTGGATCGTGATGCAGGCGCCCACCGGGCAACGCTTTTGCGTCGTACGGGTGCAGCGTCCTGGTTTCCCGAAGAACGCCAACCGTTGGGACTAAACTGGCTGGGAGCTAGGTGCGCTAGAGGATGGTCAGTTAAGTGCCGTCTGACAATCGTTGGAGCGGGTCTGTGAGGCGTGGGTGGTTGTGCGCCCCGGGCGCCTGGGGACAGTCTGCGCCCGCGCCGCTAATCAGGCTGCATCGTGCGGCCGCTCAACTTCACCGTTAGGTGTCGCGGGGGCGTTAGTGGGCAGGTTTGACGCGATCGGTTCTCCGGACGGCCCCATGAGTGCCGAAGAAGAGGCGATTGCTGCTTTGTTGAGTCAGCAGATGGTTGAAAAGATCGACCAGGCTTTGCTCTCTCGTTCGAAGTTGCGAGGGAGAAAGGTAGCGGTTCTTGTGGGTCTCGCAATGATGGATCCCGAGGTACGGGTCCCCGGTCTTCCTGATCTGTATTACGCGAACCGAGTGAGGGTGCTCGTTGAAAGAGGTCTCCTGGTCGCGGAGGGGAACCTTGATTACATGAGGTACAGCGAGGTTCGATTGCCGTGACGTGTTTCGCGACACTTAACAGTCGTTGGAGCCGGCCGTGAAGCGTCTGTGGTTATGCGCCGCGGGCGCCGGAAGACAGTGTGCGCACGCAGCCCTGACCAGGCGCTTTTGGGCGGCCGCTCAACTTCACCGTTGGGCGTTCAGGACACGGCATCGCGTTTTTTTTGGCAGGGGTACTGACATGAAGGTGTTAGCCAGTATTGCGACTCTCACGCTTCTCATCACCGCTTCGCCACCAGGTTTCAGTGAGGCCACGCCCGAGGATCAGGCGCAGGCCGCAGCCCTGACTTGGCTCGGTTTGGTTGATGCTGGAGACTATGCACAGAGCTGGGTTACGGCTGCAGACTATTTCCGGAACTCCATAGAGGAGCGGGAGTGGGTGTCAAGAGTGTCTACGGTTCGCGCCTCCTTTAGAGCACCGAGGTCGCGTACCGTATCGTCAGTCACATTTACGCCCTCCTTGCCCGGCGCTGAGGACGGGGAGCACTTTGTCATTCAGTTCGCGACGCGCTTCAGGAATAAGGTTGCGGCAACAGAAACCGTGACACTGATGAAAAATCTCGACGGGCGTTGGCGCGTAAGCGGCTACTACATCAAGTGAGAATGCCTGACAATCGTCGCAGCGGGCCGTGAAGGTCACTGGTGCCGCCGCGGACGCGGGTTATCACTGTGCGCCCGCGGCTCTGCCTGGGCGCCTGCGCGCGGCCCTCAACTTCACCGTTAGGCGTATGGCGCTTGCTATGGCCCACCGCTCGATGAATCTACCTCGCATCTGGAGTGTCGGGACCGCTGCCGCCCCGTGCGGTCTGGCGCTGGCGGCGGCGCCGCTTTCTCTCGGCATACTCGGCCCGCCAATGCGGAGCGCAGTGGCACGCATATCGCGAGCGTGTACCTCGGTGGGTGATTTGACCGCATCGTTCGACTTCTAACCATCGGTCGGGGCGTCGGCGCGGGCGCCTGGGGGTCCACATGAAGCCTTCACTCTTATTGCGTATCGCATCGATTCTCACCTTGCTCTTTGCCGCGGGACACACCGCCGGCGGGCTCAGCTTCTGGTCTCCCGCAGGCGAGACCGAGGTGCTTCGCGCGATGAGGTCCTTTCACTTCGACGCCGCGGGCGTCAGCCGAACCTACCTGGACTTCTATCTGGGCTTTGGCTTCATAATTAGCATCTATCTGCTTGCACAGGCGGTCGCTCTCTGGCAGTTGGCGTCGATGGCGAAAGCTGACCCAATTCAAGTTCGTCCGCTGGTCGGAACGTTCCTGGTAGCGTCCGTCGCGTCCGCATTCCTGTCCTGGAGGTTCATCTTTCTCCTGCCCGTCATCTCGTGCACCGCTGTTGCGGTTTGTCTTGGGCTCGCGTTTTATGCAGCAGGGGAACGAAAAGACGCCTAACCACGCTTGCAGCGCACGCGGCCGCGGGCATGTGAAAAACAGATACGTTTCTGTGGAGAGCCAGCATGACTCACAAAGGTAGTTGCCACTGTGGACAAATCACATTTGAGGTTCAGGGCGACTTCGACACCGCAATGGAGTGCAACTGCTCTCACTGCAGTCGTAAGGGCTACCTGCTCTGGTTCGTGCCTCGGTCGCAGGTCACGCTGCAATCCCCGGAAGCATCGCTAGCCACCTATACTTTCAACAAGCACGCCATCAAGCATCACTTCTGCAGCAAGTGCGGCTGCGCACCGCTCGGGTTTGGTAGCTCCAAAGGCGCAGAAATGGCGGCTATAAACGTGCGCTGCCTTGAAGGCGTGGAACTCTCCGCTATCAAACGCAAGTTCGTAGACGGGCGCTCTTTCTAGGGTTCTGCAGATGCCCCACCAGGCGTAGCGGTCCTGCCAAACGTGCTGTTCGTAGACGGGCGCCGCATAATGGTCGCACTTCATCACACCAACGAACGCTCTCATCACATTTCTGAATGTGTGTGAACGCATTGCCCCTAGTCTTCTGCGCGATGTTGCAAGTACATGTTCGAGGGCGCTCATGCCGGGATTTGAAGACAAGCTGCGCAGCATGGGACTCACTCTCCCGCCTCCTCCCCAGCCGCCTCCCGGGGTGGTTCTGCCTTTCCAGTTCGTCCGGATCGTCGCTCAGCGCGCCTTGTTCTCTGGCCACGGGCCCCAGAACCCTGATGGCTCCTTCGCGCAGCCTCTGGGAAAGCTGGGACGCGAAGTCTCGCTCGAGCAGGGCTACACGGCCGCACGTCTCACCGCGCTATCGGTTCTCGGAAGTCTCAAACGATCACTGGGAGACCTGGACCGCATAGCCGCATGGTCGCGCGTGTTCGGCATGGTTAATTCCGCGCCGGGCTTCAATAAGCAGCCCAGCGTCATCAACGGGTTCTCCGATCTGATCCTCGAAGTGTTTGGGCCTGAGGTCGGCGCCCATAGCCGAAGTGCGGTCGGAATGGCAGAGCTGCCCTTCGACATTCCGGTTGAGATTGAGGGTGAAGTCGAACTCCTCAGATGACGCCTGATGAATCCCTCGGGCGGACGCCCGCTCTGGGCGACCCAATACGCTTCGGTTCGACATCACTAAAGGCCTTCACGTGAAAGCCGCGCAGGCGGAGAATTCCGCAAAGCCGCTCATAAGGTTCGCCTGCGGAGGGGACATGCATTTCCTGCTCTTCTATGAGTTCGTGCCTGACTATCTCGAGCGCCGGGGGCAGTTCCGGTCCGAGCACCTGCGGCTGGCCTGGGAGTTCCAGAGCCGGGGCGAATTGATTCTCGCTGGTGCCTATGCTGATCCGGTTGATGGGGCAGCCCTGCTGTTCAAATGCGACTCAAGCGCCGTTCCGGAGCGCTTCGTCGCCTCGGATCCGTACGCGATCGCGGGTCTTGTGAAGAGCTGGCGTATACGCGAGTGGACGACGGTGGTGGGTCAGGACGCCATCACGCCGGTGCACCTTCCTGCCTGACCGCCGGTTGGAGCAGGTCGTGATCATCAGATGCCAATGGCAGGTAATGACATGGTTGACCCAGTCCGTATGTGTCGCGGCATTTCATTGGCGCACAGAAGTACGCCAGGTAGTAGTCGCCTGCAGAGAGGAGCCAACCCATGCGAGAGCTGTCCGCCTTAGCCGCAATGAAGCTTAGAAAACGGCCGGAAGTTAAGTTGACCGTATCGCGTGTCGGGGAGCACGCTGCAGCGCTGCTCATTGTCCACACCGGCACAGGAGAAACCCATGAAGGCCATGACTTTGGTGTTCGGCGCAGCCTTGCTGTTCGGCCTGGGCGTCGCAACGGCGCAACTTTCACAAACGTCAACCGACTCACCGCAGCGCGTGGAACAGAAGCGCACGGACCTGACGGGCGCCCCGGGGATGGAGGTCATTGCGTCTGTGGCTGAATACAAGCCGGGAGATTCGGTAGGCCGGCACAGCCACCACGGTGTGGAGGTGGCATACGTTATCCAGGGCGCGAGCGTGCAAGTCCCGGGCAAGGATCCGACGGCGCTGCTGACCGGAGCGACGCTCCTGAATCTGCGTGATGCGAAGCATGCTGGCTTCAAGGTCGTGGGAGACACGTCGCTGAAGCTGTTTACGGTTCACATCGTCGACAAGGGTAAGCCGCTGTACGACTACGCGCCGTAGCGCAGCCTCGCACGCGTTAAGGCGTCGGCGTGAAAGTCCGCAGTTTCAGTCACTACAATCTGCGTGCTCCCCGGGAGCTGCTCGAGCAGCTGCGGGCGTTCTATGTCGAGGTCGTTGGACTCGAGGTTGGACANNCGGGCAACAGGATTTTGAGGCACGGCTCACGCGCTTTGGCATTAGGTATGAAGTTGCCCGCGTGCCGCAAACAGACCAGGTTCAGCTGTTCTTCGTTGATCCCGCAGGCAATGGGGTCGAACTCAACTTCACGGGTGCAGACACCTGACAGGTTTGAAGGAGGGCCATGGCTATTTCACTCTACACCGCCACTATCCCGTCCTATCAGCAGATCCTGGGAGCGGTTCTCGGGTTGCTGGGAAAAGCGGAGGCATTCTGTGCGGACAAGGGCATCGCGCCGCAGGACATCATTCAGGCCCGCCTCGCCGAGGATATGCTGCCCTTCGCCTATCAGGTGAAGTCGACGGCGGTGCACTCGCTGGGCGCCATCGAGGGTGTGCGGCGAGGTGTCTTTTCTCCGGACCAAACCCCGCCGCCTGATAACTTCGCCGCCCTCAAGACGCGGATCACGGCAACGCTCCTTGCGCTGGAGGCGATCGACGCGGCCGAGGTCGACGCTTTTGTGGGTCGGGATATGCGCTTCGCCTTCGGCGATCGCCAGGCCGACTTCACGGCCGAGAATTTCCTGCTGTCATTCTCGCTGCCGAACTTCTATTTCCACGCCACCACGACCTACGCCATCCTGCGCTGGAAGGGCTTGCCGCTCGGCAAACGAGATTTCACGGGCCGGCTGCGCTTGAAGAAGTGAAGCGCCCGTGGCGACTGCTGGAGCCCGCATGAAAACACACTTTGCGACGGCCATCTTACTCGGCGTGCTGTTGAGTGCCGTGCCGCGCACGGTTCCGGCGGAGACGTACAACGTGGACAGCATGCACAGCATGCCGTCTTTCACCTTCAGGCATCTGGGCCTGTCGTCGTTTCGGGGCCGCTTCGAGCAGCTCACCGGGACCATTGAGCTTGATCTGGCACAACTGCGGGGCAGTGCGGACATCCGCGTCGCCATCGATTCAGTGAATACCGGTGTGCCGATGCTCGATCAGTTTCTCAGGAGCCCGAAGTTCTTCGACGCCGCAAAATTCCCGACGGCCACATTCAAGTCAAGCAGTTTCAAATTCTCCGGCACGCAACTGGTTGCAGTGAGCGGAGATCTGAACCTGCATGGCATCACCCGACCGGTGGTGCTGGAGGTTGCAGCGTTTGCCTGCCGCGAGCATCCGCTGGTGAAGATACCGTCGTGTGGCGCAGATGCCAGTGTCACCATCAAGCGCTCTGATTTCGGTCTCGATGCGTTTATCGGCAATGACAGCGATGAAGTCAGGCTCGATATTGCGGTGGAGGCTTTGAAGGCACCGCAACCGCAATAGCGGCAAGCGCGTGTCAGCCCACCACGACTTCGCTGATCTGGATCACCGGTGTCAGATCGGTGTAGTTGGGAATGTCGCCCATGATCTCCCTGGCATGGGGGCCGAAGCCACCCTGAAAGGCCGCCACCGATTCGCAAAAAATATGGCACATGCCAACATAGACGGCAGGGGATCCGGGAGTACCACCGGTCAGGCCCTTGTCAACCGTGTAGTACTTGCAGCTGTCGCCCATCCGCGCCTTCACCAGCGGCATGTGCTTGTCACGATAGTACTCGTGGTTGAATCGAGCCCCGGGTGTGTTGGGATACATCACGCTGATTTTAATCACTCCTTACCTCCGCAACGCCACTGAGGGACTCTACACGTGTCAGTCATGACTTTCGCCTCTCTGGCAGCGCTGGCGCTTGTGGTGGGGGCTCTCATTCCGCTACAGGCCGCCACCAACGCTTCCATGAGCAGGGCAATCGGTAGCGTCTCATTCGCCTCCCTGACCGTGTTCGCGGTGGCGCTGGTATTTGTGTCGGCCTGGGTGGTGCTTACCCGCGCGCCGATGCCGGCGCTGAGTGCCTTGCGCACCGCACCGGCCTACGGTTACCTCGGCGGTGTGATCGTCGGAAGCTACGTCCTGGCCATCACCTTCCTCGCTCCGAGGCTCGGCGTCGGCAATGCCATATGCTTCATCGTCACCGGGCAGATTCTGGCCGCGATCACCATTGATCACTTCGGGTTGTTTGGTTCCATAGTCCAGGTCTTGTCCTGGCGACGCGTAGCGGGGGTCGTGCTCATGATTGCAGGACTGTTCCTGGCGAAGCGAGCCTAGGGACGGCGGTGCAGCACGGCGGAGAAATCGTGCAGCCCGTCGGCGCCGACCTTCCGGAGATCACGGCGCGCTTTCGCGGGGGTAAGCATCGGACTCACGACGGTCGCTGGGCGCGCACCATCTCGGGCGCGGTGCGATACTGGAATCAGTTGGATTCGGCCGACACCAAGGGGAGCTTCGGACATGAAACCCTTTACCACCGTGGCCAGCGTCGTCTTCAGCCTCGTCGCGTTGGCGCAATTGCTGCGCATCGCGCTGGGCTGGGAAGTCAGAATAGGCGGAGTTTTCATTCCACTTTGGGTGAGCGTCATTGCCTGCCTGATTGCCGCTACGCTTGCGGTGATGGTATGGCACGAAAACCGCACCTGAGTGCCCTCGCTGGCCAACCATGATCCGCGTTCGGGAAATCGACCACCTGGTCCTGCGCGTCAAAAATCTTGAAAAGATGCTGGCGTTCTACTGCGAGGGACTCGGTTGCAGCGTGGAGCGCCGGCAGGATGAAATAGGCCTGGTGCAGCTGCGTGCCGGCCGCAGCCTCATCGATCTGGTACCGGTGGACGGCAAGCTCGGCCGCGCCGGCGGCAAGGGCCCGGGCAGTGAAGGGCGCAACCTCGATCACCTCTGCCTTCGCATCGAGCCGTTCGATTCCCTCGCCATCACGACCCAGCTTCGGGAACACGGCGCGTCGCCAGGGGAAGTGGAACAGCGCTACGGCGCCGAGGGCGAGGGTCCTTCCATCTATGTGGCCGACCCCGACGGCAATACAGTCGAACTGAAGGGACCGCCGGCCGCCAGCCATGCTCATTCACGGTAGCTGCCATTGCGGCAACATCTCGTTCGAGCTGACCTGGGAACCGGACCCGCTCGAGATTCCGGCGCGTGCCTGTGATTGCACGTTCTGCACCAGGCACGGCGGCGTGTGGACCTCGAATCCCTCAGGCTCGCTCACAGTCCTGGTGCAACAACGCTCACAGGTGTCGCGGTACTCGTTCGGTACCGGCACGGCCGTGTTCCACGTGTGCGGCCGGTGTGGCGTCACGCCCGTGGTGACGAGCCTGATCGATGATCAGCTCTACGCGGTGGTCAGCGTCAACGCGTTCACTAACGTTAAGCCCGCGCTGCTGCGGCGCGCGCCCGCTTCGTTCGAGAGCGCGGCGGTGGTGTTCCTCGCGGGCGGCAGGCGGCGGGTCGGGTACGCGCGGGACGGTCGAAGCTGGCTTCTGAGCGATGCGATCGCGCTGCCGGCGAAGGGAGAGATTCCGCGTCACGAGCGCTTCTATT
>PLEC01000140.1 GCA_003136935.1 Gammaproteobacteria bacterium
CCGGCAAACCCTCGACGCAAAAGGCCGCGGGCGCTTAGCGCCCGCGGCCCCTTGGCGACATCTCAGAACGACTTCGTGTACTGCACCGTCGCGGTCAACGGCTGCAGCGTACGAAGGTCGGTGTGGGTATGGGTGTGGACGGCCCATGGGACGCGATGGACGCGCGTCGTGGCGATCGCTCACCCGGCCCGCTCAATCCACGGCGGGATTCACGCCGTTCTGCCCAGGGTTGGATGCCGCAAATTGCGTGCGAGCGGCAGTCCAGGCGGCGGCGGCGAATACCAGGGCATTTGCGGCGATCACGGGCTTCGAATCGATGAGAAGCCCGTAAGCAATCCATAGGAGCGCGCCCAGCATCTGCGCAGCACGCAAGGATGCCGCGCGCCCAAAGAAGTACGACGCGACAAACACGCAGGTCGCAATCCACCCCAGGGCCTGCGTCGCGGCGGCACTCATCGAGGTCAGGCCGGCTCCGGCATTGCCGTTTCCCGAATCAGCACCCGGTCAGTGCGGGCTCTTTCCCAGTCGTGCAGCATCAGCCCGTTCGACTCAAACACTGCGCGGATCTCGGAACTGCGCATGCCGAGCACCTGATCAAGCACCGGGACCAGGATGCTGAAGGCGCTGTCGCTGAGTACCGTGCTCTTCGCAATCCGCGCCAGCTGACTGTTCTCGGAGACGGCGATCGTGAATCCGTCGGCGTTGTTGACGTGCAACATTACGTGCACGTCCGAGCTGCCATCGCCAACGTAGATGATCCGGTCCGCACCGACACCGAGCCGCTGCGCCAGTTCATCGAGCACCGCGACCTTGCCGTAGCCGGCGGGCACACGCGTGATGGCACGCACTTCCCCGGATTCCGGGTCGTGGTCGAATTCCGTTCCATAGATACGCTCGGGTGGCACGATGCCCGCCAGCGCCGACACGACCACCTCGCGCGGCGCAGCCGAGACCACGCAGAAGGAAAAGCGATAGCCGTCCAGTCCCCGTTCCAGAAAGTCCACCAACGCGGGCAGTGCGGCCCTGAGCCGCACGCGGCGGCCCGTCTCCAGCAGGTGCTCGCGCCGCACGCCGCGAAAGTCCGGGTCGTGACGGATGAGGTAGGCCAGCTCGCCGCCCTGCTGCACCAGGTTGCTGCGCGCCAGACCACTGACCTTTTGCTCAAAACCGCGCACGCCGAGCAGCTCGCTCAGCACGTGGCCGGAGTCATTGAAGCTCAGTGTCTGATCAAAATCCGACGCCAAGAGATAATGTTTAAGCGGGACTCGCAAAGTCTGACCTCCATGAACCGGCATTCACATCGCGTAAAACCTACCAAACCACGTACGGCGAACAAGCGAATTGAATTGCTTGAACGGTTGAGTGTTTTTCACTCACTATTGGCAGTGACGCCAGGCAACGACAACTAAGGTCGCACCATGAAATCGCTGGGCAAAAGACCTGCGGGCGCTCGACTTGAGCGCATCAAGGCGTCCCCACGCTGGACCGGCGAGCAGTTCCGCAACCTGCACCCGATCGCTGCGGGTCTGCGTGACCCAAGCGCTTCGATGCCCACCCTTCAGGATTTTCTGTGCGGTGGCGAGCGGCGCGTGCCGCGGGGGCCCCTGCCCTCGGTGAACCCGCTCGAGGCGTGGGGCAAAAAGCCCGCGAGCGGACTGCGCGCCACCTGGCTCGGGCATTCCACGGTGCTGCTCGAGATCGACGGCCTGCGCGTATTGACCGATCCGGTGTGGGGACCGCGCGCATCCCCATCGCGTATCGCCGGCCCAAAGCGCTTCCAGCCCGTGCCGGTTGCTCTTCAGGCCATGCCGCCGTTGGACCTCGTGGTCGTCTCTCACGATCATTACGACCACCTCGACTATCCGACCATCCGCAAACTCGCCAGGCTCAATGTGCCGTTCGTGACCTCCCTCGGCGTCGGCGCGCATCTGGAAGCCTGGGGCGTGGCGCCCGAGCGCATCGTTGAGCTCGACTGGTGGGAATCGCACCGCGTGCCCAACACTGACCTCACGGTGACTGCGGCGCCCTCGCAGCACTTCTCCGGCCGCACCTTGAGAAGCCGCAATACCACCTTGTGGTCCTCGATGGTGATCCGTTCACCGCGGCACGCGGTGTTCTTCAGCGGCGATACCGGCCTCACCAGCGAATACCAGGCGATCCGCGAGCGTCTGGGACCGTTTGACCTCGTGATGCTGGAGGTCGGCGCGTGGCATCCGGCCTGGGGCGACATGCACTTGGGTCCCGAGCATGCGCTCGAGGCGTTCGAGTTCCTCGGCAGCGGCGTGTTTCTGCCCGTACACTGGGGGACGTTTAGTCTCGCCATGCATGCTTGGGATCAGCCGGCTGAAGTCCTGCTGGAGTCAGGCCCGAAGAGAGGCGCGCAACTCGTGATGCCGCGCCTGGGTGAACCCATCGAGCCCGCTCACGCCGGGCGCATCGAGCCGTGGTGGCGCGGCGTCGACACGTCCGCCGTCGGGCCTGTGACCGAGGCTCCGGTTGCCACGTTGCCGAAAACGATGTCCTGGCCGCTCGACTAGTTCGAGTGCAGCCGCATAAACTGCAGGATATTCGGCTCGCTCCGTACCAACGCGAATAACTAAGGGGCCCGCATGTTGAAACATCTGCTGACTCTGGCATCGCTTTGCATCTGGGCGCCGTTGCTTGCCCAGGGAGCGAAACCCTTCGACGCCGCGGCGGCGTTCGGCGCACGACCCAGTATCGCCGATCCGAGTCTGTCTCCTGACGGCACCCGCCTCGTCTACGTTGTGCCGCTCGCCGGCCAGGGCTCGGCCGTGTACACCCGCAGCCTCGCGTCCGGAGCGCAAGAGCAGGCGACCATGGTCGCCGCCGGCAAGCCCGATCGACTCCGGAGTTGCGACTGGGTCTCGAATACGCGGCTGGTGTGTTCGATCTACGGCGTCATCCATGCTCGGGCGATGCTCATGCACTTTACGCGTGTCGTTGCAGTGGACGCCGACGGGAAGAATCTACAGCTGTTGAGCACACGTGACAGTGAGTACACCCGCGGGTTTCAGTTATTTGGCGGTGCGGTGATTGATTGGTTGCCCGATGAAGACGGCGCCGTCCTCATGACCCGCAACTACGTTCCGGGTAACAACACGGGCAACATGACCCATAACTCGTCAGCCGAGGGGCTCGGGCTCGACTGGATTGACACGCGAACCGTCGCCGTCAAGCCCGTGGAGCCACCCTCGCAGCTAACAACCGGGTACATCAGCGATGGGCGGGGCACGGTTCGCATCCTCGGCCGCAAGGAGAACAAATTCCAGAACGTGGACTCAGGCGTTTTCGGCTATATGTATCGTCAGCCTGGGTCGAGGGACTGGCACAAGCTCGGGGACTACGACGCGGTCAATTACACTGGCTTTCAGCCCATCGCGGTTGACCCGGATCTCAACGTCGCTTACGGCTGGAAGAGGAATGACGGGCGCTTCGCGCTGTATTCCGTGAGCCTGGACGGTTCGCTGCAGGAGAAACTCATCTATGCGCACCCTGAGGTGGACCTGGACCGTTTGGTGAGGATCGGCCGGCGACGACACGTGGTCGGAGTCACCTATAACACCGACACCCCTCATGAGGAGATCTTCGTCCCTGAAATTGCGCAGCTGCTCGCCTCCCTGACGAAGGCCTTGCCACAGCACCCGCGAGTGCGGATCGCCGATGCGAGCAGCGACGAAAGCAAGCTGCTGATTTTCGCGAGTAGTGACACGGATCCAGGCGTGTACTATCTGTTCGATCGCAAGACCCACGCGCTGAGCCCGGTAATGGCGGTGCGTGAACAGTTGGTCGGGGTGGGGCTGGCGCAGGTCAAACCAGTCAGCTACCCGGCAGCGGACGGCGTCATGGTTCCCGCCTACCTCACCCTGCCGCCCGGTGCCGAAAACGCCAAGGGGCTGCCCGCCATTGTGATGCCGCACGGCGGCCCCAGCGCGCGGGACGTGTGGGGGTTCAACTGGCTCGCGCAATTTTTCGCCGCGCGAGGCTTCGCGGTTCTGCAGCCCAATTTCCGCGGCTCGTTCGGCTATGGCGATGCCTGGCTCGAGAAGAACGGGTTCAAGTCCTGGCCGATCGCTATCGGCGATGTGCTGGCGGCCGGCCATTGGCTGGTGAACCAGGGTATAGCGGACCCCGCCAAGCTCGGAATTGTCGGTTGGTCCTACGGGGGCTACGCCGCGCTGCAGTCAGCTGTCGTTGAGCCCGGGTTCTTCAAGGCGGTCGTGGCCATCGCGCCCGTGACGGATCTGGAGGCCCTGAAGGGCGAGTGGGGCGGCTGGTCGAATTTCTACCTCCAGAGCGACTTCATCGGCTACGGACCGCAGATCCACGCGGGTTCCCCGGCTGAGCATGCCGACAAGATCAAGGCGCCGGTGCTGCTCTTCCACGGCGGCTTCGATCGCAACGTGAGTATTGAGCAATCCAGGCGCATGGCTGCCCGCTTAAAGGCCGCCGGAGGCAACTGCGAACTGGTCACGTGGGATGACCTCGACCACCAGCTGGAGGACTCGGCGGCCCGGACGCAGATGTTGCGTCAGAGTGATGCATTTCTGCGCCGCGCGTTTGGCATGTAGCGTAAAAAGATGCGGCCAGTCATTGCCAAGTCAGCGTTGCCGGTCGCCGCGGCTGGTGCAGCCGGTTGAACACAGGTTATCTCGTCTCGACCTGGGTGCTTCCACTACTGCTCGCCATCACCCTGCATGAGGCAGCTCACGGCTTCGTCGCACATCATTTTGGGGACGATACCGCCTGGAAGCTCGGGCGCGTCTCGTTGAATCCCCTGAAACACATCGATCCTTTTGGCACGCTGCTGCTCCCCGGGCTCCTGCTCCTGAGCCATGCGCCATTTCTTTTTGGCTACGCGAAGCCCGTGCCGGTGAAGTTCGGGCAGCTGCGAAATCCACGCCGCGACATGGTCTGGGTAGCCGCCGCCGGGCCCGGCATGAATCTCGCGCTGGCGATCGCCGCGGCGCTGCTGCTGCACACCGTCAATTTCCTGCCAACGGGGGTTGATCAGTGGGTCCTCAGGAACCTCGTCAATGCAATCAGCATCAATGTCTTTCTGGCCGTCTTTAACCTCATCCCGCTGCCGCCCCTGGATGGCGGCCGTGTCGCCGTGGGGCTGCTGCCCAACGCGCTCGCCCTACCGCTGGCGAAACTCGCGCCCTATGGCATGGGAATCGTGATCGGGGCGTTTTTCATCCTGCCGATGCTCGTCCACGTCAACCTCTTCGCCGAGCTCGTCGAGCGGCCGGCTGCCGCGGTCATCAATACCATCCTGCACCTGACCGGCGGCGGTTAATCATCCAAACCCGGGCCGTGTGGCCAGGGCTCAACGAGCCTCACATTGCTGTACTCTACTGGTGTGACAACACCCACCAGGAGGATTTAATGCGTCAGCCAAATTATCAGGAACTCAAGAAACGGCGCGAGGCCCAAAAAAAGCGCGTCAAGCAGGAGAAGCTGGCCAAGCGTCAGGGTGGCGAGCAACCCGAAACAACGCCGAAGGATCCGCCCTAAACGCGGTCATTCGGAAACGGACCGGTCGGCGCTTCGGGCCGGCCAGTGCGTGCAGTGTTAGTTAGCTTGCGACGCCCGGCTATGGGGTAGCGCTGAACGGTCCCTACGCCACGCCCGCGCGGCGCCGGCCGACCGCCTCGAGCGCCCGGAACCGACCGGTCGCCGTAAGTCCTTCGCGGGCCGCCTGCGCATTCCACAGTGCGTTGCGGCGGGCAACAAACGGGCTCGCCGACAGCTCCTCAAGGGAGCCGGCCTTGGCGAACAGGAACCCCTGCCCGGCAACACACCCCAGGGCCAGCAGGGCTGCGACCTCGGCTTCGACCTCGATCCCTTCGGCGATGGTGTCGAGTCCCAGCGTCTCGCCAAGCGTGATGACGGCGCTCGCAAGCTCCGGACCGTTGTCGGAATTGGTAAGGCGACTCACAAAAGAGCGATCGATCTTGAGAATGTCGATTGGGAAGCGGTGCAGGTACGAGAGCGAGGAGTACCCGGTGCCGAAGTCATCAATCGCGAGCTGCACGCCGAGCGCTTTCAAGCGATGGAAGCGCTCGAGGTTCGCGTCGGTGTTGGACATGATCGTGCTCTCGGTCAGTTCGATGACGAGACTGCCCGGCTCAAAGCCCGATTCATGCAACGCCTGCGAAACATCAGCAACCAGGTCGCCGTGCTGCAGATGGCGCCCCGAAATGTTCACCGCCAGCCGCAGTCCCGCGCCTCCCGGGATGGCGCTGCGCCACGCACACAGATCGCGGCAGGCCTGTCGCAGGACCCAGCGGCCGAGCTTATCAATCTGCCCGCATTCCTCCACCACCGGGATGAAGCGCGCCGGCATCAGGACGCCGGCCTCCGGATGCCGCCAGCGCACCAGTGCCTCGACGCCCAGAAGACTCCTCGTGCCAAGATCAATGATCGGCTGATACTCGATAAAGAATTCTTCCTGCGCGAGCGCCCGGCCAATGTCGGCCTCGAGCCGTAAGCGCTCGTGCAGCATGTCCTGCATCTGCGGCTGGAAGGTGACGTGACGGTTCTTGCCGGCGCCCTTGGCGTGGTACATCGCGTTGTCGGCGTTGCTGAGCAGCGTCTCGGCGCCGGCTTCATTCGTTGAAAATGCTATGCCGATGCTCGCCCCGACACGCACCTGCGTGCCGTCAAACGGGAACGGCACGCCCAGGGTCTCAATGAGTGCGTCTGCCAGCCGTGCCGCTTCCGTGCTGGTTGCAATGCCCTCGACGAGAATGCCGAACTCATCGCCCCCGAGCCGCGCGACGGTGTCCGAAGAACGGGTCGTCTTGACGATGCGCCGCGCGACCGCCTGCAGCAGCCGATCGCCGGCATCATGACCGAGTGAATCGTTGATGTTCTTGAAGTTGTCCAGGTCGAGGAACATCACCGCTATGGAACTGTGTTCACGCTGCGCAAGACTCAGTGCGTGATGCACGCGATCGCGGAACAGGTTGCGGTTCGCGAGTAACGTCAGCGGATCGTGGAACGCGAGCTGCCGCAGCTGCTCCTCGAGTGCCTTACGCTCGCTGATATCGCGGAAGTTCAGCGCCAGCCCCCGCACCGCCGGGTCCAGGGTCAGATTGCTGCCTACGCCCTCGATGACGTGACGCGTCGTGGCGCGCTCGATGCGCAGTTCCACCGGGCCAACAGTGCCGGAGGGTGCGGCCGCCACCTCCGCCAGGAACATCTTCAGCTTGTCGGCGTCCTCCCCGACCCATATGTCAGGCAGGTTCTTGCCCGTGATCTCCTCGGGTTTGAGCCCCAGCATGCGCTCGGAGGCCGGCGACACGAAACGCAATGTCCCGTCCGCGTCCACGATCATGATCACGTCGGAGGCATTGGCGATCAGTGCCTCGTAACGCTCCTCCACGAAGCGCGCGGCCTTGCGCTCGCGCGCCACCGCGTCACTGCGCAGCACCACGCCCTGGCGCATCATTAACATGAGGGTGAGCGCGAACACGACCACGGTCATCACCGGCGCCGGACCGCCGAAATCTCCATGGCTGAAATATACGAGCAGCAGAAACGCCGCGAGCATCGCCGCATAGGGCATGGCGCGCGCCAGGGTGTCAGAGGTTTCGGAGCCTGCGCGCGGCGGCGCGGCCAGGGAGCGCATCTGTTCACGTCCCGCCGCGGCCAGTGGCGCCCAGGAGCACAGGTACAGTACGTCCTGGAATTGTCCCGGCAGGTAGTAGCCGCGCACCTTGGCGAGTGACCAGAGGATATCGCCGAGGAACATCGCCGCAAAGCCGCTCAGGATCAGCAGTGGGATGCGTCGCCCGCCGACGCCGCCGCCGCCGGCACCGGCGAGCAGCAGCACCCCGAACATGAGCAGCACGATACAGTCGAGTGCCACGTAGATCTGGCTCAACGCTTCCTTGAGGAAGACGATGTGGGTGTGCGAAGCCTCGGGGCGGACCACCAGGAACCAGAAAAAGGCGCCGAACCCGACGCTGAAGATCGTCGCATCCAGCGACAACAGGATCCAGGGCACGCGTACCGCGGCAGCACGGATCAGAAACAGCGCCGCCGCGGCTAGCGCCGGATAAAACGCAAAGTAGAAAAAGTCAGCGGGGCCAGGGAACGGGTCGTGCTGCAGCAGCCAGGAAATGCAGCCGATGAGCATGCCGACGACGTACAAGGCGAGCGCGACCGCCAGCGAGATCCACGCGGTGCGCAGCGCGCCACGCGCCACGTGCCGCGCGGTGGCAACGGCAATGACGACGCTCACCAGCGCCGCCGGCACGTCAGACAGCAGCCCCAGGTAATGGGTGATCCGCTCTCCGCCGAAGCCCGTGAGCATCCACGTCGCGCACACCGCAACGTAGATGACGAGCCCCGTGAAGAGCATATCGATCCAGCGCGAAGTGGCCCCGAATATCTGCATGCGATTCAAGCGGCGGCCTCTTTCCGGCCACAAAGCGAGTTGTGCGTCGAAGCGCGAATTTGGGGCCAAATCGCCGGGCCGGCCAGCGAAAAATACCCCGGCGTGACGCAGTTCTCGCGGGCGGTGAGGAACTGCGCAGTCCGTTCACATCAGGCTCACGGCGATGGCGGTGCAAAAAGCCAGGGCGGTGATCGCCCATAGGCCCAATAGCACCTCAGCCGGGGGCCTGCAAGGCGCCAGCCAGCCTCCAGCGGACCCTGCCAGGCCGGCGCGGCGTGGTACCCACGGCTTGGGACCCGTAGAGCCGTTCCCTCCCCGTGCTGTACCAGCTGCTGGAATTAAACGCGGTCTCATAAATCAGTTGACTGAGGCTGCCAAAAATGGCCGGCGACAATAGGCTGGCATGGCGCCACAGTAAAGCTTTATATACCATACCCCCTACCCTATAAGACGAGGCCAGACGCAAGGCATGTCGTATCCACAGCGCCACCCCCACGAACACGGGCGCGGGCACGATCACGCTCACCATGTCGAGCACGGCGACGGCAAGCACGCTCATGGTTCGCAGTCTCATGGCTCGCATAGTCACGGCAGCGATACCGGCGGACGCCGGCTGCTCTTGGCCCTGCTGATTCTCGGCAGCTTCACGCTGGTGGAGGCGGTGGGTGGTTACCTCGCCAACTCGATCGCCCTGCTCGCCGAAGCCGCGCACATGCTGGCCGACTCGGCATGCCTGCTGCTGGCGATATTCGCGCTGCGCGTCGCGCGGCGGCCTGCGAACACCCGGCGCACCTATGGCCACCGGCGCTACCAGCCGCTGGCGGCGTTCGTGAACGGCCAGGCGCTGCTGCTCCTGACCGCCTGGGTGGTATACGAGGCGCTGCTGCGCCTGGCGCATCGCCCGCAGGTCAACGGCAGCCTCATGTTGGGTATCGCTCTGGCCGGCGGCGTCGCAAACCTCGCGGCGTTCCTCGTCTTGTCCGGTGCGCGCTCGCTCAACGAGCGCGGCGCGCGTGCTCATGTGCTGAGCGACCTTCTGGGCTCGGCGGCAGCCAGTACCGCGGCGATTGTGATTCTCGTCAGCGGCTGGACCGCGGCGGATCCCCTGCTGTCACTGTTTGTATCGGCGCTGATCCTGCGCTCCGCCTGGGCGATCACCCGCGAGTCGGCCGATGTGCTGCTGGAGGGCGTGCCGGCGGGATTCGATATGGGGCGCATTGAGGCGGAACTCCTCGGTCACGTGCCGGGGCTCGCCGGCGTGCACCACGTGCATGTGTGGTCGATGACTGGAGAACGGCCGACGGTCACGCTGCACGCGAATCTTCTGCCGGGCACCCACCACGGTGACGCGATGGCCGCCATTCATGCGCGTCTGCGCGAGCGGCTGCATTGCGAGCACTCGACCGTGCAGATCGAAGAGGAAGGCACCTGCGAGACGCCAGGGTGTGGTCCTTAATCTTTCGTTACTTCAAGTCACATCCGCGGACACATCGAGGTGCTCTAATACCGCCCATGAATGCACTTCGAAACTACGCTGCCGCCATTCTCGCCATCGGCGCCGGACTGATCCTCGCGAGCTGCAACTCCACCATCGGGGACGGCACCACCAGCGGCACCAGCACCAATGCGTCCGCGACCGGGTTCTGGAGCGGCAGCGACTCGGTGAGCGGCCAGACGGTCATCGCGCTGATCAATGCCGCCGGCCAGGGGACTTTCATTCGCGGTGATGGCCTGCAATTAACCGGCACGGTGCAGGTCGCCGGCAGCAACCTGGTCACGGCGGTCGACGGCTACACCGACTTCGGCTCCGCGTTCAGCGACGGCTCCACCTACGGCATCGGCACGCTTAACGGCACGGTCGTGACCGGCAGTTCAATCACCGCGACCTTAAGCTTCACCACCAACGGCAATACGGCTGTCACCGGTTCCTGGTCGCTGACGTACCAGACCGTGTCGAACAACGCTTCATCGACGGGCGCGATCGGCGGCAACTACACCGATACCGTCACCGGCGCCGTGCTCTCGATTAACAGCAACGGCGTCATGTCCGAGCAGAATCCGAACAACAGCTGCGTGCTGAACGGCTCCGTTTCCACCAATGACACGACCCATGACCTCTACGAGGTGGCCTTCACCTACGCGAGCTGCACGGGCGCGCATGCCGTACTTAACGGCGTGCAGTTCACCGGGCTTGCGAGCCTCAATACCAGCCAGTCGCCCGCGCTGCTGACCATAGCCATCATCGGCACTTCCGCGGCCAGTGTTCCGTACGGAATTGTCTCGACGCTGAACAGTAACTGACGCATGCGTATCATGGCGCCACCGGTGCGAGGTGGTGGATGCCGTGAGCAAGCAATCAAATGACTCGGGTCTCCTGCCCGTTGCCGGGCTGTCCGGCCTTGAACTGCTGCGCGGATTTATTACCGCCGGCAAGGGTCCCCCGATCGGCGTGACGCTCGGCTTTGCCCTCCTCGAGGTCGAACCCGGACGTGCCGTGTTCGCCGGCACCCCCGGTACCAATTCCTATAACCCGCTCGGCGTGGTGCACGGGGGCTGGGCAGCCACCCTGCTGGACTCCGCCTGCGGCTGCGCCGTGCACTCGCAACTGAGCGCCACCCAGACCTACACGACCCTCGAATTGAAAGTCGCCTTTCACAAATCCCTCACCAGCGACACCGGCCTGCTACGGGCGACGGGCACGGTCCTGTCACTCGGACGGCGTGTCGGGTTCGCCGAGGCGAAACTCACGGATGCCACGGGACGGCTGTATGCCTCGGCAACCTCCACCCTGCTGGTGATGGAGCAAGGCTGACTCGCAGGCGGCCGTCGGCTCGCGGCCGGGTTTATTTCGCCGCCGCGACCTTGGGTCGTGCTACGGCAATGGGCAGCGTGTCGAGCGCGCGCATGGCGGGAGTGTTGAAGACTTGCGGATCGGCAACATAGTCGAGCGCCATGTCCATGGCGTCGTAACCCCAGAAGCACTCCTCACCGATGACGAGCGTGGGCACGCCAAACACCCCGCGGCTGATCGCCCAGTTGGTGTTCTCACGCAGCCGCTGCTTCACTGCCGCAGTACTCAGTGCCGCCTGTGGATCTGCGACGCCCAGGGTCGCAGCCAGCTCGGCAATGACCGCCGGGTCGGCCACGTCCCGGCCATGCAGGAACACTGCATCCAGGACCGCCCCCACCGCGCGCGCGTCGTTGCCGGCGGCAATGATCAGCCGCAGCGCTGCCAGTGGGTTGAAGGGATGTCCGGGCGGCATGTGCATCGGGATGTTGAGCTGCCGTGCACGCCACAGGACGTGACGATAGGTGAAGCGCCGCTTGGAGGGAATCTCGGCCGGCCCGAGCTGCCCGAAATGCTCGAGCAGGCCCGCCAATAACACCGGTACGAATTCGACCTTGAGGTTCGCCGGCAGTCGCGCGAGCCGCCCAAAAGCAAGATAGGCGAACGGTGAGATGACATCGAACACCCACGAGAGGCGCACCGGCTCACCCGCCACGCATGAACTCCACTTTCACTCCGGGCGGCGCCGACGCGTCCGCGGCGACAAACAGGTCGCCGATCAGAATCGCGGCCGGGTCGACGCTATAGGACGTGAAGTCGCGCACCCCGGTCTCGAACAGCACCGCGTCATCGATGAAGAAATTTCCCGTGCACTGGCGCGCGGGCCTCATGAGGATGGCGTGCGCCGCATCCGCCACGATGTCGGGCTTGCGTGAGCGGCGCATCATCGCCTCCCCGCCGAGGGCAAATTCCACCGCCGCGGTGGCGATGGTGGTACGCGGCCACAGGGCGTTGCAGGCGATGCCGTCCGCACGGTACTCCTGCGCAAGTCCCAGCATGCACAGCGACATGCCGTACTTCGACAGGGAGTACGCCAGGTGGTCCGCAAACCACTGCGGCCGCAGGTCCAGCGGCGGGGACAGCGTCAGGATGTGCGGATTCGCGGCCTTCTTCAGGTACGGCAGACAGGCGCGCGAGGTCACGAAGGTGCCGCGCGTGTTGATCTGCTGAATGAGATCGTAGCGGCGCATGTCAATGTCTTCGGTGGCGCTGAGATTGATGGCCGAGGCGTTGTTGATGCAGATGTCGATGCCGCCGAACTTGTCGGCACATTGCCGCGCCGCGGCCACCACGCTCGCCTCGTCGCGCACGTCCACTACCAGCGGCAGCGCCTTGCCGCCGGCACGCTCGATGTCCTCGGCGGCGCTGTAAATGGTTCCGGCGAGCTTGGGGTGCGGCGCGGTGGTCTTCGCCGCCACCGCGACGTTAGCTCCGTCGCGCGCCGCACGCATCGCAATGGCGTGGCCGATGCCGCGGCTCGCGCCCGTAATGAACAGTGTTTTGCCTGCGAGACTCACATCGACTCCCAGCGGCGTGTAGGCGCGCTCAGACCTTGCCCGAATAGTGCGCATCGAGATAGTCGAGAATCTCCTTCGACTCCTCGTCCGTGATCGGCGCGCCGAAGCGATCCTTCATTTTCTGGATAGTCTTCTGCCAGCCCGCGCGGTTCATGACCGGCGCGTTGCTCGGGATGTACTCCAGGCTGTGACAGATGATGCAGCGGCCAATGGTGAGATCGCGCCCGGGGCCGTCTGCCAGCGTCATGGGTTCCTCTGCCGCCACCACGATGCGCGCCGCACCACCGGCGAGACCGACGACGATCAACAGTCCCACCGCGGCAATCGCGCCTCTCACGCCACCTCCAGCGTCACGGTCTGCACGATGTTGTCGTGATAGCCGGCGGCATTAACCGTGAGCGCGTCGGGTTGTCTCGCGCCGTTGCGGCTGCGCGCCCGCACCGCCGCGGTCAGCGCCCCGCTCGCCGAGGTGTCGAGCGGCAAGTGAAACTCGCGCCACGCGTAACGCCCGAGGTCGCGCCCGAGCACGGCGTCGCGCCAGTTGCGCCGGCCGTCGACCGAGATTTCCACGCCCTCGATGCCGGCGCCGTTGTCCCACGCTTTGCCGGAGAGCGTGGCGGCCACCCCGCGATGCAGCCGCGCGCCCGACACGTGGCTCGTGATCAGTGAGTTCACCAGCATCTCGGTGATGGGAGTGGTTTCCGGGTTCTCCTGGGAGGCGAAGCGGTAACCGGGGAAGGCGCCCGTCGGCAGGCGATACGCGGACTTCATCCAGAAGCCATCGAAGGCCCGGGGCTCGACGCGAATATCGGTGAGATGTTTCATCCAGTAGGTGCCGGTCCAGCCCGGCACGATGAGCCGCGCAGGGGCGCCGTTCCAGTGCGGCAGCGGCCGGCCATTCATCGCGAAGGCGATAAGCGTGTTCTCATCCAGCGCCCGCTCGGCCGGCAGGCTTTTCACGAAATCGGGCGTGCCCGGCAGCACCGGCGTGTCGGCGCCGTTGAACACCACTTCCAGCGCATCGGGCGCGATCCGCGCGCGGCGCAGTACGTCGCGCAGCCGCACGCCGCTCCACAGCGCGTTGCCCATTGCGCCATTGCCCCATTGCACACCGGCCGCGCGCGGCGTGAACAGTCCGCGCCGGTTGCCCGAGCACTGGTTGACGGCGGCAAGCTCGACGCGCTCAAAGTCATGCTGCAGCTCCTGCAGCGACAGGTTGAGCGCCGTGCCGACGCTGCTGCCGCCCACGGCAAGCCGCCAGGTGGCCGGATTGATCCGCGGAATCACCGCCAGGTGATAGCGGACGAAAAATACATCGTTGGGGGTGAACGCCGGGATCAGATCTTTAAGGGGCGTTTCAAAGTTCGGCGGACGAAAGGCGTGCTGGATGAGGGGCTTCTTGCCCGTCAGCGTGCCGAGTACCTGCTCAGGTGTCGCCGCCGCACCGGGCGCGCGGCTCGCCAGCCAGCCGCCGGCCGCACCGAGCAGAAGCTCCCGCCGTCTCAACATGTCAGTTTTGTGCGAACACGCGCCGCAATCGCTGCGGCGCAGATCAGGCGGTACGCGCGTGCCTGCACGGGCACGCGCGCAGCCGGACACATTACGAGCAGGCCTTGCCGTGGGCCGCGCGAGCGCCCTTGGCCTTGGCCGCGGCTTCGGTCATGTAGGCACCGGCCTTGGTCTTGCCGTACCACGCATCGCTCTGGCAGTGGTACACGTTGTCTTTCGTGTTGACCCACACTTGGCCTGCACCCCCGCCCGGGGCGGCTACCACAGAGGCTGCCGGACCTGCGGCCTTGGAGGCTGCCGCCGGAGCGGCAGTGCTCGTCCCAGCCGACGCGGACTTGTCCACACCACCATGGCCCTTGCACCCACCCTTGCCGGCCTTGGTGGCCGTCGTGCCGTCCTTGCATATAGGCAAGGGGGCGGTGGAGGCGTCCTGCGCCAGCGTGAGGGCCGGAGCGGCCAGTAACGCGGCTGACAAGAACGCGCCACAAATCAAACCATTGAGCTTCGAGACATTCATCTGCAGTTCTCCCAGGGGACACCGCTTTATTTTGTGGGCGCCAGAATACCCCAAAAGGCCGCCGCGGCGAAAACGGCAGCCGCTGCCGCGCTGCACCCCGGCACAGCCTGAGAACCTGGCGGACGTAGTAGGCTTCGGTGCCATGAATACCCGCATTTCGTGCCTGCTCGCCGCCTGGATTCTCGCCACCGCGCTGCCCCTGCCGGCCTCAGCCGCGTGGCTGGATCGCGAGGAGGCGATCATGGGGACGCGCGTGTACGTGCAGCTGTGGGCGGACGATCCTGACAAAGGGGATGCGGCCATCTCGGCCGTCATGGCCGACATGCGCCGCATCGACAATCTCATGAGTCACTACAAGCCCGACAGCCAGCTGTCGCAGATCAACGCCCGCGCCAACTTCGAACCGGTGCAGGTGGACAAGGAACTGTTCGACCTGATCAAGCTGTCCACGCACTACTCGCAGATCACCGAGGGCGCCTTTGACATCACCTATGCGAGCGTCGGCCACCTCTATAACTACCCCGCCCACATCCGCCCCACCGAACAGCAGATCAAAGCGGCGCTGCCGGCGGTGAACTGGCGCAACATGCTGTTCGACGACGTGAACCACACCGTGCGTTTTGAACATCCGGGCATGCGCATTGACCTCGGGGGCATCGGCAAGGGCTACGCGGTGGACCGGGGCATTGCCATCCTGAAGGCGCACGGCATTCGCCATGCGCTGGTGACGGCCGGTGGCGACAGCCGCTTCATCGGCGATCACATGGGGCGTCCGTGGCTCGCGGCGATCGCCAATCCCGACGACCCGCACAATCCGCTCACGGTGGTGACCCGGATCCCGATATCGGACGCCGCGGTGTCAACCTCCGGGGACTACGAGCGCTACTTCGACGAGAACGGCGTGCGCTACCACCACATCATCGATCCGCACACCGGACATTCGGCCATCAAGGTGCGCAGCGCCACCATCATCGGGCCGACCGCCACCCAGACCGACGGCATGTCGAAGACCGCATTCGTGCTCGGGCCGGAGAAGGCCATGGAGATCATCAACCGCATGCCCGAATACGATGCGGTGTTCGTGACGCCCGACGGGCGCATGCTCTACTCCAACGGCCTGCGGCGCGCCGCCCCCCGTCCGGCGGGGGCACCGCCCGCGCCGCCGTCTGCCCGGTCAGCACCGCCGCCAACCCCTACTGCGACGAGCCCGCGCGCGCAGCCTTGAGCAGGGAATCGATCTCCGCCTCGGCGGCGAGCCAGTCCTCGGCCTCGCGACCCGGCGCAAAGCCGCGCCGCTCGGAACGCAGGTAGGCGCGCTCGGCGATCATCGCCCGGCGTGCTTCGGCACCGACGGCGCGCGTGCCGGCCGCAGTGGCGGGCTTGAGGATCGGGCGCCGCGTCGCGGGCTTGGTGGCGGGCGGATCGGTGGTGCGTCGGGTGGCCATGGTCTCCTCCTGTGTTTAGTGCGCTTTGCGCTTGACCGCTGCTCCCGTGCGGCGCGCGGCCCGGGGCTTGTGAGCCGCATGAGCCGACACGTCCAGGGCGTTCAGGTACTTGCGAAAGTCGCGTCCAAGATCCGGATGTCCGAGTGCGTACTCGACGGTCGCCTGCAGGTAGCCGAGCTTGCTGCCGCAGTCGTAGCGCTTGCCGGTGAAGCGATAGGCGTACACGGCTTCCTCACGCATGAGCGCGGCGATACCGTCGGTGAGCTGGATTTCGCCGCCTGCGCCGGAGCCGATGCGCTCCAGGTGTTCGAAAATCGCCGGCGCGAGTACGTAACGGCCGACGACGGCGAGATTGGAGGGGGCGTCCGCGGGCTTGGGTTTCTCGACAATGCTGCGCACGCGGCTGGTCGCGGATTTATCAGCCTCCACCGCCACGATGCCGTACTTCTCCGTGTCCCGGCGCGGCACGACCTCCACGCCGAGCACGCTCGCGCCCTTGGCTTCGTAAACTTCAGCCATCTGCGCCAGACACGCCACCTCACTCCTGATCAGGTCATCCGCGAGGTGCACGAAGAACGGCTCCGCGCCCACCGCCGGCTGCGCACATAACACGGCGTGCCCGAGTCCGAGCGGCGCGGACTGGCGGATGTAGATGCAGGACGCGTAGGAAGGCAGAACACTGCGCAGCTGCTTGACCAGATCACTCTTGCCCTGGCGGTCGAGCATGGCCTCGAGCTCTGAGTCGGAGTCGAAGTGGTCCTCGATGGCGCGCTTGGAGGCGCCGGTGATGAACACCAGGCGGCGCGCGCCGGCGGCCAGCGCCTCCTCCACCGCGTACTGGATCAGCGGTTTGTCGACGACCGGCAGCATCTCCTTGGGACTCGCCTTGGTCGCCGGCAGGAAGCGCGTGCCACGGCCGGCCACCGGAAATACGGCGGTGCGGATCACCGACTTCGAACTCGTCCTCATCAATTTCCTCCTGCAGCGTGATCGACACGTTCCGCCCATTTGAACACTGCCGGCCGCATGCTGTCCCACGCGTGGCACTTCGGGCAACGCCAGTACCAGCCGACACTGTTGAGTCCGCATTCATCGCATTGATAGCGCCCGCCGGCATCCCCGATGCGGGTAAGGAGCGCGCTTAGGGAGCTGGCTTCCGCGGCCGACTGCACGCCGCCGCCCAGCTCCCCTGCCACCTGCGGCAGGAGCGTGCCGTCTTCCGGAGGCGCGGCCGTCGCCAGCAGCCATGCCACCTGCCGCGGCGTCACCCGCCCGCCATGCCGCAACCGCTCGCCAAGCTCGTTGATCGCGGTGGCGCTGCCGGTGCGGCGCGCGATGATCAGCACCGCCGGGATGATCTCGAGCGCCAGCCCCGGAGATGTTTCGAGTGCCTTGAGGTAAAGCAGCAGTGCGCCGGGCGAATCGCCCGCCTGCTCGGTGATGCGCGCGGTGAGGATGTCGGCGCGCGGCAGATCCGGCTGGTGACTGCGGGCCTGGCGCAGGAGGGTGCGCGCGCGCTCAGCATCCCCCTGCACCAGCGCGTGCTCGGCGAGCTCGCACAGGTAATGAGCGGCCACCCGGCCGCGCTCGGCCTGCACGCTGGCCGGCAGCTCGTGAAACACCTTGAGTGCCTTGGCCCAGTCCCCCTGAGTTTCGTAGATTCCCACCAGCTGATCGAGCGCGGTGTTGCGGTACTCGCGCGAGGCGGCGAGCTCCTCGAGCACGCGTTCGGCGCGGTCCATGAGACCCGCACTCTGGTAATCGAGCGCCAGCGCGAACCCCGCCTTGTCGGCAAGTCCGGCGCCTTCCTGCTCGCGCAGCCGCGAGTGGATCGCGATGGCGCGGTCCACTTCGCCGCGGCGGCGGAACAGGCTCCCAAGCGCAAACTGGATTTCGGTGGCGTCGCCATCGGCTTCGGCCATGCGCGCGAAGATCTCCGCGGCGTGATCGAAGCGGTCGTTGATCAGGTGGTCGAGGCCGACGTAGTAGTCCCGCGGCAGCCGCACGGTCCGGGCGGCGCCATTGCGGCGCCCCAGATAAAAGGCCGCGAAGAAGACCAGGATGAAGGCCAGGCCGAGCAGCAGTGGAGGCAGCTCAAACACGCCCCAGACGATAGCAGGTCCGTGTGTCTGACGATAAGCGGCGAGTTACGGCGTCAGTGGGATTCGACCACCGGCAGCTTCCAGTCCCCGTCCAGGCCCGCGCCGAGCTCGAGGTAGTCGGAGGGGTTCTTGTGGCAACTCTTCACGGGCGCGGGATCCAGGGTTCGCAGGTCCGAGGTCCAGCAGTCCCCGACGATCGAGCAGTAGCAGGCCTGGAAGGTGAGCGCACCGCGAGCGGCGGAGAAGCGCTGCCAGAACTCGAGGTTGGAGGACGTGCGCACCAGCTTCAGCATCGTGACCTTCTCGCGCGCGCGCAGCACGCCGATGAGGCTCGACTCCTGACCCACGCCGATGTTTTCTCCCACGTCCGTCTTGGTAACCCCCTGGCGCAGCCCGCAGCACGCCTGCAGCAGCTCCACGTAGCCGCGGATGACCTTGCCCTGGTAGCGCACGACGAGCGACTTGAGGATTGCGGCCCCGGCGCCATCGTTGCTGATGCCGATCGAAACCACCTGCTTGCCGTCCTCGATGTTGTATGAACTCGCGAACTGCAGGAACGGCCAGGAGTTCGCCGCCACCAGGCGCTGCTGCACCTGACCTAAGTGAATAGCCACTCCGAGGGAGATGAGCGAGATCAGGATCGCGGAGCCGGCGACCGCGAAATCGAGCAGGCGGTGACCGGTGCGGCGCGGTTCGAGGCGCACGCCATCCGGGTCGGCGCTCACGGGGCTGTGCGGCAGGTGCACCTCAGCCTGCACGTCACGCGGCCGCGGCACGGCGGGCGTCGCGTCCCCGGGCACCGGTTCCACGTTCAGTCCCTGATCGGCCGGTCGGCGCCGTCGTTGACGCGCTCGCGCAGGTCCTTGCCGGGCTTGAAGTGCGGCACGTGCTTGCCCGAAAGCGCCACCGCCTCGCCGGTCTTGGGATTGCGTCCCTGGCGTGGCGGCCGGAAGTGCAGCGAGAAGCTGCCGAAGCCGCGGATCTCGATGCGCTCTCCCTGCGAGAGCGCATCGCTCATGATCTCCAGGATCTGCTTGAGCGCGAGCTCAACATCCTTCGCCGGCAGATGCTTCTGCTTGGCGGTGATGATCTCTATGAGTTCTGACTTCGTCATGCGCTGTTGGGACGCGCGCTCTAGTTATTATGCTCGCCGGAGCCGATTTGCTCCTTCAGCAGATCGCCCAGGCTTGTACCGGAGGAGGTCCCGGACTCTGAGCGATAGCTGGAAACCGCCTCGGCTTCCTCGTGCATTTCCTTGGCCTTGATCGACAGCGAAATGCTGCGCGACTTGCGGTCAACGCCGGTGAACTTCGCCTCGATCTCTTCGCCGACTTTCAGCACCGCGCGCGCGTCTTCCACGCGATCGCGGCCAAGCTCGGAAGCCCGCAGCTGCCCTTCGATACCGTTGCCCAGATCGATGATGGCGCCGCGCGCATCGACTTCCTTCACCACGCCCCTGACGACCGTGCCCTTGGGGTTGTCGGCGATGTAGGCGGAGAACGGGTCCTTCGCCAGCTGCTTGATGCCGAGCGAAATACGCTCGCGCTCCGGATCGATCGACAGCACCATCGCTTCGAGTTGCTGGCCCTTCTGGTAGTTGCGCACCGCTTCCTCACCGGGCTGATCCCAGGAGATGTCCGAGAGGTGCACCAGGCCGTCGATGTTGCCGGGGAGGCCTATGAAAATACCGAAGTCCGTAATGGACTTGATCTGTCCGCCGACCTTGTCGCCACGGTTGTAGTTCTCGGCGAACTCCTTCCACGGATTGGCCTGGCACTGCTTGAGCCCCAGGGAGATACGGCGGCGCTCCTCGTCGACGTCGAGCACCATGACCTCGACTTCCTGGCCGGTGTGCACGACCTTCGCCGGATTGACGTTCTTGTTGGTCCAGTCCATCTCCGAGACGTGTACCAGACCTTCAACGCCGTCTTCGATTTCGACAAACGCACCATAGTCGGCAATGTTGGTGATCTTGCCGAACACGCGCGTACCCGAGGGGTAGCGGCGCGCAATGTTCTCCCACGGATCCGCTCCCAGCTGCTTGAGCCCCAGGCTCACGCGCGAGCGCTCGCGGTCGAACTTCAGGATCCGCACCTCAATCTCTTCGCCCACCTTCACCACTTCGGAAGGATGCTTGACGCGCTTCCACGCCATGTCGGTGATGTGCAGCAGGCCATCGATGCCGCCCAGGTCCACGAACGCACCGTAGTCGGTGAGGTTCTTGACCGCGCCGCGCACCACCGCGCCTTCCTGCAGGTTGTCCATCAGCGCACTGCGCTCGGCGGAGAATTCCTGCTCCACCACCGCGCGGCGCGACACCACCACGTTATTGCGCTTCTGGTCGAGCTTGATGACCTTGAATTCGAGCGGCTTGTTCTCGAGGTACGAGGTGTCGCGCACCGGGCGCACGTCCACCAGCGATCCGGGCAGGAAGGCCCGCACGTTCTCGATTTCAACCGTGAAGCCGCCCTTGACGCGACCGGTGATGACACCGGTGACGATCTCGGCTTTGTTGAATGCCTCTTCGAGCCGCGTCCAGGTACGCGCGCGCTTGGCCTTCTCGCGCGACAGGCGCGTCTCGCCGGTGCCGTCCTCGACCGAGTCGAGGGCTACCTCGACGGAATCGCCAGCCTTGACCTCAACCTCGCCGCGTTCATTCTTGAACTGCTCGAGGGGGATCACGGCCTCGGACTTGAGTCCTACATTAACGATGACGACGTCGTCGGTGACTTCGATGATCAGTCCGGTAAGGATCATCCCCGGACGGATGCGCTGATTGGCGAGACTGTGCTCGAAGAGCTGGGCGAAACTTTCTGTCATACCTTCACTTCGCACGCATGCGGCGTGCATGTACTGAACCCTCATCCTGTGGTCCAGGAAAACCTAACGGGCACGCGCGTCCTGCACATGCCAACCTCAATAAACTTTGCGTGCTCAAGGCCACAGGCGCCGAGCGGCCCCCAGTTCCAGCACCCGCTGCACCACCGCCCCGACCCCAAGACCAGTCGAATCGATCACGCACGCGTCGGATGCAGCCTTCAAAGGCGCTACCTGCCGGGTCTCATCCCTCAAGTCCCGCTCGGCTATCTCACGCGAAAGGCCGGCAAGGCTAACATCGGATCCCTTGTCTTTCAACTGCTTATGCCGGCGCAGGGCCCGTTCTTCGGGCGCGGCGGTCAGGAATATCTTAAGGAGTGCGTGGGGAAATACCACGGTACCCATGTCGCGCCCGTCCGCCACCAGCCCCGGGGCCGTGGCGAAGGCCCGTTGCCGCCTCAGCAGCGCCGCCCGCACCTCAGGCCAGGCCGCCACCCGCGAGGCCCCCTGGCCTGCGGTTTCGGTGCGGATTTCGCGCCCCACGTCCTGCCCGTCGAGCAGCACCCGCTCGCTTCCGGCCGCGTCGGCGCCGAAGCGCACGTCCATGGCCGTGGCCAGCCGCGCGTGTCCCTGCGTGTCCTCGGGCGCAAGTCCGGCCCGCGCACCCGCGAACGCCACCAGGCGGTAAAGCGCGCCGCTGTCCAGCAGGTGCCATCCCACTTTCTGCGCGACCGCGCGACTGATGGTGCCTTTGCCCGAACCACTCGGGCCGTCGATGGTGACAATGGGACAGTCGGAAGGCGCGGCCATGCGGCAGGCAGTGTCCGTCAAAGCGCCTCGACCGCCAAGCCGACCGAGCGCGCACTCTCCACAAAGCCCGGAAAGGAGGTGGCGACGTTGGCGACATCGAGAATCTCGATGGCCGCGCGGGCGCGCAGCGCCGCCACCGCAAACGCCATCGCGATGCGGTGATCGCCGCGGCTGTCGATAGTCCCGCCGCTTAAGCTTTCCGCGCCCCGGATCCACAGGCCATCGGGCAACAGTTGATGCTCGACGCCGAGGCTCGCAAGGCCCGTCGCCATGGCCTCCAGGCGATCGCTTTCCTTGACGCGCAGCTCAAGCGCCCCGCGCACCAGCGTCTCACCGTTCGCGCAGGCTGCGGCGATGAAAAAGACCGGCAATTCGTCGATGGCCAGCGGCACCAGGGCTTCTGGAACCGTGATGCCGCGCAGTGCGCTCTTATGCACCTCGATGTCCGCCACCGGTTCCGCGTGCGGCGCACCTGCGGCGGTCCGCGGGTGCAGGCGGATGTCGGCGCCCATGCGCTTGAGGAGTTCCAGAAGGCCGGTGCGGGTCGGATTCACCCCGACGTTCTTAAGAAGGAGTCCCCGCTCGGCCGCGAGACACCCGGCGACCAGGAAGAACGCCGCCGAGGAAAAATCCGCCGGCACGTCCACCTGAGTTGCACGCAGGGTCTGTCCGCCATCGAGGCTGATGCTGCGCCCCTCGTGCAGCACCTGCACGCCAAAGGCGCCGAGCATGCGCTCGGTGTGATCGCGCGAGGGGGCGGGCTCGGTGATGCGCGTGCGCCCGGAAGCTTTCAGAGCGGCAAGCAGCAGTGCCGACTTCACCTGCGCGCTTGCCACCGGCAGGCTGTAGTGAATCGCCCGCAGGTGCGGGGTACCGCGGATCTCAAGCGGCGGCCGCCCGTCGTGGGTGCGGATGCGCGCCCCCATCATTTCCAGCGGCGCGACCACGCGCTGCATCGGACGGCGCATTAACGAGGCATCCCCGATGAGTGTTGTATCGAAGCTCTGCGGCGCAAGCAGCCCCGCAAACAGGCGCATGGCGGTGCCCGCGTTACCCAGATCAAGGTCCGCGCGCGGCGCGGCGAGCCCCCGCCCTCCCACACCGTGGACCACAACCTGCGTGTCCTGCGGACGCTCGATCGCGACTCCGAGCGCCTCGAGCGCGCGCGCGGTGGCGAGACAGTCCTGCCCCGCGAGAAAGCCGCTGACACTCGTGTCCCCGGTCGCGATACCACCGAGCATCAGTGCCCGGTGGGAAATCGACTTGTCTCCCGGCACGGTAAGTTCGCCCGCGAGGCGCCCGCCCGCGGCCACCTGGAAACGCGTAAGGGTCGCTGCGCTCGCGCCAGTCACTGTACCGCCCGCGGATAAGACCCGAGCACGCGGTACAAAGAGGCGCGCTTTTTCAATGCCGCCAGCGCCCGCGCCACCCTCGGGTCATCAGCGTGGCCCTCGAGATCCATGAAAAAGACGTAGTCCCACTTGCGCCGGTGCGAGGGGCGCGATTCGATGCGCGTCAGGCTGACGCGATGCCGCGCGAGCGGCTCGAGCAGGCGGTGCAGCGCCCCGGGGGCATCCGAGCGACTCACCGATACCAGCAGCGTGGTGCGATCCTCGCCGCTGGGCGTGAAGAGCTTGCGCCCCAGCACCAAAAAGCGCGTCGTGTTGTCGGCGCGATCCTCGATCTGCGCCGCCAGCACCTTAAGTCCGTACACCTCCGCCGCGGTATCACCGGCGATGGCAGCGCTGCCCTTCTCATCGCGCGCCCGGCGGGCGCCTTCGGCGTTGCTGGACACGGGAACCTGCTCGATGCCCGGCAGATGTGCGTCGAGCCAGCCGCGGCACTGGGCGAGGGACTGCGGGTGCGAACAGACGCGCTCGATGCGTGACAGCGAGCCCGTCAGCCCCATGAGATGGTGATGGATGCGCAGCTCCACTTCGCCGCAGATTTTAAGCGGCGAGGTGAGAAAGCGGTCGAGGGTGTGATTGACAGTCCCTTCGGTGGAATTCTCGATGGGCACGACGCCGAAGTCGGCGCTGGCCGCCTCCACCTCGTGAAACACCTCGTCTATGGAGCCCAGCGGCAGTGCCCGCACTGAATGACCAAAGTGATTCAGAACCGCCGTCTGGGTGAAGGTGCCTTCGGGACCCAGAAACGCGACCTTGAGGGGCTCCTGCTGCGCCAGACACGCGGACATGATCTCGCGGAACAGGCGCAACACCTCGGCGTCCTTCAGCGGGCCGGCATTGCGTGCACGCGCCAGCCGCAATACCTGCGCCTCGCGCTCCGGTCGGTAGAAATCCACGGTCCGACCGGCGCCGGTCTTGGAGATCCCGACCTGCTGCGCGAGCCGCGCCCGTTCGTTGATAAGCCGGTGGAGTTGCTCATCGACCGCGTCGATGCGGCGCCGCACCTCTTCGAGCTGCGGGCGCAGCCCGGACTTGTCCGGCGCCGGCCGCGGCACACGTGCAGAGACTCGCCGCTTGCGCTTAGGTGTGGGCATATTTTTCCGTGCCGCGCGCCCTACACCCTGCGCGCCGACTGCACCCCGTTGATCGCGCGCAGCGACTCCAGCAATCCCGCGCTCACCACGCCGTCCACATCGATCAGCGTGTAAGCCACCTCGCCGCGCGATTTGTTCAGCAGATCGGCGATGTTGATTTTCTGCGCCGCGAGGCAGGTCGAAATCTGCCCCACCATGTTGGGTACGTTGCTGTTGGCAATGGCGATGCGCGTGGTGTTGGGAAGACGCGGCAGGACCGCTTCCGGGAAGTTGACGCTATTCCTGATGTTGCCGTTTTCCAGAAAATCGCGCAGCTGTTCGGCCACCATCACCGCGCAGTTCTCTTCCGCCTCGCCGGTGGATGCCCCAAGGTGCGGCAGTGTCACGACCTGTGGGTGGTCCTTGAGCGCCCGCAGCGGGAAGTCGCATACGTAAGCGTGCAGCTTGCCGGCGTTGAGCGCCGCCAGCACCGCCTGCGTGTCGACGATCGCGGCGCGCGCGAAGTTGAGGATGGTCGCGTCCTTTCTCATCAGTGCCAGGCGCGCGGCGTTGACCAGCCCGCGGGTGTGCTCGTTCAGCGGCACATGCACGGTGATGGCATCGGCACGTGCGAACAGGTCCTCCATCGAGAGCGCCTGCTCGACGTTCGAGGACAGCTGCCAGGCGCGTTGCACGGTGATCTGCGGATCGTAGCCTAAGACTTTCATGCCGAGCGCGTGCGCGGAATTCGCGACTTCCACCCCGATCGCACCCAGGCCCACCACTCCGAGTGTGCGCCCCGGGAGTTCAAAGCCCACGAAGGCCTTCTTGCCCTTCTCCACCGCCGCGTCGATCGCCTCATCGTCGCCGGTCAGAGAGCGGGCGAACAGCCACGCGGGACCCAGGTTACGGGCGGCGAGCAACAGGCCCGCCAGCACCAGTTCCTTGACCGCGTTGGCGTTGGCGCCGGGGGTGTTGAACACCGGGATGCCGCGGCGGCTTAGGTCCGCGACCGGAATGTTGTTGACGCCGGCGCCCGCGCGCCCCACCGCGCGCACGCTCGCGGCCACGGCAGCCGTATGCATGTCGGCGGAGCGCAGCAGGATCGCATCCGGGTCCGCCAGGTCGTTGCCGATCTCGTAGCGCTCGCGCGGCAGCCGCGCCAGCCCCCTGGCACTGATGTTGTTGAGTGTAAGGATGCGGTAGGTCATGGGAATCAGCCGTGCCGGCGCTGGAATTCCTGCATGAACGCAACCAGCGCGGTCACGCCCTCGAGCGGCATGGCGTTGTAGATGCTGGCGCGCATGCCACCCACCGAGCGGTGGCCGGCGAGATTGGTGAGCCCGGCGGCCTGCGCCTCGGCGAGAAATGTCTTATCGAGTGACGGGTCACGCAGTGTGAACGGCACGTTCATCCACGAACGGCACGGCACGGCCACCGGGTTGGAGTAAAAGCCCGAGCCGTCGATCGCGCCGTAAAGCAGTTGCGCCTTGGCGCGGTTGCGCGCGCCGATCGCGGCGAGCCCGCCTTGCGCCTTCATCCAGCGGAACACGAGGCCCGCGCAGTACCAGGAGAACGTCGGCGGCGTGTTGAGCATCGAGCCCTCATCCGCCATTGCCTTGTAGTCCCACACCGCGGGGACACCGGCACGTGCCTTGCCGATGAGATCCCCGCGCACGATCACCACCGTAAGGCCCGCCGGCCCGATGTTTTTCTGCGCGCCGGCGTAGATGAGCCCGAATTTTGCCACCTCGATCGGCCGCGACAGGATGGTCGAGGACATGTCGGCCACCAGCGGCACCGCGCCGCTTGCCGGCACGTAGGGAAATTCCACGCCACCGATGGTTTCGTTCGGCGTGTAGTGCAGGTAGGCCGCATCCGCGCTGAGCTGCAGAATCGCGGGATCCGGGACGGTCGTGTAGCTGGAGGCGGCTTCATCGGCGGCGACATTGACTCTGCCAACGAGGCGCCTGGCCTCGCCGATGGCTTTTTTCGACCACGCACCGGTGTTCAGATAGTCAACGGTGGAGTCCGCGCGCGCCAGGTTCAGCGCGATGGCGGCGAACTGGCCGGTGGCGCCACCCTGCAGGAACAGCACCTGGTAGTTTGCCGGGACACTCAGGAGCTCCCGCAGCAGCGCTTCGGCCTCCTCAGCCACGCCCATGAAGGCCTTGCTGCGATGGCTGATTTCCATGACCGACATGCCCGAGCCGCGCCAGTCGAGCAGTTCGTCACGGGCCTGTTCCAACACCGGGGCGGGCAACGCGGCCGGCCCTGCGGCGAAATTAAATACGCGCACGAACACCCTTATTGGGTCGTTAAAACCACGGGAAGTGCACCGATCTTAACAACGACCGCGGCTACCGCGGTAAGAACTTTTCGGTTTAAGGCTCAACCACCGGCGGCTCATCGGCAGCGGGCGCTTCCCCGGCCGCAGTGCCCTCTTCGGCGTCAACCTCGCACGCCTCCAGGCTCTCGATGCGCTCGATCCCGACCAGGCGCTCACCTTCTCCCAGGCGGATGAGTCTCACGCCCTGGGTGTTGCGCCCCTGCACCGAAATTCCCTCCACCGCGGTGCGCACCAGCGTGCCGGTCGAGCTGATGAGCATGATTTCCTGCCCGGCCATGACCTGCAGCGCGGCGACGGTGTCACCGTTGCGGTCCGAGGTCTGCAGCGCGATCACGCCCTGGCCGCCGCGGCCATGGGGCGGAAAATCCGCGAGCGGCGTGAGCTTGCCGTAACCACTCGCCGAAGCCGTCAGCACGTGCCCGTCGCCGACCACGATGAGGGCGATCAGGGACTGCTCGGCGCCTAAGCGGATGCCGCGCACGCCCGCCGCCTCGCGCCCCATGTGGCGCACTTCACTTTCATGGAAGCGGATGGCCTTGCCGCCGCTGGAAACCAGTACCACTTCGCGCTCGCCGTCGGTAATGGCCACCCCGACCAGCCGGTCGTTGTCCACCAGGTCCACGGCGATAATGCCGGTGGAACGCGGTCGCGAGAACGACGCCAGCGGGGTTTTCTTCACGGTGCCGGCGCGGGTCGCCATGAATACGAAGTGCTGCTCGTCGTACTGCTTCACGGGCAGCAGCGCGTTGATCTTTTCGCCCTCCCCGAGCGGCAGCAGATTCACCATCGGCTTGCCGCGCGCACCGCGGCCGGCCTGCGGCAACTCGTAGACCTTGAGCCAATACACCTTGCCGCGGTTGGAGAAGCACAACACGGTGTCGTGCGTATGCGCGACGAACAGCTTCTCGACGAAATCCTCGTCCTTGACGGCGGTCGCGGTCTTGCCGCGCCCACCGCGCCGCTGCGTCTGGTACTCGGTGAGCGGCTGCGACTTCGCATAGCCGGCGTGCGAGAGCGTCACCACCACGTCCTGCGGCTCGATGAGATCCTCGGTGGTGAGATCGAGGTGATCGCGGTTGATCTCGGTGCGGCGCGCATCACCATAGGCCTCGCGCACTTCGAGGAGCTCGGCACGCACCACCTGAGTGAGGCGCTCGGGACGGCCGAGGATGTCGCTCAAGTCGCTGATGTTCTGCAGCAGCTCGCGATACTCGGCAATGATCTTGTCCTGCTCGAGTCCCGTCAGACGATGCAGGCGCATGTCGAGGATCGCCTGCGCCTGCACTTCCGAGAGGTGATAGCCGTCGGCCTTCAGGCCGAATTCGGCAGCCAGGTCCTGCGGGCGCGTGGAAATGGCGCCGGCGCGCTCCAGCAGCTGCGTCACCACGCCCGGTGCCCAGACGCGTGCCACGAGTCCCGTGCGCGCCTCGGCGGGCGAGGCGGCCGCCTTGATGAGCGCGATCACCGGGTCGATGTTTGTGAGCGCGACCGCCAGGCCCTCGAGGATGTGGGCCCGTTCGCGCGCCTTGGCGAGATCGTAAATGGTGCGCCGCGTGACCACCTCGCGGCGATGCCGGATGAAAGCCTCCAGCATCTCCTTGAGCGACATCAGCTTGGGCTGCCCGTCCTGCAGCGCCACCATGTTGATGCCAAACACCGTTTCCATCGGCGTCTGCGCATACAGGTTGTTGAGGACGATCTCGGTGACTTCGCCGCGCTTCAACTCGATGACGACGCGCATGCCGTCCTTGTCGGACTCATCGCGCAGGCCATCACTGGCAATGCCGTCGATGAGCTTCTCGCGCACCAGCTGCGCGATACGCTCGATGAGGCGTGCCTTGTTGACCTGGAAGGGAAGCTCGGTGACCACGATCGCCTGGCGATCGCCCTTGCCGACTTGCTCGATGGTGACGCGCGCGCGCACCGACAGCCGCCCGCGGCCGGTGCGGTAGGCGGTGGCAATTTCCTGGGCGCCGTTGATGATGCCGCCGGTGGGGAAGTCCGGACCCGGCATGTGCTGCATGAGCGTCGCCAGCGGTACCGCCGGATCATCCAGCAGCGCCAGGCACGCGTTCACCGTCTCGGTGAGATTGTGCGGCGGAATATTGGTCGCCATGCCGACCGCGATCCCGGTCTGCCCATTGATCAGCAGGTTCGGCACCCGCGACGGCAACACCGAGGGCTCGTGCTCGGATTCGTCGTAGTTGGGGGTGAAGTCGACCGTGTCCTTTTCGATATCCGCGAGCAGCTCGCTCGCAATACGCGACATGCGCACTTCGGTGTAGCGCATGGCCGCCGGCATATCGCCGTCGACAGACCCGAAATTGCCCTGGCCGTCGACCAGCAGATAGCGCATGGAAAACGACTGCGCCATGCGCACCATGGTGTCGTATACCGCGGTATCCCCGTGCGGGTGGTACTTACCGATGACATCCCCGACCACGCGCGCGGACTTCTTGTAAGGCTTGTTCCAGTCGGTGCCCAGTTCGCGCATGGCGTAAAGCACGCGCCGGTGCACCGGCTTCAGGCCGTCGCGTACGTCGGGGAGCGCGCGCCCGACGATGACACTCATGGCGTAGTCGAGGTAGGAGTTGCGCATCTCCTCTTCGAGACTGACGGGCAGGACTTCGCGGGCGATATCAGCCATTTACGGGGGAACCAGAGTTAAACACGAAGTTTATCATGAAGCGCCGCAGTCACCGGCGGGCTTCAGGGGCGCGTGCGCTCCAGCTGCCGATATACTGCGCACGATGTCCAGCACCCACACCGCCAGTGCCGCGAATGCCGACCAGGACGAGCTGCGCAAGTTCGACGCACTGGCGGCGCGCTTCTGGGACGTGCGGGGGGAGTTCCGTCCCCTGCACCTGCTTAACCCGGTGCGCTCGCAGTTTATCGCCGGGCACACGAGGCTCCCCGGCGCGCGGCTCCTGGATGTCGGCTGCGGCGGGGGACTGCTGGCTGAAGCGCTGGCGCGCGCCGGCGCGCAGGTGACCGCGATTGATCTCGCCCCGGGCATGATCGAGGTGGCGCGCCTGCACGCCGCGGAATCGGGCCTGGGCATCGACTACCGCGTCGCCGCGGCGGAGGAACTGCACGCGAGCGCTGCCGGCGCATTTGACGTCGTCACCTGCATGGAAATGCTCGAGCACGTGCCGGAACCTCAGCGCATGGTGGCGACCCTGGCAGGCCTCACGCGCCCGGGCGGCGCGCTGTTCGTGTCCACTCTCAACCGCAACCTGAAGTCGTTTCTGCTCGCCATCGTCGGCGCGGAGTACCTCGCGAAGCTGCTACCGCGCGGCACCCACGAGTACGAAAAGCTCATTCGGCCGGCGGAACTGGCGAGCTGGGCGAGGAGCGCCGGACTCACCCTGGAAGCGCTCGCGGGTATCGCATTGAACCCCGTCACCGGACACGCCTCACTCACCCGCGACGTGGATGTGAACTACCTGGCGTACTTCACACGCCCCGCATCGGGTGCGCGCGCGCCGTCATGAGCACACTCCTCATCCTCGCGGTCGCCCTCGCGGCGCTCCTGGCCGGTGCCGTGCTCGGCATGCTGGTGGGGCATATCCGCGCCGCGCAGCGCATCGAGGGGCTGCGCATCGCGCTGGTCGAGGCTCAGACCCGCCTGGAGGGGAGCCTCCTGCAGGACAAGGAGCGCGTGGACCTGCTCGAGCAGTCCGAGACGCGCCTGCGGGTGGCGTTTGATTCCATTGCCGGTGCCACGCTGCGCAGCAACAGCGAACTTTTTCTGCGGCTGGCGCGCGAGGCACTCGGCCGCGATCAGGCACTCGCCCAGGGTGCGCTCAAGGAGCGCGAGACGGCCATTGCAGCGCTGGTGGAGCCGCTGCGCAGCGCGCTGCAGCGCACCGAGGAGCAGGTGCAGACCATAGAACGCGAGCGCCGTGACACGTTCGGCGCGCTGCGCACCCAGATCGAGACGCTCGCCGGCGGCCAGGTGCAGTTACAGAAAGAGACGCGCAACCTCGTCACGGCGTTGCGCCGCCCGGAGGTGCGCGGACGCTGGGGGGAACTCACCCTGCGCCGCCTCGTGGAACTCGCAGGACTCTCCGAACACTGCGACTTCTCCGAGCAGCCTCAGGTGGCCGGGGAGGACGGCGCGCTGCGCCCGGACCTCGTGGTGCACATGCCGGAAGCGCGCGACCTGGTCATCGATGCCAAGACGCCGTTCGAGGCCTACCTGAGCGCGATCGATGCCGACACCGAAGAGGAGCGGCAGCAGGCGCTGAAACGTCACGCCCAGCAGGTGGAGGCGCGCGTGCGCGAACTCGCCTCCAAGAGCTACTGGGCACAGTTCGACCACAGCCCCGAGTTCGCCGTCCTGTTTCTCCCGGGAGACCAGTTCCTCTCGGTCGCGCTGGCCGAGCGCCCGCAGCTGCTCGAAATCGCGCTCGCACAGAACGTCATCATCGCCACGCCCTCGACGCTCATCGCGCTCCTGAAGACCGTCGCGTACGGCTGGCGCCAGTCCGCCGTGGCGCACAACGCGGCGCTCATCCGTGATCTGGGCCAGGAACTGTACCGGCGACTGAGTACCTTCGGCGGGCACCTCGGCCGCATGGGCCAGCGCCTCGGCGGTGCCGTCGAGGCCTACAACGCCGCGGTCGGCTCACTCGAGCGCCAGGTGATGTCGCAGGCGCGGCGCTTCAATGAGCTCGGGGTGACCGCGGACGCGCCGCTTGCGGAAATAGAACAGGTGACGCAGCTGGCTCGCACCAGCAGCGCGCCGGCCGCGGTCGAATCCCCGAATGCCCACAAGGCCTGAGCTGCCGCCCACGCGGACGCTCGTGTCGCTCTACACCCCGGTGGCGCAGCGCACTGCATTCGCAGCCCTGTGCGCCATTGAGGCGCAAATCGCCGCGAGCCTTAACTCACGGCTCGATCACGAGGTCGCGCACGCGCGGCTCGCGTGGTGGCGCGAAGAATGTGCGCGTGCGGCGCAGGGGCGCCCGACACACCCGCTTACCCAGGCACTTGCTGCGAGCTTCGCCAGCTTCGGCCTCAGCGCGCCCACGGGAATTTCCGGATTCGTTGACACCGCCACCTGGGATCTCGCCGCGGCGACCTTTGAGACCCGCGCGCAGCTCAACGCCTATTGCGACCGCTGGGCGGACGCCATGATCACGCCCCTGATGCAACTCGCTGCCGCGGCCGACGCGGACGCGCGCTCAGGTGTGACGGGGGCCGCCACGATCCCCAGTGCCAGGAAATTCGGCGCCGCGCTGTGTGAAATAGACCTCCTGGCGAACCTCGCAGGCGATGCGACTCGCGGGCGCGTACGCGTGAGCCTCGCCGACCTTGCGGCCGCGCAGGCTGCCCCCGAACAACTCGCGCACCCGCCGTGGCCCGCACCACTCGCAGCAGCGCTGCGTACCCGCCAGCAGCAGCTGCGCGCGCAACTCGCGGTGGCCGTGGGCGAACTGCCGCGCCACGCTCAGCCGGCGCTGCGCGGGATTCTGGTATGGGTGCGGCTCGCGGCGGCGCAGTCGCGACGCTGCGAGCGCGCCTTGCCTCGGGCGCTCGACCCGCGCGACCATCCCACCCGCGACCATTATCGGCCACAGGATTCCTGGTGGGCATGGAGTGCCGCACGGCGCGCCACCGCCGGGCGTTTTACACTTTAAGGAGGATTGCGAGCTTGAGCGGCCCATTTGATCCGCGCGCCCACAGCGCCCGTGCCGATGAACTCGCCGGCCGGGTCATCGCCATCACCGGCGCGAGCAGCGGCATCGGCCACGCCGTTGCGCTCGCCTGTGCGCAGCACGCGGCCGAGGTGGTACTCATCGGGCGCGACGCCAAAAAGCTCGAGGTGGTGCACGCCCAAATCACCGCCAGCGGCGCGCCGCAGGCCAGCATCGCCGTCCTCGACCTCGAAAAGGCACTGGCGCGCGACTACGACCAGCTCGCCGATGCGCTGCTGGAACGTTACGGTCGTCTCGACGGACTGCTGCATAACGCCGGGGTGCTCGGGACCCTCACGCCCATCGAGCACTACGACGTGCCGACCTGGTGCCGCGTATTGCACGTCAACCTCACTGCCGCGTTCGCCCTCACCCAGGTGTTGCTGCCGGCGCTGAAAAAGTCCGCCGACGCTTCAGTCGTATTCACCGCCAGCGCCGTGGGACGCGAGGGCCGCGCCTACTGGGGCGCGTATGCCGTGTCGAAGTTCGCCATCGAAGGGTTGTCGCAGGTGTTAGCGGCGGAGCTGGAAGGCATCAGTCAGGTGCGCGTCAACACCCTGAATCCCGGGCGCGCGCGCACCGCCATGCGCCGTCAGGCGTACCCCGCCGAGGATCTGGAGACGCTGCCCCTGCCCACGGCGCTCACCGCGCCGTACCTCGCGCTCCTGGGTCCCGCGAGCCGCGGCGTCACCGGCCGGGCGTTCGACGCTCAGCCGGCCTCTGCCACGGCCGGCCCGGGCAGCAGCGCCGCGAGCTCAGACGCGCTGAGCTCGCGAAACTGACCACGGCCGAGGGAACGCTCGAGCGTCACCGGGCCGAAATGCGTACGCATCACGCGACTGACGAGCGCGCCCTGGCGCTCGAATAATTGCCGCACTTCCTTGCCGCTCGCGCCGCGCGCCACGAGCGTGTACCAGCGATTGGCGCCCTCGCCCCCCGCCGCTGCGCAGCGCTCGACCTGCAGCTGTGCACCGCTGTCGAGCGTGCCCGCGAGTACCGCCTCGAGCTGAGTTTCGTTGAGCTCGCCGCGCACGCGCACGCCGAACTCGCAAAGCAGGTTGCGCACGCCGCGCTGCAGGCGCAGCGCGAGCTCCCCGTCGGCGGTCACGAGCTCAAGTCCTCCGTCCACGCGCGGCATCGGGCTCACGGCGATGAAGCGCCGGCCCGCACGCCGGGGCAGGCGCTGCAGCAGCGCCGGCCGCGCCGACGCGGCTTGCGGGTCGCCGCCGCTCGCCCCGGGGGCCGCCAGAGGTTCACCCGGGGAGCGGTGACACACAAACGCGTGCGCCTCGCCCGCGCCGGCGCGCGAGCGAACCAGCCGCCCATCGAGCCGCACCTGGTCGTGGGGGCCGACGCGACCGCCGAGGGCGGCGACTTCTCCATTGACGGCGAGACGACCGGCACGGATCCAGTCTT
>PLEC01000095.1 GCA_003136935.1 Gammaproteobacteria bacterium
GTGCTGATCCGCGGCATCATCGGCGCGGCGAAAGAGGCGGCCATGGCAGCGCGGTGCGTGCTGGTAACCGTCGAGGAGCGGGTCGAGTCCCTGCGGGCGGATATGAACGCGGTCGTGCTGCCGTCCTGGATCATTACCGCCGCCAGCATCGTCCCGGGCGGCGCGTACCCCTCCTACGCCCAGGGCTACTACCCGCGCGACAACGCCTTCTATCGCACCTGGGATGAGATCGCGCGCGACCGCGGCGAGTTCCTGGGGTGGATGCGGCGACATGTACTGGAGGTACCCGACCACGCCGGCCTCCTGCGTGCGCTGGGGGTGGCCGCATGAACCCAGCGGACTACAGCCGCGACGAAATCATGACCGTGACCGCCGCCCGGCAGCTGCGCGACGGCGCGGTGTGTTTCGTCGGCATCGGCTTGCCGAGTGCCGCCTGCAATCTNNAAGCCGTTTCACATCCCGCTCTCGATCGGCGACGGCGAGCTCGCCGAGACCGCGACCTGCGTCGTGTCACTGCCGGAAATCTTCGCGCACTACCTGCAGCGTGGCCGCGTCGATGTGGGCTTTCTCGGCGCGGCGCAGATCGATCGCTTCGGCAATCTCAACAGCACCGTCATCGGTGACTACGCGCGCCCGAGCGTGCGTTTGCCGGGGGCCGGTGGTGCGGCGGAAATCGCGGCCCATGCGCGTGAAGTGCTGGTCGTGATGAAACAGTCGCCCCGCAGCTTCGTGCCGCAACTGGATTTTCGCACCTCGTGCGGGTATCTGGCGGGTTCGGGTGCGCGTCGGGCCAGCGGCTTTCCCGGCGCGGGGCCACGGGCCGTGATTACTGACTTTGGTGTACTGCGACCCCATCCGCAGACGGAGGAGCTGCAATTGAGCGCGCTGTATCCGGGTGTGAGCGTTGACGCCGCGCGTGCAGCGACTGGCTGGCCACTGCAGGTGGCCGAGGCGCTGGAGACTCTGCCGATCCCGCAGCCTGCCGAGCTTGCGACTTTGCGGGATCTGCTGGCTCGCACCCGTCACGCGCACGCCTGCCCGGTTCGCATCACACTCCCCTCGTGACTCATCGACGCTGAGGATTCCGACATGCCCGCACCCCACATTCGCACCCCGCTGCCCGGCCCCAAGGCGCAGGCACTGCTCGCGCGCGACCGGCCCGTCACAACCCCGTCCTATCCGCGTGACTATCCGTTCGTGATGGCCCGTGGCCGCGGCGTCGAGGCGTGGGACGTGGATGGCAACCGCTTTCTTGACTTCATGAGTGGTATTGGCGTCTGCAGCACCGGTCACGCGCACCCGCAGGTCGTGCAGGCCATCAAGGACGCGGCGGATGATTTCCTGCACATCTCGTCCGACTATTGGCACGAGCGCATGACGCGACTGGCGGAAAAGATCAACGCCCTGGATCCGCTGCGCGAGCCGGCGCAAGTGCTCGTCTGTCAAAGCGGCACCGAATCGGTCGAGGGTGCGCTCAAGCTCGCACGCTACGTGACCGGGCGACCGCGATTCATCGCATTCCTCGGCGGTTTTCACGGCCGCTCGATGGGCTCACTCGCGTTCACCTCCAGTAAGTACACCCAACAGGCCGGATTCTTCCCGACCATGCCGGGCGTTACCCACGTGCCCTACCCCAACCCCTATCGTCCACTCCTCGCCGGCTCCGATCAGGGTAAGGCCGTCATCGATTACATCGAAAACGTCCTGTTCCAGAGCAACGTGCCGGCCAGCGAGGTCGCCGCAATCCTCGTCGAGCCCATCCAGGGCGAAGGCGGATATCTCGTGCCCCCGGACAGCTTCCTGCCGGGCCTGAGGCAGCTGTGCGACCGGCACGGAATTCTTCTCATCTTCGACGAGGTGCAATGCGGTATCGGCCGCACCGGCAAGATGTTTGCCAGCCAGCATTGGGGCGTGGCGCCTGACATCATGACGCTCGCCAAGGGCCTGGGCTCCGGGCTGCCGATCGGCCTGGTCGTGGCGCGCCGCACGCACATGGAGAAGTGGAAGCGCGGTGCGCATGGCAACACCTTCGGTGGCAATCCGCTGTGTTGCGCGGCGGCCCTCGCCACCCTCGAACTGGTGGAACACGAATACGCGGCCAACGCCGCCAGCGTCGGTGAGTATTTTTTCGGGCGGCTGCGGCAGCTGCAGCAGCGCTTCGACTGCATCGGCGAGGTGCGGGGCAAGGGACTCATGATCGGAATGGAGCTGGTGACGGACCGCTCGACGCGGGCGCCCGCCAGGGCGCTGTGCGAGGCCGTGCTGACCCGCGCATTCCACAACGGCCTGCTGCTGCTGTCGTGCGGTGCGAGCACCGTGCGCTTCATTCCGCCGCTCATGATCAACCGTGGGCACGTCGATGAAGCCATGGGACTCATCGAGACTGCGCTGACTGAAGCCTTGGGCGTGAGTTGAGGAACGCAGCTAGCGTGAGCGTAACGAGCGGAGAACCTCGGGCCCTGGGCCTACTGATGTGTACGGCCCTGGTCGTGGGCAACACCCTCGGCATGAGCATCTTCCTCCTGCCGGCGATCCTCGCGCCGTACGGCCTGAACGCGTTGACAGCGTGGCTGGTCACGGCCGGCGGCTGCCTGTGCGTGGCCTGGGTATTCGCGGGCATGGCCCGCTCCTTTCCGGGCGACGACGGACCGTACGCGTACGCCTGTCGTGCGTTCGGCAATCAGGTCGCGTTTGTCACGCTCTGGTGCTACTGGATCGCCGTCTGGATCGGCAATGCGGCGCTCGCCATCGCCGTGGTGGGCTACCTGGCGGTTTTTTTCCCGCTGCTGAATGGGCATCGCTGGCTCGCCGCGGTGACTGCCGTGTCACTGCTGTGGGGATTCGTGTTGATCAATCTGCGCGGCGTGCGCACCGCCGGCTGGGTACAGGTAATCACGACCGCGCTCAAGCTCGTGCCGCAGGCCGGCATCATCGCGCTCGGCGCCTGGGTGCTGCTCGCACGCCACGCCACACAAGCCGTGCACCTGCCGGCAACGCCCGCATCACTCGCGGCAGTGCTCGGCGCCTCGAGCATCGCGCTGTTTGCCATGCTGGGTATCGAATGCGCGGCGGTCCCGGCCGGTAAGGTTCGGGATCCCGGGCGCACCATTCCGCGCGCCACCTTCGCCGGGACCCTCATCGTCGCGCTCATCTACCTGTGCATTTCAGGCGTGCCGATGCTCCTCATCCCGCAGGCACAGCTCGCCGCCTCGAGCGCACCATTCGCGGACCTGTTTGCGCGCTTTCTGGGTGACGGTTACGGCAAGCTGCTGGCGGCGTTCGTGATCGTCAGCGGCCTCGGGACACTGAACGGCTGGACGCTGGTGGCGGGGGAGATCACCCAGAGCTGCGCCCGGCATGGCGGCTTTCCGGCCGCCCTGGGCAAGGTGAATTCACGCGGCGCGCCCGCGCGCGCGTTCATCCTGACTGGGATCATCGCGAGCGCCATGGTGTTGATGAACTACGACGAGTCGATGGCGGGCGCGTTCACGTTACTCATCGTCATCTCCACCGCCGCCAACCTGCCGATGTATCTCGCCTGTTCGCTAGCGGTGCTGGTGCTGTGGCGGCGCGGTCAAATCCCCCACCCGGGGCCGCGCGAGGCACGCTGGTTCGCGGCCGCGCTTCTCGCGACGCTCTATTGCGTGTGGATCTTCATTGGAGTTGGCGCCAAGCCGCTGCTGTGGGCGCTCGCGTTGAGCGGCGCAGGTGTGCCCGTCTACTGGTGGTACGCTCGCATGCAGCGCGTCACGCTGACGGCTTGACGCACCAGAGAAACCTCATGCCGCGTACGCCCATGGCTCTCCTGGCACTCGTGCTCTTTGCGTCCATCGCGAGCGCCGCGGGCAGCGGCCCGGACGCCGCGAAGTCGCGTCCGCGCGCCCGTGACCTGGGGGTGCCGTTCGACGGCACGCCCGGCCCGCTGAATGCGATCACCGACGTCGACGGCGTCCTGGTTGGCCATACGACCCTCATCACCGGCAGCGGCAAGCTCGTAGTCGGCAAGGGACCGGTCCGTACTGGTGTCACCGCCGTTCTGCCGCGTGGCGCCGCCTCCATACAGCGCTTTTCCTTCGCCGGCTGGTACGCGCAGAACGGCAACGGCGAGATGACCGGGACGACCTGGGTGGAGGAATCGGGCTTTCTGGAAGGGCCGGTGATGATCACGAATACCCACAGCGTGGGCGTGGTGCGCGACGCGGTCATCGCCTGGCGCGTGGCGCACGGACCGGCGGATGCCACGGAGTCGTGGTGGTCGCTGCCGGTGGTTGCCGAGACCTGGGACGG
>PLEC01000084.1 GCA_003136935.1 Gammaproteobacteria bacterium
GCGACGGTGAGGTGTCCGCGCGCCGTGCCATCGGCCTCGGTCACGCGGGCCGCGTTTACCCCGCGCCACATGAGCTCACTCAGCACATCGCGCAACGTCGCGCTCGCGGCGACCTCCGGACCGTCAACCGTTCCGGGCAGTGCCGCCTCGCCGGCGGTGCTGAGTGATAGCAGGCGCATGGCGCGATCGGCGAGGCCGGTCATGCGCGACACCAGGGGGTCTGCNNCGGGTGATCTCGTCGAGCGCCGCGAAGGGCTCGTCCATGAGCAGCAGCTGCGGCTCGGCCGCGAGTGCGCGCGCCACGCCGACGCGCTGCTGCTGACCGCCGGAGAGCTGATGCGGAAACTGTCCGGCGAAGGTGGCGGGATCGAGCGCAAATGCCTCGAGGAGTTCGGTGACCCGCGCCTCGATGCGCGCCGCGTCCCAGCCCATGAGACGCGGCACAGTGGCGATGTTCTCGGTCACCGTGCGGTGCGGAAACAGGCCGTGGCCCTGGATCGCGTAGCCGATGCGCCGGCGCAGCAGATGCGGGGCCTCCGCGCGCGTGTCGCTGCCATCGAGGAGCACGCGGCCGCTGCTCGGCTCCACCAGGCGATTCACCATGCGCAGCAGCGGCGACTTCCCCGAGCCCGAGGTGCCGACGATCACGGTGAGGGAGTTGCGCGGGATCTGCATGGACACGCCGTCAACCACGGTGGTGGCGCCGTAGCGCTTGGTGAGATTCTCGATGGTGATCATGCGGGCGCGCGCTCCATGACTTCGGCCAACGCATCGAGCACCACCGCGGCGCTGAACGCGAGTACCACGATCGGGATCGCTCCGAGCAGCACCAGGTCGATCGCCGTCTGGCCGATGCCCTGGAAGACAAAGGTGCCGAGGCCACCCCCGCCGATGAGCGCGGCCACGGTCACCATGCCGATGTTCTGCACCAGCACGATCCGCACACCGGTGAGGATGACTGGCAGCGCGAGCGGCAGCTCGATCCGGGTCAGCACCTGGGCGCTGGTCATCCCCATGCCCTGCGCCGCATCGACCGTGGCGCGCGGCACGCGTTTGAGGCCCGCGACCGTGTTGGCGACGATCGGCAGCAGCGAGTACAGGAACAGCGCCACCACGGCCGGCGCCGCGCCGATGCCGCGGATCCCGAGCTGCGCGGCGAGCGGCACGGCAGCGGCCAGTGCCCCGAGCGGCGCCATCAGCATGCCAAAGAGCGCAATTCCTGGGATCGTCTGGATGAGGTTGAGCGTGCCGAGCACGGCGGCGCGCAGGCGCGGCACCCGATAGCAGAGGATGCCGAGCGGCAGCCCGGCCACGAGCGCGGCGCCGAGCGAGCCGGCTGCGAGCGCGACGTGCCGCGCGCCTTCGTGCGCAAAGCGCGTGGCATTGACGGCGTATTCGCGCATGATCGACAGGTGATCGAAGGTGCCGTGCGCGATCGCAAGCACCGCGAGCGCCAGCGCTGCCACGAGCAGCAGCACCCGCCGGCCCGGACCCGGACGCAGCCGCGTGATGGCATCGGTGGCGAGGAGTCCCAGGCATACGCTGAGAATCCACCAGGCCGCCCCGGGTGCGACCCGCACTACGTTGTTGCCCGGCGGGGTGAGCGCGTTGCCGGCCGCGGCGACGGCGAGTGCGGCCACCACGACGCCGGCGAGCGCGGCGAGAAGCCGCAGCCGCGGGTTGGCCACGCACAGCGCCACCGCCGCGACGGCGAGCAGCAGCGCGTAGCAACTGAAGGCCGCCCAGGCGGGCAGTACGTCGCTTAAGGTCTGCGGCGTACCCGGTACGATGCGGTTGGCCTTGAAGACGACGAAGGGCAGGGTGAGGAGCGCCGTGGTTCCCGCCGCGCTCAGCAGCGCCCCGAGACGATCGGCCCTCACCGCACAAACCCCTGCGCGCGGAGGTATTCCTCGGCCACCGCCTCCTCGGCCTCGCCATCGATCTGCACGCGCGCGTTGAGCTGCTGCAGGGTCTCGCGGCTGAAACTCTCCATCAGCGGTTTCACCACGGGCGCGATCTGCGGGTACTGCTTCAGCACCGCCTCGCGGACGATGGGGACCGGTGCGTAGATCGGCTGATCGTGGCGGTCGTCCTCGAGCATGCGCAGCTTAGCGGCCACGATGCCGCCGTCGGTGCCGTACACCATCGCGGTGTTGGTGTCGTTGGTGCCGGCGGCGGCAGCGGCGATGGTGGCCGCGGTCTCGCCTCCTGCGAGCACGATCAGCTGCTCGGAGCGCAGCGTGAAGTCGTAGGTTCGCTCCAGCGAGCGCAGGGCGCCGGCGTTGGCGAACTCCGCCGAGCAGGCGAGCACCGCCGGACCACCGCCCCGCACCCAGCGGCCGAAATCACTCAGGGTGCGCAGATGGTTCGCTGCGGCCACGTCCTGGCGTACGGCGAGCGCCCAGGCGTTGCTGGCGCGCGCGGGCGTCAGCCATACGATGTGATTCGCGGCGTAGTCGAGCCGCGCGCCAAGCGCGTAGCCCTGCGCGAGGTCCTTCCAGGCCGGGTTGGCGGCGTCGTTGAAGAAGAAGCCGGCGTTGCCGGTGTACTCCACGTACAGGTCGATCTCGCCGGTCAGGAGTGCCTTGCGCACTACCGGGGTCGCGCCGATTTTGGTGCGGTCCACGGTGGGGATGTGGTGCGCATTCAAGAGCAGGCGGATCATCTGCCCGAGCATGGCCGACTCGCTCGAGAGCTTGGAGGAGACCACCACCGCCGCTTGTGCAGGCGGCAGCGCGCCAAGCGCGAGCGCCAGTAGCAGGCACAGTGACTTAAGAACCCCCACGATTACACGTTGTCGATTGTCGTNNCCGCGCTCCGCGCGCGCGCAGTTCCCGCGCCTCGAGCGGCCGCTATTCGTTCTGGCGGCTGCTGCGCGAGGGTGTCACCGGCCAACGTGGCTGGTCGCGCGCCTGGGCGAAGGCCGAGCCCCGCGCCGGCTACCGGGTCGTCATCGTGGGTGGCGGCGGTCACGGGCTGGCCACCGCCTACTATCTGGCCACCGAATACGGCATCCGCGACGTCGCCGTGGTGGAGCGCGGTCCGATTGGTCTCGGCAACGTCGGGCGCAACACCACCATCATCCGCTCCAACTACTTTCTCCCCGACAACATCCGCTTCTACGAGTTTTCGCTCAAGCTGTGGGAGGGGCTGGAGCGCCGTCTCAACTTCAACGCCATGGTGAGCCAGCGCGGCACGCTCAACCTGTTTCATACCGAGGCGCAGCGCGACCTCATGACGCGGCGCGCGAACCAGATGCGCCTGTTGGGGGTGGACGCCGAGGCGGTGAGCCGCGATGAGGTGCGCTCGCTCGTGCCCCTCGTCGACCTCGACAACGGCCGCTACCCGGTGTTGGGAGGCTTCCTGCAGCCGCGCGGCGGGACGGTGCGTCACGACGCCGTCGCCTGGGGCTATGCGCGCGGTGCCTCCGAGGCCGGCGTCGATATCATCGAGCATTGCGAGGTGACCGGGCTGCGCCGCGAGGGGGCGCGCATCACCGGGGTGGAGACCACGCGCGGCCCGATCGCGGCCGAGATCGTGTGCCTCGCCGTCGCCGGCCACTCTTCGGTGCTCGCGGCCATGGCGGGACTCACGCTGCCGATCGAGAGCCACGTGCTGCAGGCGTTCGTCACCGAGGGTATCAAGCCCGTGCTCGATGTCGTCCTCACCTACGGTGCCGGACACTTCTATGTCAGCCAATCTGACAAGGGCGGCCTGGTATTCGGCGGCGCCATCGACGGCTACAACACCTACGGGCAGCGCGGCACCCTGCCGATGGCGGAGGAGGTCGCCGCGTCCGCAGTGACGCTGCTGCCCGGAGTGGCGCGCCTGAAGATCCTCAGGCAATGGGGCGGCGTCATGGACATGACCATGGACGGCTCGCCGATCATTTCCAGGACGCCGCTCGCGGGGTTGATTTTCAACGGCGGCTGGTGCTACGGCGGCTTCAAGGCCATTCCGGCCGGCGGCATGACCACGGCGCATCTGATCGCGCGCGGCGAAGCGCACCCGGTCGCGACGCACCTGGATCTGGCGCGCTTTGCCGCCGGGCGCACCTGCGACGAGCGCGGCATCGGCCCGTATCCGTACCTGCATTAGCCTTAAGGCGCCGGATGCTGCGTATTCATTGCCCCTGGTGCGGCACGCGCGACGAGAGCGAGTTTCGCTATCGCGGCGATGCCGGCCGCGTGCGCCCGGCGCACGAGGCCGGACTGGCGTCCTTCAGCGCCCACGTCTACGAGCGCGCCAATCCGCGCGGCTGGCACCTCGAATGGTGGCTGCACGTGGCCGGCTGCCGACAACTGCTGAAGGTCCTGCGTCACACGCAGTCGCACGAGATCCGCTGGGTAGGCCGAGCCGAGGAGCCGGCGCCCCTGCCCGAGGATTGCGCGCCGTGAGCGCCGCACCGGGACGGGTCGTCGCCGGGCTCCTCACAGCGGGCGGGCGCGCTGTCACGTTCCGCTTCGACGGCCGCATCTTTCAGGGACTCGAGGGCGACACGCTCGCCTCGGCGCTGCTGGCGAGCGGCGAGCGGCTGATCGGCCGCAGCTTCAAGTACCACCGCCCGCGCGGCATCATCACCGCCGGCCCCGAGGAGCCCTGCGCGCTGGTCGACGTCATGACGGCGTCCGGGCGCGAGCCGAACCAGCTGGCGACCACGCTGCTGCTGCACGAAGGACTCGAGGCGGTGAGTCAGAACCGCTGGCCATCGCTCGCGTTCGATATCAGAGCCGCGCTCGATCGGCTGTCACGCTTTCTGCCCGCGGGCTTCTACTACAAGACATTCATGTCGCCCGGGTGGGCCTGGGAGCGTCTCTACGAGCCACTCATCCGCCGCGCGGCGGGTCTGGGCGTGCTCGCACCGGTCGTCGGCGCGCACGCGGAAGCTGCGGAAACGCTGCACGAACATACCGATGTGCTCATCGTCGGTGCCGGAGCCGCGGGGCTCGCCGCCGCTGCCGTCCTCGGCGCCAGTGGCCTGCGCGTGCTGTTGGCCGAACAGGACGCCGCCCTGGGGGGCGGCACGCTGCTCGATGCGCGCTGGCAGGCGTGGCGCGAGCGCCGCCGCGCCGGGCTCGTCCGGGTCCCCGGCGTGCGCTGCCTCGAGCGGACCACGGTGCTGGGCGCCTATGGGCACGGCGTGTTCGCGGCGCTCGAGGTACTCGGCGCCGCCGAGCGTGCCGCGTTCGGCGGCCTGCGCGAGCGGCTGCATGTGATCCGGGCGCAACGCGTGCTCCTGGCCACGGGAGCGATCGAGCGGCTGATCGCCTTCCCCGGAAACGACGTCCCGGGGGTGATGCTCGCCGGTGCTGCGCTTGCTTACCTGCGGCGCTATGGCGTGGCGGTGGGGCGCCGCCCGGTATTCTTTATTAATAACGACGAGGCCTACGAAGCGCTGTTTGCGCTCGCCGCCGCCGGCATCACCGCCGCGGGTGTTGCCGACGTGCGCCCCGCCTCGCATGCGGCGCAGCGCGCGCGCGAGCTCGGGGTGGACGTGCTGTGCGGCGCACGCGTCACTGCCGTGCGCGGACGCGGCGCGCTGCGTGCCGTACAGGTCGTCACGGGCGAGGGCGGTCAGCGGGAGTTCGCCGCGGACTGTCTGCTGATTTCCGGCGGCTTCACGCCCGCCGCCGCGCTCGCCACTCAGCTCGGCTCGCCGCTCGCCTGGCAGGAATCCATCGCTGCCTTCGTGCCGGAGCTTGCGGGGGCTGTCGGGCGCGTCGCCGGCGCGGCGCGCGGAGTGTTCGGGCTAGCCGCGGCGGCACGCGAGGGTGCCCTCGCGGGGCAGGCGATCGCGGCCGAGCTGCGTGGCCGCGAAGTCGCCGCGGCGGCCGCGGCGGCGGCCGAGGCCGAGGACGCCGGGCTGCCAGCCGATGCGATGGCCACACCGATGAGCCCCCTATGGGAAGTCAGCGGCCGTGGCAGGGCCTTCGTCGACCTGCAGAACGATGTGACCAGCGCCGACGTCCGCCTCGCCCATCGCGAGGGCTACGAGCACGTCGAGCACATGAAGCGCTTTACGACCCACACCATGGCGACCGACCAGGGTCGGATCGGCGGACTTCTCGGCAGCGCCGTCCTCGCCGAGGCGCGCGGGGTGCCCCTGTCGGAGGTTGGCCAGGTGAAGGCACGGCCCTATGTGCAGCCGGTGCCGTTCGCGGCGCTCGCGGGCGGCGAGGTGCGCGAGCACTACAAGCCGAAGCGGCGCGTGGCGCTGCACGACTGGCACGAGCGCGCCGGCGCCACCTTCGTGCCGACGGGACTGTGGCTGCGGCCGCTCGTGTACGCGCGCGCGAGCAGCTGGGAAGCGGTGCTCGGGGAGGCGCGCAGCGTGCGCCGCGCCGTCGGTATCACCGACGTCTCGACGCTCGGCAAGATCGACGTGCGCGGCAAGGACGCGGCGCGCTTCCTCGATTTCGTCTACGCCAACACGTTCTCGAGCCTGCCCATCGGGCGGGCGCGCTACGGCATCATGCTGCGCGAGGACGGTATGGTCTTCGATGACGGCACTACCTCGCGGCTCGGCCCGGAGCACTTCCTCGTCACCACCACCACGGCCAACAGCACCGCGGTGCTCGAGCACCTGGAGTTTCAACTGCAGGCGAACTGCCGCGAGCTCGATGTGCTCCTCACCGACGTCTGCGACCAATGGGCACAGTTCGCCGTGGCCGGCCCGCGCGCGCGCGCGGTGCTCAGCGCCGTGGTTGGCGGGCGTGAGCTGTCGAACGCGGCCTTTCCCTTCATGGCGGCCGGTGAGGCCACCATCGCTGGAGTGGCTGGCCGGCTGTTCCGCATCTCTTTCTCGGGCGAGCTCGCGTACGAGCTGGCGGTGCCGGCAAGCGAGGCGGAGCGGATCTGGTTGGCGGTGCTCGAGGCCGGCACGCCTTGCGGCATTTCGCCCTATGGACTCGATGCCCTCAACACGCTGCGCATCGAGAAGGGCCACGTCACGGGCGCGGAGCTCAACGGCAACACCAGCGCGGCGGACCTCGGCTTTGCGCGGATGCTGAAGCCGCAAGGCGACTTCGTCGGTCGCGTGCTTTCGCAGCGGCCCGCCCTCGAGGCGGCTGATCGGCTGCAGCTGGTGGGCGTGCGTCCCGCCGTCCGCACGCGACGCCTGCGCAACGGGATGCAGCTCGTGGCACCCGAGGCCCCAACCGCGAGCCTCGGCTACATCACCTCATCGACCCCTTCGGTCGAGCTCGAGGGCTGGGTGGGGCTCGCCCTGCTGGCCGGCGGGCGCGCGCGCATCGGCACGCGCCTCACGGGCACCTCGCCACTGCACGACGAGCGGCTCGAGGTCGAGATCGTGAGTCCGCACATGCTCGACCCGGAGAACACGCGTGTCCGCGCCTGATCTCGCGCTCGCCGCCTTGCCCGCCGACATTCTCGAGGTCGCAGCGTTTGGGGGCGCAGCCCCCAAGCTCGTGCGGCGCGGCGCGGAGGCGTGGGCACTGCCGCCCCTCGGCCGCGTGTCCGCCGCTCCCGCGGGACTGGCGCTCGCCGTGCGTCCGGAGCGCTGGCTGATCGTGCTGGCGCCGCAGGCAGGTGGCACGAGTGCTGCGCGCTGGCAGGGGCTTCTGGGCACGAGCTGCGCAGTGGTGGAGCTGTCCGCGGGGCTCGCCGCTTTCTTCCTTGCGGGCGCGCCCGCGCGGGAAGTCCTCAAGCGCGGCTGTCGCCTCGATCTCGACCCCGGGGTGTTTGCGCAAGGCTCCGCCGCCGCGACCCAGATGGCACAGGTGGCGGTGACTCTCGCCGCGTTGCCGGGCGGCCTGCTGCTGTTGACGCCCGCGAGCACGGCGCGGCACCTGCGCGAGTGGCTGATGCAGGTGGGGCGGGCCTTTGGGATCGCGTCCGTGAGCGATGTTACTGTTGCCGCCTTGTCGGGAGAGCCGTAGCGCATGAAGGCTTCTGCAAGAGCCGTGGTCATCGGCGGCGGGGTGGTGGGCGCGAGCGTGTTGTACCACCTCGCCAAGATCGGCTGGAGCGACGTGCTGCTCCTGGAGAAGAGCGAGCTCACCTCGGGGTCGACCTGGCACGCCGCCGGTGGCATGCACACCTTCAACGGCGAAGCCAACATCTCGCGCCTGCAGAAGTACACGATCGACCTGTACCGGGAGATCGAGCAGCTGTCCGGGCAGTCGTGCGGCCTGCACCCGAACGGGGGTCTCATGCTCGCCGCGACCGAAGGCGAGCTCGACAGCCTGAGGCTCATCCGCTCCCGCGCGCGCTATCTCGGCATGGAGACCGAGATGATCTCCCTCGATGAGGCGCTCGAGCTCAATCCCCTCATCGATCCGAGCTACTTCATCGGCGCGTTGTGGCGGGCCGACGGCGGCCACTGCGACCCCTCGGGCACCACCCACGCCTACGTCAAGGCGGCGCGGCAGCTGGGCGCCGCGGTGGAGCGCTTCACGCGCGTGCTTTCCCTCAACCCGCGGCGCGACGGCTCCTGGGACGTCGTGACCGACAAGGGGACCGTGCACGCCGAGCACGTGGTGAACTGCGCGGGACTCTGGGCGCGCGAGCTCGGCCACATGGTCGGCATCGAGCTGCCGGTACTGGCGATGGAGCACCATTATCTGATCAGCGAGGATCTGCCGGAGCTACAGGGGCGCGATAAGGAAATCGTCAACACCACGGACTACGCCGGCGAGATCTACCTGCGCCAGGAGCGCCGTGGCGTGTTGATCGGTACCTACGAGCCGCACGGCGTCATCTGGGCGCCGGTGAAGACGCCGGACGACTTCGCGATGCAGCTCCTGCCGGAGGACTTCGAGCGGCTCGCGCCGTACTTCGAAGTCGGCTTCCGGCACTTCCCGGCACTCGGGCGGGTCGGCATCCGCAAGGCCATCAACGGGCCCTTCACCTTCGCGCCGGACGGCAATCCGCTGGTGGGTCCGGTGCGCGGCGTGCGCAACTACTGGGTGGCGTGTGCCGTGATGGCCGGCTTCAGCCAGGGGGGCGGCATTGGACTGGTGCTGTCGCGCTGGATGGCCGAAGGCGATCCCGGTCAGGACATCATCTCGATGGACGTGGCCCGCTTCGGCGCGTTTGCGACGCCCAGGTATACCTCGATCAAGGTGCCGGAGAACTACGCCCGGCGCTTTCGCCTCACCTATCCCAACGAGGAGCTGCCCGCCGCACGCCCGCTGCGCCGCTCGCCGATCTACGAGCAGCTCAAGGCGGCGGGCGCCGTGATGGGGGCGAACTTCGCGCTCGAGAACGCGCTGTGGTTCGCGCCGCCGGGTGTGCCGGCGACCGAGACCCCGACCTATCGGCGCTCGGAGGCCTTTGCGCTGGTGCGCGCGGAGTGTCAGGCGGTGCGCCGCACCGTCGGCCTGTACGAGACCACCAACTACGGCAAGTACGAGGTTTGTGGGCGCGGCGCGCGCGCCTGGCTCGACCGGGTGTTTGCCTGCCGCATTCCGCAGGCGGGCCGGCTCGCGCTCGCGCCGATGCTGAATCCGGCCGGACGCATCGTCGGCGACCTGTCGATGGCGTGCCTCGCCGAGGATCGCTACCTGATCGTGGGCTCGGGATTTGCCGAGGAGTTTCATCTGCGCTGGTTCTTCGCCCAGGAGCCGCCGCCGGACGTCATGGTGCGCTCGGTGGCCTCGACGCTCGCCGGCTTCTCCATCGCCGGCCCCAACTCGCGCGCGCTGCTGCAGCGCCTGACGCGCACCGATCTGTCGCCCGGGGCGTTTCGCTTTTTTCGGGTATGCGAGACGGCGGTCGGCTTTGCGCCTGCGATCCTCACGCGCGCCGGATTCACCGGCGAGCTCGGCTACGAGGTCTGGACTACGCCCGATTACCTGGCGACGCTCTACGATGATCTGTGGGACGTCGGGCGCGAACTCGGGCTCGTGCACTTCGGGGGACGCGCGCTTTCGTCGCTGCGGCTCGAGAAGGGCTACGGCTCCTTCAACAAGGACTTCCGCCCCGACTACACGCCGGGGGAGACCGGGCTCGGGCGCTTCGTCGACTTCAGCAAGAGCGACTTCACCGGCCGGGCGGCCGCGCTCGCCGAGCGCGCGGCGGGTGCGCAGCGCCGCTTCGTCATCTTCGAGGTCGAGGCGCTCGATGCCGAGGTGATCGGCTATGAGTCGATCCTGCACGAGGGCCGGGCGGTGGGCTACGTGACTTCCGGCGCCTTCGGCCACTGCGTGGGCAAGAGCCTCGCCGCCGGCTACGTGCCGACGGCGCTGGCGCGCGACGGCACGCGCTTCGAGATCGACATCCTCGGCGAGATGCGCGCGGCGACGATTCGCCTCGAGCCGCTCTACGATCCGCAGGGTCTGCGGCTGCGCAGCTAATTCATTGGCCGAAATCGCTTCGAAGCGATTTCGGCGGACAGCAGTTCCGTTTCCGCCGGCCAAAGGCGTGACTTTGGCCGGCTGCGGCGGTGCCACCCGGTTGGTTCCGCGGTGTTAACACGCCTTAACCGGTAGCATTGTCCGCCATGACAGATTTCACCGCCGTCATGCAACTTGCCGAGCTGCCCGCGGGCGCCATGCGCGCCTGTACGGTGGCGGGGCGCGAGATCGTCCTGTGTCACACGCGCGAGGGCGTGTTCGCGCTTGACAACACCTGTACGCACGCCGAGGCGCGGCTGTGCGAGGGCCGGCTGCGGGCGACGCGGCTTGTCTGTCCGCTGCACGGCGCATCCTTCGACGTGCGCGACGGCCGGGTGCTGGGGCCACCCGCGGAAGCGGCACTCACCACGCACGCCGTGCGCATCGTCGACGGCGCGATCGAGGTCGCCCTGAGTTCCTGAGCCCCGCGCCGAAGGTGGAGCCGGTCGAGTGGAGCGGCGGNNCGCGCCTGAAAGGGCGTCTCAAAAAGGAAAGCTGCGCGCGCGCTCCTGGTCGCGGGTGATGTCGCGCGCCGCGAGGTACAGGTGCGCGGCGGCCCACAGCCCGGTCGGCACCAGGCACAGCATGGCGAGCCGCAGCGCATCCGCGTTGGACATGTGTTGGCTCACGAACCAGTCGTTCAGGGCACCAATCAGGGGCGGAGCGATGACGAGATTGCCGAGGTTCGCAAGGAACAGCACCATGGCGCAGAACATCGCCCGCATGCGGCACTGTGCCAGGTTGTTGAGCAGTCCGTATCCCGGGCCGATGTAGAAGTAGATCGCGGGGATGAAGATCCACAGCATCGCCTTGGCGAGGGCGAGATTGCGCGTGTAGTACACAACTCCCGAGGCGACGGTCGCGAGCGCGATCCCGCCCGCGAGCAGCCACATGATGCGGCGCGCATCGCTCATGCTGCTGCGGGCCATGAGGAACCCGGTCGCGAGGGTGGCAATGCCGCCGCCCCACAGGTGCATGTTCTGCGTCACCGCCGCCGCTTCACCGACGGTCATGCTGTAGGTCCGTTGCAGGAAGGCGGGTGTCCAGAACATGAGCCCCCAGCCCCACAACGCGCATACCGCCGTGCCCGTAATCAGGTGCACCGCCGAGCGCTGCAGCCACAGAAAGCGCATGGTTTCGGTGAAGGACGGCGCCGCGCGGTCCTCGTCGCTGTCCAGGCAGCCGCGCCGCGGCTCGCGCACCGTCAGCCACACCATGATTCCCGCGATCACGCCCGGGACGCCGAGCGCGAAGAACACCGTACGCCAGCCGTAGTGATCGGCGATCGCCCCTGCCACGTTGTAGCCGACCCAGGCACCGATCGGCGCGCCGAGCGCGAACACCGTGAGCGCCATGGCGCGGCGCGTGGGCGGGAAGTAGTCCGAGAGCAGCGAGTTCGCGCCCGGCGTGCCGCCGGCCTCGCCGACGGTGACGCCGACGCGCGCCAGGAAGAACTGCAGCGCGGTCTGCGCCAGGCCGCATGCCGCGGTCATCGCCGACCACACCACCAGACACAGCGCCACGATCGTGCGGCGGCTCTTGCGATCGATGAGCCAGGACAGCGGGAAGCCGAGCAGCACGTAGAAGAGGCCGAACGCAACGCCAGTCAGCAGCGCCACACCGAGGTTGGTGAGGTGCAGGTCGATGCGGATCGGCTCGAGCACCGTCGACACCACGTAGCGATCGGCGATACTGAGCGTGTATACCAGGCACATCATGATGAGGACGTACCAGCGCTCGCCGAGCGAGGCGCTCTGCGCGGGTGCCAGAGCCGCGACCGACGGAGTCGCCAGGGGTGATCGCAGGTCGTTCATGTGCGCAGGCTACGCCGGCGGGGTGTCACTGTCTTGCAGAACGAGGTCGGCCGCCTTCTCGCCAAGCATCAGGGTGGCCGCGTTGGTGTTGCCTGAGGTTACGTTGGGGAAGGCGGATGCATCGGCGACGCGCAACCCACTCACACCGCGCACCCGCAGTCGTGCATCGAGCACCGCGCTGCTGGCATCGGTGCCCATGGCGCACGTGCCGCTGGCGTGGAACACCGGGCCGGCACGCGCCCGGAAATCCTCGAGCACCGACTGGTCCGACGCCACCGCGGCGCCGGGCTGGCGCTCGCTTTCGATCACCGCGGCGAGCGGCGCCGCCGCGGCGATGCGCCGCAGGGCGCGCGCGCCGTCGAACACCTCCTGCACGTCCTCAGCCGTCGATAGCGAGTTGGGCGTGATTGCGGGCGCGGTCAGGGGATCGCGCGAGCGGATGTGTATGCTGCCCCGGCTCGTGGGCCGGCAGGTGTTGAACGACATGAGGAAGCCCGGGAAGGCGTCCGGATTCAGCAGCCGCCGCCGCGGGCCATCGGTCGTGGTGCTGTAGCTCGCCGGGTTGAAATAGATATGCAGGTTGGGGCGCTCGAGGTGCTCGCGGCTGCGCATGAATGCGCCGGCCTGGTTGACGCTCATGGCGAGCGGCCCACCGCGCGTGAACGCGTAGCGCAGCCCCGACTTGAGCTTGCCGTACCACGGTGCCAGCTCATCGTTCAGGGTCGGCACGCGCGAGCGGTAGAAATACGACACTGCGAGGTGATCCTGCAGTCCGCGCCCGACCGCAGGGTTGTCCACCAGCACGGGGATATCGAAGCGCCGCAGCAGCGCGCCGTCGCCGATGCCTGAGAGCTCGAGCAGCTGCGGAGAGTTGATGGCGCCGGCCGCGAGCAGCACCTCGCGGCGTGCGTGCACTGCCTGCCGGGCGCCGTCCTGGAGGTACTCGACGCCGCTGGCGCGCGTGCCGCCAAAGAGCACGCGCACCGCCTGCGCGTGCAGGCGCACCTCCAGGTTGGCGCGCCGCATCGCGGGCCGCAGGTAGGCGCTCGCACTCGAGACCCGCACGCCATCCTTGATAGTCACCTGCCACACGCCGGCGCCCTCGGCCTGCGCGCCATTGAAGTCGCGGTTGTGCGCGATGCCGAGCGTGCCGCAGGCCGCGATGAACGTATTGCACAGCGGATGCACACTGGCGCTCGGGTCACTGACATGCACCGGTCCGCCGGCGCCGTGGAACTCGGTGGCCCCGAGGACGTGGTCCTCGAGCTTGCGGAAGTAGGGCAGCACCTCCCCATACGACCAGCCCGGGTTGCCGGCGGCGCGCCAGTCGTCGAAGTCACCGGGCTGTCCGCGCACAAATACCATGGAGTAGATCTCGGTGGACCCACACACCAA
>PLEC01000042.1 GCA_003136935.1 Gammaproteobacteria bacterium
CAGGTGTCGAGCACGTCCTCGTCCTGGCGCAGCACCACACTGGCGGCGAGCTGATGGGCGGAGCGCACCTCCGCTTCATTGCGGCCGACGTAGATATTGTTATCGGCGTCGTACCACGCCGGGATGCGATGTCCCCACCACAGCTGGCGGCTGATACACCAGTCACGGATGTTGCGCATCCATTCGAAATAGGTGCGCGACCAGTTCTCCGGCACGAAACGCGTGCGGCCCGCTTCGACGGCGGCGATGGCGGGTTCTGCGAGCGGCGCGATCTTCACGTACCACTGGTCGGTGAGATAGGGCTCCAGCACCGCGCCGCTGCGGTCGCCGCGCGGCACGACCAGGCGGTGCTTTTCGACGCGCTCGAGCAGGCCCGCGGCCTGAAGTTCCCCGACCACGCGCTTGCGCGCCTCGAAACGGTCGAGCCCGCGAAAGCGCTCCGGCACCGCCTCGTTGAGCGCGGCACGCGGGGTGAAGATGTTGATCTGCGGCAGCTGGTGGCGCTGCCCGATCTCGTAGTCGTTGAAATCATGCGCCGGGGTGATTTTCACGGCACCGGAGCCAAAGGCCGGATCGACGTAGCTGTCCGCGATCACCGGGATCGAGCGCTCCGTGAGCGGTAACCGTACCTGCTTGCCTACCAGTTCGCGATAGCGCGGATCATCCGGATTCACGGCGACCGCCGTGTCTCCCAACATGGTTTCCGGGCGGGTGGTCGCCACCACCAGATGTCCGGAACCCTCAAGCAGCGGGTAGCGCAGGTGCCAGAGGTGACCGTCCTCTTCCTCCGCCTGCACCTCCAGGTCCGAGAGCGCCGTCAGCAGCACCGGATCCCAGTTCACCAGGCGCTTGCCGCGGTAGATCAGACCCTTTTCGTGCAGGCGCACGAACACCTCGGTCACCGCACGCGACAGCATCGGGTCCATGGTGAAGCGGTCGCGCGACCAGTCCACCGAGTCCCCGAGCCGGCGCATCTGCGCCGTGATGGTGCCGCCGGACTGCTCCTTCCATTTCCACACCCGTTCGAGGAAGGCCTCGCGCGTCAGGTCGGTGCGCCGCACGCCCTGGGCGTTCAACTGTCGTTCCACCACCATCTGCGTGGCGATGCCGGCGTGGTCGGTCCCCGGCTGCCACAAGGTATCGTCCCCGCGCATGCGGTGATAGCGGGTGAGGGCGTCCATGAGCGTGTGCTGGAACGCGTGCCCCATGTGCAGCGTCCCGGTCACGTTCGGCGGCGGGATCATGATGCAGTAGGGCGCACCCGCACCGCGGGGCGCGAACCAGCCGTGCGATTCCCAACGCTCGTAGATGCGCCGCTCGATATCCTGCGGCGCGTAGGTCTTGTCCATCAGATGTGAAGGCCTGCGGTGCGAAGTGCCGGGGATTATGCCATTAGGGCGTGCTAACACTGCGGACCAACCGTGTGATCACGAGCGCAGCCGGCCAAAGTCCCTGCGCCAGCCTCTCTTTGAAGTGCTCGGCTGCCGAGGTGATCGGAACAGATGCGTATCGAGCCCCGCCTTTGGCCGGCGGAAACGCAACTGCTGTCCGCCGAAATCGCATCCTGCGATTTCGGCCAATGGATCAGCGGCGCGCCGCCTAGCGGGCGCGCAGCAAGTGCGCGCTCAGGCGTACGCGGCGCCGCGGGCGGCACCAGCGCACGTGCCGCCGGTCACGCGCGTGGCTCGCGCCGTGACGCGTCAGCGCGCGGCGCGATGCAGCAGGAAATCCGCGAGTAGCGGTGTCGGCCGGCCGGTACTGCCCTTCTGCGCGCCACTTAAGTACGCGGTGCCGGCGATGTCGAGGTGCGCCCATTTCAGGCCCTGGGTGAATTTGCCGAGGAAAGTCGCGGCCGTGATCGCGCCGCCGTCGCGTCCGCCGACGTTGGCGAAGTCGGCGAAGTTGCTCTTGAGCTGCTCGCCGTATTCCTCGGTGAGGGGTAGCTGCCAGCAGCGGTCGTCCGCCCGCCGGCCGGCCTCCAGCAGCTCGCGCACCAGCGGCTCATCGTTGCCCATCACGCCCGAGTGGTGGTGCCCGAGGGCGATGACGCACGCCCCTGTGAGGGTAGCGATATCGATGACGGCGGCCGGGTGAAAGCGGCGCGCGTAGTGCAGCGCGTCGCACAGGATGAGACGCCCTTCGGCATCGGTATTGAGAATCTCGACCGTCTGGCCGGAAGCGCTGGTCGCCACGTCGCCGGGCTTCACCGCCTTGCTGCCCGGCATGTTCTCCACGGCGGCCACCAGGCCCACGACATTCAATTTCAGGCTGAGGCTCGCCGCGAGCGTGAGGGCGGCAACGACTGCCGCCGCGCCACTCATGTCGAATTTCATCTCATCCATCGCCGGCGGATCTTTGAGGGAGATTCCGCCGCTATCGAAGGTCACGCCCTTGCCGACCAACACCACCGGTGGCTGCGCTTCCTTGCCGCCGCGGTATTCGAGCACGATGAAGCGTGGCGGCTGGTGGCTGCCCTGCGATACCGCCAGCAGGCAGCCCATTTTCTCGCGCCGGATGGCCGGCTCATCCAGCACCTTGACGCTCAAGCCCTTGTGGGTCTTTGCCAGCGCCCGCGTCTCTTCGGCAAGGTAGGTCGGTGTGCAGATGTTGGCGGGCAGATTGGCTAGATCCCGTTGCACCAGTGCGGCGGCTGCGATCGCCGCACCGTGAGTGAGGCCACGGTTGGCGGCGGCGGGGGTGCGCACCGGGCCTGCGAGCACTTTGCGCAGCGCGGCCGGCGCGGGCTTTTTCCCGGTCTTCAGGTCATTGACGCGATAGAGCGCGGCGCCGGCGATTTCCGCGACCGCGCGCCCGAGATGGTAGTCGTCCAGCTCGCGCGCCACGGGCCGGGCGATGGCCACCGCGCAGCTGGCGATGCGCGTGCGCAGCAGCGCCGCGGCAGCGGTGGCCCACGCCTTGCGCCAGGCCTTGCGGTTGAACTGCTTTTTGACCCCGAGGCCGGTCAGGAGCACGCGCGAAGCGCTAAGTCCGGGCAGATCGGCGAGCAGCAGGGTCTCACCAGCGCGCCCGGGGAAATCTCCGCGCTCGAGCAGCTTCTTCAGCCGCCCGCCGCAGGCTGCATCCACGCTGGCGGCTTCGGCACTGAGCTCAGCCTCCTCGAAGACGCCCACGATCAGGCACTCGACGGCGAGTGCCGTCAGTCCTTTGCTCCATACCCCAAAATCCATGTGCTGTCCCCTTTACCGTTGAGGCGCGCGGGCGTCTGATTTACCTTAGTCTCGCCTTGCGAGCGCGCCACTGCACCGTTTGGTATTTATTCGACGCGTAGTGCGTGGTTGCTGGTGCAAGCGCTGACAGTGTAACCCAAGAGCCGGGCCGGTTCCGGCGTGCAATTAGGCGTAGATCATTGGGGAATATCCTCGGGCGCTACATACTGCGCGAGGTGGTGACGGCCTGGCTCGTCGTAACGGGCGTGCTGCTGGTCATCCTCCTCGCCAACCAGGTGGTCGGTGTGCTGGAACGCGCCGCCGTCAACCAGTACCCGCAGAGCGTGGTCCTGGAACTCATCTGGTTGGGGGCATTACAGAATCTGTCGGTGCTTTTGCCGGTGGGCCTGCTGCTCGGGGTGGTGCTCGCCTTCGGCCGGCTGTATCACGACAGCGAGATGACGGCGGCTTTTGCCTGCGGGGCGGGGCCTGCGAACGTCTATGCCCCGGTCGCGCTGCTGGCCGTGCTGGTGACCGCGGGGCTGGCATGGCTGACCCTCTCGCTCGCACCCGATGCCACGGCACGCGCCCTGAGCCTGCGCAGTGAGGCCCTGCGGGCGGGGCAGTTTGCTCCCATCGCGTCCGGCAAGTTCCGCAGCTTCGGCGGCGGCAACGCCGTCGTGTATGCGCAGAACGTCAACCCCGACGGCACACTGGCGAATGTGTTCGTGGAGCGCAATCACGGCCCCCTGGTGGAGGTGGCGCTCGCGAACCGCGCCCGGCATACGGTGTCGCCAGACGGTATGACGCACATCCTGAGGCTCTACGACGGCGAGCGCTTTGAGGGTGTGCCGGGCAGCGCCGAGTTTCGAATCGTGCGTTTCGCCGAGCATATCGTGCCGGTGCAGGTGCCCGCGGTGTCGGACGTTGTGCGCACTCTCGAGGCTCAGCCGACCGCGAGCCTCATGGCCTCCGCCAGCCCCGCCGAGCGTGCGGAACTGCACTGGCGGCTTGCCATGCCGCTCATGTGCGTGGTGCTGGCACTGGTCGCGGTGCCGCTCGCGCGGCTGAAACCGCGCCAGGGACGCTACGCGCGCGTGTGGCTCGCGGTGCTTATTTATCTCCTGTATTCCAACCTCATCTCGGTCGGCAAGGTATGGATCGCGCGCGGCACCGTGCCGCAGTGGCTGGGTCTGTGGTGGACGCACGTCGCGGTGGTGCTGCTGGCGCTGCTGGTGATCACCGTTCCCGGCATTGCCAGCCGTGTGCGTTACCGGATGCGCCACGCATGAGTCTCCTCGACCGCTATATCGTGCGCGCCATCATCGGGTCGGTGCTGCTGGTGATGTCGGTGCTGCTGGTGTTGGGCGCCCTGTTTGTGTTCATCGACCAGCAGGATGACATCGGCACCGGCCATTACACTGCCCTGAGCGCGCTGTGGTTCACGCTCCTGAACCTGCCGCAGCAGGCGTACGAACTGCTGCCGATCACGGCGCTCATCGGTTCGCTCTTAGGATTGGGTTCACTCGCCCGCGGCAGCGAGATCACGGTGATTCGCGCCACCGGCGTCTCGATCGCGCGTCTCGCGGGATCTGTGCTCATGGCGGCGCTGCTGTTGATCGGCGCCGAGGTGCTGCTGGGAGAGTTCTTCGCCCCGACGCTGCAGCAGGCGGCCCGCGAGCAGAAGGCTTTCAGCAAGCTCAACAACGTGAGCTTTGGCGGCGGCAGCGGCGCGTGGGTGCGTGACGGCGATCTGATTCTCAACGTCGCCGGGCAGTACGGGGAGCGGCAGTTCGGCAGCATGCAGATTTTCGAGCTCTCCCCGCAGCACCGGCTGCTGGCGCTCGGCCACGCGCAGCGCGCTACGGCAGAAGCGAAAGGCAAATGGCTGCTGGGGGATTACACCGAGTCACGCTTTGTCGGCGACACGGTTGCAACTCGTCCGCCGGGACAACGGATCCTCGAGTCCAACGTCACCGCCGGCTTCCTGGGTCTTGCGGTGCAGGACCCGGATCAGTTGACCAGTCGCGCCCTGTGGCGACTGATCAGCTACTTCAAGACCAACGCACTTGACTCGCGCGAATACGTGTTCGCTTTCTGGTCGCGCATCGCACGCACCGCGGCGATTGCGTTTGCGGTGTTGCTGGCAATCCCGTTTGTCCTGGGATCGCTGCGCTCGGCGGGCGCCGGCACGCGCATGATGACGGGACTGGTGCTGGGGATCGGGTTTTTCCTGCTGCAGCGCCTCATCGAAAGTGGCACGGTGGTCTTTGCGCTCAATCCGATACTGCTCGCCTGGATCCCGACCCTGTTACTTGCGACGGTGACCCTGACGCTGCTGGCGCGCGCGCGTTAGTCTATTGGCCGAAATCGCCTGCGGCGATTTCGGCGGACATCAGCTTCGTTTCCGCCGGNNCGCGGCGCGTTACTTGCGCGCCGCGAGCAGTTCGCTCAGCGAGTCAGCTGTGGGTGTGCGCTCCAGTTGCGGGTAGCGCAGGCCATCGTGCCAGGCCACACTCAGCGTGCGGTATTCATCGAAGTTCTTCACCAGCAGTTCCAGCGGCGCGTTCGTGTCCTTGGCCGCCGTCACCGCTTCCTTCAGCACGTCCCCGGAGAATTCCCGGCCGTTGACGGCGATCACTTTCATGCCCGGTGAGAGACCGGCTTTGAATGCGGGGCCGTCCCAGAGCACATCGGAGACCTCGCCGTCCTTGGCGAACAGCGCGCCCAACGAATAGGTGAGGTCGGNNTGCGCCCTTGCTGGCGCTGTACGCCGTCGACGGCTTGTCCGTGTACACGAGCTTCCAGCCGTGCGCGGCAATGCCACCGATCAGCGAGCCATGACCATCCAGGCGGGTGCGCAGGTAAGCGGCCCAGTCATAAGGGGCGACCTCGTTGAGCGTCCCGACGATGTCTTCGAAGGTGTAAGGGTTGACGTCGTATTTGCCATCCTGCACACCAAAGAACGCCTTACAGAAATCATCGATGCTGCGCGCACCCCTGGTGAGCTCACGCAACTTTCCGTCGACATCCAGCCAGATCATCATGCCGGCGGGGTAGTAGTCGAAGCTCGCCTGGTAGCTGTGAAACGCGCCACCACGGCGGGCAATCACCGGGTCGTTGGTGGTGTCCTGCACGGTGCGCCAGTCGGTGAGCCCCGGACGGCCCTCGTCGAAGCTCGCAGCCACCGCCGCGAACATGTCGCGGGCCTGCTCGGGTGTCCATATTCCCGAGCGCGCAGCCATGACATAGCCCCAGAACTGGGTCTGGCCCTCGTAGACCCACAACAGGCTGCCCTGCAGCGGCACGTTGAAGTTGGGGGTGTTCTGGTCCGCGGCGCGCCGGTATTTGCCGTCCCAGGAATGGTTGAACTCGTGCGACAGCAGGTCATGCCGCGCCGGCCCGTCCGCCCACTTGCTCAGGTAGTCCGCGTCGGCGCCGTTCTCACTCGAGCGATGATGCTCAAGGCCAATGCCGCTCAAGCGGTTGCTGAGCGCGAGCAGAAAATCGTAATGGTCGAAATGGCGCGCACCGTACAAGCGGTACATCTGCTGCACCAGGTTCTGGAACGTCTTGATCAGCTGCGGGGCGACTTCCAGGTATTGCGGCTCATCGGCGACGATGTTCAGGTGCACCGGGACCGCGGCTCCGGGGTTCAGGTCGATGCGCTTGAAATACCTGCCCGCGTAGATCGGCGAATCAACCAGGTCGTCGTAGTCGATCGGCTTGTAGTTGACGGTGTTGCCGCTGCTGGAAGCCACTTCCAGCGCGGTAGCCGATTGCCAGCCGGCCGGGTACGTCACGCTGGCTTCGGCACGAATACGGTTGGCGTAGTAGCCCGCCGGGTAGAGGCTCAGCGTATTCCATTGCAGATCGAGCATCTCCGGGGTCATTACCACGCGGCCCTGGTTCCTCTCCTGTGGCGAAAGGAACTGGAATGCGACCTCAATTCCGTGGGCGCCCTGCGGTACATCGACGTGGAAGGCAAAGACGTCCAGCGGGTCGCGCTTCCATGGCAGGACCTGCCCGTTGGCCGTGATGATGAGGCCGGCCAGCTTGTCGATCGGTCCGGAGGGCCCGTGGGTGCCTGGGATCCACTGCGGGTATAACAAGGTCAGGGGCCCGGGAACGGCCGGCACGCTTTCATGGACACGGAAGATGCGGTGCGCGATGTCCGTCGCGTCCACGCTGATTTTCAGCACACCCGCGGGGTAGTCCTGATCCTCGGGCGCCGGCACTGCAGCGCGCGCGATGCTGTTTGCGATGCCGAGGGCGCCAATGGCGACGCCAGTCACGAGTAAACGACTGTTCAAAGAGGCCCTCCTAAGGACAAGCGGCGCGCTGTTATGCCAGCGATGCTGAGAAGTTACCACTCGTTGCCCGCCGCGACCATTTAGGGGAACATCGCGCTCCTTTACGCCTGAGCAATCATGAGGCCTGGAAAAAAATGAGAACTGCGAACTTCGCGGCGTTGTTACTTGCAACCAGCATTTTCCCTGTGGCGCTGAAGGCCGCGGATCTGACGCTGCGCGTGGATGCGCGCGACGTCACGCGCAAGCACGTGCATACGCAAGAGACGCTCGCCGTGAAGGGCGGCCCGCTGACCCTGGCGTTTCCGAAGTGGATTCCCGGCGAGCACATGCCGTCCGGGCCGATCGACACCATGGTGGGCCTGGTGTTCAAGGCAAACGGCGAAACCCTCACCTGGAAGCGCGATCCCTACAACACCTTCCTGATCACGGTGAATGTGCCGGCCGGGGCCCGCACCCTTGAGATCTCCCTCGACACGGGGCTGCCGACCGAGGGCGGTTCGTTCAGCGCCGGACCCACCAGCTCCGAGCAGCTCGCGGTCATCTCCTGGAACCACTTCGTATTGCTGCCGAAGGGGCGGGATGCGGCGACGATTTCCACCGCAGCGGCGCTGCTCACCCCGCCGGGCTGGCATGTCGTCTCGGCTCTTGAATCTCATGCGGGCGCCGATGGTGCACTGCAATTCGAGTCGGCGACTCTCGCACGCCTGATCGATTCGCCGGTGCAGATTGGCCGTTACGCCCGCCAAGTGGACCTCGCGGGCGCGGCACCTTACCCGGAGCTCAAGCACTCCATTTCGATCATGGCGGACAGTGAAGCTGCCCTTAACGTGCCGAAGGAATTCCAGGCTGACTACACTCATCTGGTGGCGGAGGCCGGGGCGCTGTTCGGCACCCGCATGTACCGCCACTACACGTGGCTGCTGACACTTTCGGATCACGTCGCGCATTTTGGCCTTGAGCATCACGAGTCCAGCGACGATCGGGTCGACGAGGATTCGGTGACCGAGCCGGCGTTCAAGGAGGGCGTGGCGGGCCTGCTGGCGCACGAGTACGTCCACAGCTGGAACGGCAAATTCCGCCGCCCCGCGGGCCTATTGAGCCCCGACTATCAGACACCCATGGATGATTCGCTCCTGTGGGTCTACGAGGGCATGACCGAGTTCTGGGGGACGGTGCTGCCGGTGCGCGCCGGAATCCAGAAGCCCGAGAGCTATCGGGACGAACTCGCCGCCACGGTTGCGTACTTCGAAATTGAGTCGGGCGACCGCTGGCGGCCGCTCGCCGACACCGCCGTCGAGGCGCAGGACCTCTACGAGGCGCCGTCTGCCTCAAGCTCCAGCCGCCGCGGCGTGGATTTCTACGAAGCATCGGAGCTGCTGTGGCTGAATGTTGACTCGGAACTGCGCTCCCGCTCCGGCGGCCGGACTTCGATAGACGACTTCGTGAAGCGCTTTTACGCGGGCGCCGGCGGCGCCCCGGCATTGAAGCCCTACAAGGAAGAGGACGTGTACACCACGCTCGCCGCGGTGGTACCCGGGGACTGGCGCGCCATCATCCGCCATCATCTGGATACCCTCGGGCCCGGCGCGGTGATGAGCGGTCTGGAAAGCACCGGCTGGAAGCTCACCTACTCGGCCGAAAAGAACACCTGGATCGAGATGGGCGAAAAGGCGGGCAAGACCACGCAGCGGGGATACTCCATCGGGCTTACGCTCGACAAGGACGGCGGGATCATAGACGCGAGTGAAGACCGTGCGGCGGCGCGCGCGGGCGCGGGTCCCGGCATGAAGCTCGTCGCGGTGAACGGCCGCAAGTACACGACGGAAGTGCTGGACGCTGCGATCGCCGCAGCGAAGGACAGCAAAAAGCCGATCGAGCTCATGGTGGATACCGGCGATTACTTCCGCGTCATCAGCGTGCCGTACTTCGATGGTCCGCGGTACCCGCACCTGATCCGCGCGGAGGGTCGTCCCGACACCCTGACCGAGGTGCTGAAGCACCGCACCTGAGTCTGTAGCGCGGCTGTTGGTTGGAGCGGGGTCGCGGGCATACACTCCGGGATCTCCCGGCGCGTTGCGCCGGGCATCAAACCAACTCCGGGGGGGAGACCATGAGAATCCTAGTGACAGCGGCACTGCTGCTACCAGCAGTGGTGTTCGCAAGCAGTCCATTCGATGGCACGTGGAAGACCCGTATGGATTCGATGAAGGTGAGTGGCAAGCCCGACGTGTTCCAGATCACGGCGGACGGAATGTATACCTGTTCGAGTTGTTTCCCGGAACTGAAGCTCAAGGCCGATGGCGCTGATCACGCGACTACCGGCAACCCTTACCATGATTCGGTGGCGGTGCGGATCATCAGCCCGACATCTGTTGAGAGGATCGACAAGCTCCACGGCAAGGTGATGTCTACCTCGACCATTACCGTTTCCGCCGACGGTTCAACACTCACTGGCAAGTTTACGGATCACACCGGAGCGCAGGTCGCCACCGGAGCGTTTAGCGAAACGCGCGTTGCCGCGGGTGCCGCGGGGGCGCACGCGGTCTCCGGCTCATGGCAGCTGCAGCAGGCGAGCGATGCGAACGAGGCACTGCGCACCGTCGCCTACGAGATGACACCTGAGCATTTCAGCATGCACTGGAACGGTCAGAGTTATCAGGCGAAGTTCGACGGCAAGGAATATCCGATCGAGGGTGATCCGGGACACACCCGCGTGACCCTGAAAAAGATCGATGACAACACGGTTGAAGAAACCGATCATCGTCAGGGCAAAGTGACCGACGAGATTCGTCTGGCCGCAGCTCCGGACGGCAAGACGGTGCAGGTCACGGACAAGGACCTGCAGCACGGACAAACAACCACGTATACGGTCGAGAAGCAGTAATCACACAACGCGCCGGGAGCCTGCAGCCGCAGGCTTCCGGCGCAGCACGATAAGCGTGCGAAGCGAGGGCAGCGCGTAGTTGCCGCGCCGATGCGGACAATCAGTGCTTGTGTCCGGGAAACAGCCGGCAATAGATGCAGTCCGCACCCGTCGGGTTATCCAGCATGAAATGCCGTACCCAGTAGCCCTCGCCGCTCGCGGCGGCATGTTCGAAGGCTGACTGATTCGCGAGGTCGTGCCCGATCACCTCGACCGCGCCGGCCTTTTCCAGGATGTCGGCGGCGCGCGTGGTCTCGATGGTGCCGCGTGGATGGACGGCGATGGTGGCGGCGCCGGCCTCGACACGCCGCGCCAGTGCATCCACGAACTGCTGCTCGTCCGGGCGGCTGAGGAGCGTGCGGAAGTATTGCTTAAATCTGGCGTGCGCCGACGGGGCAGGTTGCAATCCCGCCCGGCCGGGTTCGGCGGATGCGGTCAGCTCGACACGGTCGGTGGGAAAACCGTCGCTGACCAGCTGCGTTCGCACGCGCTCCGCGACCCCGTACTCACTGAATACGGCCAGCATCACAGCGCTCATGTCCTGACCCCTGATCGGCAAGCGCGAAGCGCGCCCGCGAGGAAAAAAGTCTACGCCCTTAAGGCGACGCGCGGCTAGTAGCGCCCGCCGCGCCAGCCACGTCAGCGACGGCCTACAATGACAGCCGTATGCGGACCTGGATCGCGCTGTTCCGAGGCATCAACGTCATGGGCAACAACAAACTGCCCATGAAGGATCTCGCGGAGCTTCTGCGCGGCCTGAAGTTCCGGGATGTCAGGACCTACATTCAAAGCGGCAACGCGGTATTCGCCAGCGCCGGCACGGCCGGGTCCCTCGCTGCATGCATCGGCGCCGCGATCGAACGGCAGTTCGACCTTCGGCCCTACGTGGTGCTGCTCGACGCGCGCGCGGTGGCCCAGGCGGTGGCAAAAAACCCGTTCCCGGAAGGGGCGGCTACACCCACGTCCCTGCACCTGTGGTTCCTGCAGGAGCGTCCGGCAGCGGCGGGGCCTGCCGCCCTCGAGGCATGCAGGGCGGTGAGTGAGCAGTTCGCGCTGCGCGGCAAGGTTCTCTATCTTCACGCACCGGAGGGTTTCGGCACTTCGAAGCTCGCGGCGCGCGCGGAAAAGGCGCTCGGTACGCGGGGCACCGCGAGAAACTGGCGCACGGCGACCACGCTGTTGGCGATGGCCACCGGGAAGCACTGAGCCGCGCGACCCGCACGCGCGATTCGTGACGGCTTTTTACCTGGCTTTGGCGCCTGCGGCCTTCTTGGCCGGCGCGGCGGGCTTTTGCAGCAGCTCCTCGAGCGGTTTGAAGATGGCGGCATAACGGTAATCCGGGATTTCAAACTCCACTTCCGACAGGCGTGCGTTGAGTCGCTGCGCTTCGGCCTGGGATCCCGCGGCGCTCGAGCGCGCGCTGAGTGCGATCAGCGATCGCGTCCCGTCCTTGTGGCCGGTAACGTCCACTTCAAGGCCGTCAAAGGTGCTGAAGAGAGCGTGCGACTGCGGCGTGTCGCCGGCGGCACTCGCCTTTTGCACATCATCCAGTGTGAGCATGCTCAGGGCCGCCGCGATCGGTTCCGCGGCGGCGGGTCCGGTGAGCATGCGTCCCTTAGGCAGCGGGCTCACGCTGAAAGCGGGCTCGTCTTTCTTCACCCGCGTGGCGGTGTAAGCTGGCCCCTGCGCGGGCTGCTCTGCGACTTCACGCACCTGCCCGCCGCCAAGATCAATGAGCGCATGGTCGAGCCAGCTCCTGGGGTCTGCGTCCGGCGCGAGCAGTGGTGCCGCGAGCAGGCTCTGCGGGGTCCTGACGACGCGCACGTAACCGGACTTGGCGCTCGAGGACTTGCCGACGATCAGTGCCCAGGTTTTCCCCGGCGCGATCGCGTCAATGCGCGTGCCGGTGCCCTGCGGCGAGACGACGTCCTCGACGCCCAGCTGCGGGTAGTTAGCCGGCAGGCGTGTCTTTTCCTCGACAATGTTGAGCGCACCCAGGTCGAGCACCAGCTTGCGTAACTTCGCGGTATCCGCGGGCCAGCCGCGCTCGCCGACGACCCAGCCGCTGCCGTTCTTTTTCAAGGTGGTGCGCGTGCCATCGCCCTTGGCTATGTGCACTTCGGTCACGGTGTTGACCGCTTGCTCCAGGCCCGGCAGCACCAGGTCCCCGGTGAGCCTGGCGCGCTCCAGGTGGCGCGTCGATGCCACCCACATGGCGAAGATAATAACCACCAGCCCGGCGGCAAGGAGCACAGCGACGCGTCGCGCGGTCATACGGCTTGGCCTTTTTCGGTTGCGGCGGACGGTGCTGTGCGACGACGGCGCCGCCACAGGCCGATCAGAAGCGCGAGGAGTGCAAACGCGACTGGCACCACGATGATGTTGAGGATCTTGAGGGTCGTACCGAGAGCGGAAATCTCCTGGTCGAGGCCGGCGCGCACCGCGCGCAGCTCCTTGCGGATACGCAGCTTCTCGGCCTGGAAGTGCTCGATTTCCTGCTCCTGCTCGGGCGTGAGAATCAGCGCCGACTGGCTGCCGGCCTTGGCCGACTGCAAGGCGTTGAGTTTTTCTTCTGCCTGGTGCAGCTGCTGCTCGAGTTCCTGTTGCTTGTCGTGGAAGCGCTCGTCGGCCGCATGCCGCAGTTTTTCCACGCGCTCGAACGGCCGCGCATAGGAGGCGCGTCCGCGCACGCTGATGAGATCGTCGCTGCCGGCGAGATTGTCGAGCGCGTTCTGCACCAGGTCGCCGTTGCTCGCCCACGCCTGGGTCATCGTCTGGCCGAACAAATTCTGCTCGTGCACCCACAGGTTATCCGACAGCATGTCGGTATCGGCAAACACGATGAGGTTCAGCGGCTTTACGGAAGCCTTCAGATCGGTTACCCCGGCAGGCAGTGTCACGCCGGCGGGTGGGCCGGCCGGAAACGCCGTTCGCACATCGCCCGTGATGCGCGCGGCGAACGTGTAGCGCTTGCCGGTTGGCTTGAAGTCATCGCGCAGCGTGCCGGGGTCCATCAGCATGCGGAAGCGCTCTACCGGCAGGGCAGCCGCATCGGTGCTGGACTGCAGCAGCGGCTCGAAGCGCACCTTCGAGCCCTGCAGCGGCTCAAGGTAGCCGGCCATCGCCATGTTGACGTTGGAAAGTCCGGCCGTGACGACGTCGTTGGCGGCGAAACTGCTCTTGTCGAGCCCCAGCACTCCCAGGTGCACCACCGGTTCTTCACCCTGACGCAGGGTGACCGACAGGGCGTGGCCACGATCGGCTATCACCTCGGCCGGATTGAACTTCACGCCCCAGGCGCCGAGCAGCGGTTCAAGCTGCGAGGCCTTGTCGGCCGTCATGCGCGCCATCGGATTCTGCGCTTCGGCACCGGATGAGTCGGTTTCGGCGAGCGGGTCAACGAAGGCCAGGATATGACCGCCGCGCAGTGCGTACTGGTCGATGGCGAACTGGGTCGCAGGGGAGAGGTGCTTCGGGTGCACCAGCACCAGCACGTTCACGTCGTCGGCGATTTTTGTGGCGGCCGCATCCAGCGGCCGCAGATCAAAGAGCTGCTGCGTTTCACTGTAGACGGCCCACGGCTCACGCATCTGGCCGCTCTGCGGATCAAATCCCGCACCCATGGGCAGTGATGACAGCCAGGCGACGACCGGCTTTTTTGCGTTGGCGAGTTCATAGACCAGCTTGACGACGTCGTATTCGAGGAACTGCTCCTTGTTGGGATCGAAGAACTCGATGGCCGCGCGGCCATCGGTGGAGTTGGTGCCGGCGAGTCCGAAATAGAACTGCCCGCCCGCAGCCCCGAGCGGCGTACCGCGCACGCCAAGCTCGGACGCCCGGTCCTCGTCCTCGGAGAAGGGCTGCGGGTCGATCACGTGCAGATGCAGCTTGCCGTTGGAGCGCGCGGCGAGCTCCTCGAGGAACTCGCGCACCCGCACCCCGTAGGTCTGAAGCTGCGGCAGCTGCTGCGCCGCCCTGGCCGAGAAGAACAAGTACAGGTTGATGGGCTCCTTGATACCGGCGAGGATCCGCTCGGTCCCGGGGGCCGTCGTGTACAGATGATTCTGCGTGAGATCGAGCCGCCAGCCGCGCAGCGTGTGGTTGAAGAGCACCGTGAGGCCGATAAAAAGCAGGGCCAGTGCCACCAGCGTGCCGCCACCTAATGTGGAGCGTGGGTTCATAGGTCTTTACGCAGTTCGAGCGCCACCGCGGTCGCCAGCAGGAAAAACCCGCTCAGCATTGCGAAGTACAGCAGGTCACGCACATCGATCACGCCTTTGACGATGGATTCAAAGTGGGTGAGGAACGACAGCGAGGCGATGGCCTCCACCAGCGGCTGCGGCGCCCAGCTGCGGAACAGGTCAAGCACCAGCGGAAAGCCGGCGAGCATGAACGCGAAGCACACCACCACCCC
>PLEC01000089.1:0-24821 GCA_003136935.1 Gammaproteobacteria bacterium
CAATACGGTGCGCCGCCCATCTACGATCAGGGGAACCTCCTCACGCTGGCGCTGGCGCAGCTCGGCACGGTGTGCTGCGCAGCCGTGGCGAGTACGGTGGTTGCGGTCGCTCTGGGCATCCTGGTGACGCGCCCGAGCGGCGCGGAGTTCCTGCCGCTGTCGCGCACGCTGGTCAACATCGGTCAGACATTCCCCCCGGTCGCAGTGCTGGCCGTGGCGGTGCCCCTGGTTGGGTTCGGGCTCAAGCCGACGCTGATCGCGCTCTTTGCCTATGGCCTGCTGCCGATCTTCGAAAACACCCTGGTGGGCCTGCGGACCTGCCCGCCGGCGGTACTCGAGGCCGCCAGCGGCATGGGCATGAGCGCGCGCCAGCGCCTTATGTCCGTGGAGTTGCCGCTGGCCATGCCGCTCATTCTGGAGGGCATCCGCGTCTCCCTGGTCATCAGCGTGGGCACCGCAACCATCGGCTCCACCGTGGCCGCCAAGGGTCTCGGAGAGGTGATCATCGCCGGGCTCCTGTCCAACAACTCCGCCTTCATCCTGCAGGGGGCGCTGGTCACGGGGCTCATGGCGGTGCTGCTCTATGACGCGCTGGCCGGGCTCGAGCGGCGCTTCTGCCGCACCGTGCGCATCGACTGAGACGAATCTCCCGAAAAGCGCCACCGTGACCGGCGCCGGGCGGCGACTTTAGCTAGAATCGGCGCATGACGCCGCTCGAGTTCACTGCAACGACCCAGGACGACGCCGCGCGCGGCCGTCGCCGCGTTGCCGTGGAAATTCCCACCCTGCTCCTCATCGTCGCCACTTACGGCGCGTGGTGCGCGCTGACGTTCGCCTACGGTCACTGGCCGCTGTTTGTCCTGGCCCCGGCACTGGCGCTGGTGGTGACGCTGCACAGCTCGCTCCAGCACGAGAGCGTGCACGGGCACCCAACGCGCTGGAAGGCACTGAACCGCCTGCTCGCCATCGTGCCCCTGTCGTTGTGGCTACCCTACGAGCGCTACAGCCACACTCACCATGTGCACCACATCGACGCGCGGCTCACCGACCCGCTCGATGATCCCGAGTCCTTCTACTGGAGGGCGGAGGACTGGGCGCGGCTCGGGCCGGTAGCACGCCGGGCGCAACAGCTGCAGCAGACGCTCGCCGGGCGGGTCCTCATCGGCTCCTTCTGGCGCATCGGCATGTTCCTGCGCGACGAGCTGCTGGCGCTGGCGCACACCGAGAAGCGCGCGCTGATTCGCAACGAGCAGAACGTGCGCCGCGTGTGGCTCGAGCACCTCGCCTGGTGCGTACCGGTCGTGCTGTGGCTGCAACTCGTGTGCGCCATGCCGCTGTGGATCTACTTCCTTGCGGTGGTGATCCCGGCGAACGGCATTCTGTTGATCCGCGCGTTTGCCGAGCATCGGGCGCGCCCGGGCGTGCGCGAGCGCGTCGCGATCGTCGAGGGCTCGTGGATCCTCGGCCCGCTGTTCCTGTTCAACAATCTGCACGCGCTGCATCACGAGAGCCCGGCGATCCCTTGGTATAGTCTGCCACGGCGCTACCGGCTCGAGCGCGAGCGCCTGCTCGCGGCGAATGGCGGACTGGTGTATCGGACCTACTTCGAGGTGGCGTGGCGCTACCTGTTCCGCGCCCACGACGTGCCCGAGCACCCGACCGACCGCGTGCCAGCACCCACCGCCTGACCCTCAGGCCGGCTCCTCGTAGCCGGCCGCTCGTGCTTCGCAATCCCACTCGAGAAACATCGCGTAAGCCCCGCGCTCGATTTCCTCGAAGCCTTCGATCAGCAGCACATCCGCGAGCGGCCGGAACCACGGTCGTGACGCCGCGCGCGCGAATGCGCTGCGCAGCCGCGCGACCGCATCCGCAGGCAGCCCGGGGGCGGCCACGAAGGCCGGCAGCGGGGTGAGCGGCGTGGACGCGAGCGTACGCACCCCGGCGGTGAGCTGCGGGGCGTGATGCGCCATGAGCAGGTGCCAGTACGCATCGAGCGGGCCGACATCGATGCGACCTTCGCGCACGGCATCCAGCACGTTGCGCGCCGTCACCAGGTTGGCCGTCATCTGCGCGTAAAGAGCGCGCTGTCCCGGACCGCAGTACGAAAGCAGGTGATGGCGGAACGCATTGAACCCCGATTGTGAGTGCGCGACGGTCCAACCGGCCCGATGGCCGAAGGTATCCTCGAGACTGGCGTACGGGGCGGCGGTGCGCACGATGAGATCGGTGCGATAGAGCGCCCGGCCCGCGGCCCAGGGCGCGCGCGGGATGGGGGCGGCGAGCGGCACCACTGGCGCGAGCCCAAGGGCGACCGGGTAGCCGCACATGAACACCGCGCCCAGGTCCGGCCGCGACCACAGATCCTCGAGCGGCCGCGGCGCAGGATAGGGCAAGTAGCGCAGAGTGACGCCCGCGTCAGCAGCCACGTGCGCGAGGAGCTCGCGCCACGCGTCCTCTACCGCCGGGGTCACGGCGTACATGCGCGCATTCGCGATCCACTCGCTCATGCGGGCGCTAAGCGGCGGCATCGAGCTCGCGTGTCCGCCGCGCCACGTAGGCCCCGATGGCCTCGCGCACCGCCGGATCGAGCGGAGGAGGCGTGTATTCGGCGAGCACCTTCTTCCAGATGCCGGTGGCGCGCTCGGTGGCGTTGCGCGCGCCGGCATCGGTCCAGTTCTCGAAGTTCGACCAGTCGGAGAGCAGCGGCCGGTAGAACGCCGACTCGTAGCGCGCCAGGGTATGTGCGGCGCCGAAGAAATGCCCGCCGGCGGCGATCCCCTTGATTGCCTCGACCGCCAGATCGTCGTCACTGAAGCTCACCGGTTTCAGAATCTCCGCCCAGTTGCGCAGCAGCTCTGCATCCACCACGATCTTCTCGAGCGAGGCCGACAGCCCCCCCTCGAGCCAGCCCGCGGCGTGATTGATCAGGTGGCTGTGCGAGAGAATCGCCGCCTGCAGCGAGAAGGCCGTCTCATAGGTCGACTGCGCATCCACCATCGGCGAGGCGTTCACCGCGCTGGTGCGCACCGGGAGCTTGAGTCGCCTGCCGAGCTGCGCGCTGGCCAGCACCGCGTGCACGTACTCCGGCGTGCCGAAGGCGGGTGATCCGGTGCGCATGTCGACGTTGGAGGTGAAGCCGCCCATCACGCACGGCGAGCCCGGGCGCACCAGCTGACACAGCGCGATGATGCCAAGCGCCTCGGCGGTCTGCTGCACCAGCGCCCCGGCCAGCGTCACCGGCGCCATCGCGCCCATGAGCGTAAACGGCGTGATGACGACGCACTGGCCGTGGCGCGCCATGACCATGATGTTGTCGAGGATCTCCTCATCGACGCGGCGCGGGGAGTTGACGTTGGTCACGGTCATGAGCGTGGGTCGTACCGCGAGCGCCTCGATGCTGCAGCCGTGCTCAATGGCGGACATGGCGAGGGCGTCCTCCGCCTGCACTCCGCCGATGCCGCGCGCCGCCCACACGATGTCCGAGCACTCGATGTGCGCCTGATAGGTAAGCAGGTGGCGCGTGGCCACCGGCACATCGACCGGCTCGACGACGATGCCGCCCTGCCAGTGCAGCACGCCAAGCGCGTGGGTGAGCTTCAGAATGTTGCGGAACGCCTCCATATCCCCGTAGCGGCGGCCGCCCTCGAGGTCGCGGATGTTGGGCGCTCCCGTTACGGGTCCGAAGTTGACGATGTTGTCGCCAACGTGCAGGTGCCGCGCGGCGTTGCGGGCGTGCAGCACGAAGCGCTCGGGTGCGTGGCTGAGCTGGGCCTCGATGAGCTCGCGCCCGAGTCGCACCATCTGCGTGCCCTCGTCTACCAGCGCTCCGGCGCGACGGAAGACCTCGCGTGCCGCCGCGCTGCGGATTTCCAGCCCCGCTTCCTCGAGAATGCGCAGCGCCGCGAGCACAATGCGCTCCACCTGCTCCGCGCTGAGAATCTCCAGCGGTGCCCAGCGATTGGCGAGCCGCGGCATCGGTGCGAGCTCAGGCCCGGTGGAGCGCACAGGACGTGTGCGGCCGCGGCGACGGGACGGTGCCGGAGTCTCGGTCATGAGTCGGCCCTGGGCTTTCGAGGTGCAGCGGAGTCTACGCCCGGTCCACGGCGTCACCGACGTGCACGAGTCCCCTTACGAGCTGAAGAACAATGACTTACGCGCCTAAGCGACGGCAAAGCCTGAGATGCCCCCGGCGTCGCAATCAGGCAAGAAGCGCGTAAAATCCGGCATGTGGCACTCCCCCGGATCAAGTTCGCATTTCTGACGCTGCCGCGGTACTCGATGATCGCGCTATCGAACGCGGTCGAGCCGCTGCGCATGGCGAACATCGTCACCGGCGAGCCCGTCTATGACTGGTCGATCGTGAGCCTCGACGGGGAGCCAGCGCGCGCGAGCAACGGCCTGCAGCTCTCGCCGACGATTCCGCTCGAGCAGGCGGGCAAGCTCGACATCGTGTTTGTCTGCGGTGGGGTCGACGTGCAGGAGGTGGTCACGCCGAAGATCCTGTCGGCACTGCGACGGCTCGCCGAGCGGCGCGTGCCTTTGGGGGCGCTGTGCACCGGGGGCTTCGCGCTCGCGAAAGCGGGCCTGCTCGATCGGTACCGCGCCACCATTCACTGGGAGAATCTTTCCGCTTTGCGTGAGGATTTCCCGCGCATCAACCTGAGCGACCAGCTCTTCAGCATCGATCGCGATCGCTTCACCTGCTCGGGAGGTGTGGCCCCGCTGGATATGATGCTGCATCTGGTGGAGGAGAAGCTCGGCGCACGAGTTTCGCAGTTGATTTCCGAGCAGTTCATCATCGAGCGCGTGCGCAGCGGCCGCGACCGGCAATACGTGCCACTGCGTGCCCAGATCGGCGTCGGCCACGAAAGCCTCATCAAGGTGGCGCGTCTCATGGAGGAGAACATCGAGAAGCCCCTGTCGCTCGATGAGATCGCCTCGGCAACGGGACTCTCGCGACGCCAGATCGAGCGCCTGTTCAAACGCCACCTGGACTGCGTGCCGAAGCGTTACTACCTGCAGATGCGGTTGCGCCGGGCGCGCGAACTGCTGCTGCAGACCTCGATGCCCATCATCGACATCACCACCGCCTGCGGCTTCCAGTCGCCCCCGCATTTCTCACGCTGCTACCGTGCACAGTACGGCTGTCCCCCGAGCACCGAGCGGCAGCGCCACCAGGGCAAGCCCACCGCCGCACTCCTCGGCACTGTGCCGGTGTGACGCGTGTCCGCCGGGCGCTTGCCTTAATGCGCTTATCTGTCGCCTGCAGGCACGCGCTGGTCGCGAAGTAACCATTGACGTGTGCGAGCCGCCCGTAACATGCCGTAGGGGCCACCGTGCGCGCCTAACCCTAAGTTGCGGCTGGAGATTTCGGCAATGGCAGAGCAGGCGGAAGCTGAATTCAATCTACGCGATCTGAACGATGAGGAACTCACCGAGCAGGTCCACGATGATCTCTACAACGGACTCAAGGCCGAGGTAGAAGAAGCCACCCACATTTTCCTCGCGCGCGGTTGGAACGCCGAGAAGGTCCTGAACACCGCGCTCGTCGAAGGCATGCGCATCGTCGGGGTCGACTTCCGCGATGGCATCCTGTTCGTGCCCGAGGTGCTGCTCGCCGCCAACTCCATGAAGGGCGGCATGGAAATCCTGCGGCCGCTCTTGGCCGAGACCGGCGTGCCGCCTATCGGCAAGATCGTGATCGGCACCGTCAAGGGTGACATCCACGACATCGGCAAGAACCTGGTGTCGATGATGCTCGAGGGCGCGGGCTTTGAGGTCATCGACCTCGGCATCAACAACCCGGTCGAGAAATACCTCGCGGCGCTCGAAGAGCACAAACCGGACATCCTCGGCATGTCGGCACTCCTCACCACCACCATGCCGTACATGAAGGTCGTGATCGACAAGTTGAAGGAAGCCGGGATCCGCAAGGACTACATCGTGCTGGTCGGCGGCGCCCCGCTGAATGAGGAATTCGGCAAGGCAGTGGGCGCGGACGCTTACTGCCGCGATGCCGCGATTGCGGTCGAGACCGCAAAGAATCTGCTGGCGGCGCGCCGCGCGGGGCCCTCCGCCACCGCGGTGGCAGCCGCGAACGCTGCCTAGAGGCTAAGACAGTGACGGAAAATGTCGGCATGCCTGAACCTGCGCGTACCCTGCTCATCGCCTGTGGCGCCCTCGCCCGCGAGATCGCGGCGCTAAAACGCGCCAACGGCTGGACCAGCGTCGACGTGCGCTGCCTGCCCGCACAGCTGCACAATCGCCCTGAGCGCATCGCGCCGGCGGTGCAAGCCGAGATCCAGGCGAACCGCGGGCACTACGCCAACATGTTCGTCGTCTATGGCGATTGCGGCACCCGCGGCACCCTGGACGCGGTGCTCAAGGCGGAAGGCGTCGAGCGTCTCCCCGAAGCACATTGCTACGAGTTCCTGGCAACTCCGCAGGTGTTTGCGCAGCTGTCGGACGCGGAGCCCGGGACGTTTTACCTGACGGATTTTCTGCTGCGGCACTTCGAGCGCCTGGTCATCCGCCCGCTCGGTCTCGACCGTCATCCCGAGCTTGCATCCGAGTACTTTCGCAATTACCGCAAACTGGTTTATCTCGCGCAGGCGCAACGCGCCGGTGCCATCGAGCAGGCGCGGCGCATCGCGGACTCTTTCGGCTTCGCCTTCGAGTATCGTTTCACCGGCTACGGCGAGATGGGCACGCGCCTTACCGCTGTGGTCGCGAGCCAGGCCCCCCTGGCATGGCAAGCTTAAGCATTATTTCCTGGCGCGACATCCCCGCACAGGTCGTGGTGCGACGCGGCCGCGAGACCGCCAAGGTGCAACTCTCCGCACGCTTCCAGGAAGCGGTCGACCGTGCCGCCATGCGCGCCGGCCGCGGCACCTCGGATGCTTATCTCGCCGACTGGCGGCGCAGCGAAGCGCGTCCCTGCGGCGACGACATCCACGCGCAAGCGGCCGCGGAAGCTGCGCGGATCGAAGCGCGCTTTACCGACTTGCAGCTCGAGGAGTTGATCCGCGCAAAGGGTCTCGTGGCGAGTCCGTAGATGTACGCGCTCAGGCAGTGGTCGGTGCGTCACGCGGGGGGAATGAATACCTTCTACCGGGCCTTCGAGTCCGCGCTGGTCGCCTTGCATCCCGTGTGGCAGCGGATCGGTTACACGCGCCTCGAGCGGCCGGTGGCGGCGGTGGAGAAGTCCGTCAAAGGACTCTTATTCGACTGCCGCATGTGCGGGCAATGCATCCTCAGCTCCACCGGCATGTCATGCCCCATGAACTGCCCGAAGAATCTGCGCAACGGTCCCTGCGGCGGTGTGCGCGCCGACGGTCATTGCGAAGTGCGCCCGGAAATGAAGTGCGTGTGGCTCGAGGCGGTCGCCGGCAGCGCGCGCATCCCCGGCGGCACGGATGCCTTAGGGCTGGTGCAGAACGCTGTGGACCGACGGCTGCAGGGCAAGTCCTCCTGGCTGCGCGTCGTGCGCGAACGAGTCGGAGCCAGGCCGTGATCTTCGAGGACGAGCCGGTCCCCGGCTATCCGCTGCCGATCCTTCCCGGTCACACCTCCCCGGGACGCTTCGAGCGCGTGCTGCGCGCCGGGCAGTTCGCGGTCACGAGCGAACTCGCGCCGCCCGACTCCGCCGATCCGGAAGAGGTCTACCGTCGCGCCCGCATCTTCGATGGCTACGTGGACGCCATCAACGCGACCGACGGCAGCGGCGCGAACTGTCACATGTCGAGTCTTGCGGTGTGTGCCCTCCTCACCCGTGTCGGCTATGCGCCGGTCATGCAGATCTCCTGTCGCGACAGGAACCGCATCGCCATACAGGGCGACATCCTCGGCGGGGCCGCGATGGGCGTGTGCAACCTGCTGTGCCTGACGGGCGATGGTGTGCAGGCCGGAGATCACCCGCAGGCCATGCCGGTGTTCGACCTCGATTCACTGACACTGCTGGAGACGGCGCGCACTCTGCGCGATGAGCATCACTTCCTTTCCGGCCGCAAGATCAGCTGCGCCCCGCGCGTGCTGCTGGGCGCTGCAGAAAATCCGTTCGCGCAGCCCACGGAGTTTCGCGCACGGCGTCTGGCAAAAAAAGTTAACGCCGGTGCGCAGTTCATCCAGACACAGTTCTGTTACGACCTGCCGCTGCTCAAGGCCTTCATGGGCCAGGTGGAGGACCTGGGAGTCCTGGAAAGCGTGTTCATCCTGGTGGGCCTGGGTCCCTTGCGCTCGGCCCGGACCGCCGAGTGGATCCGTACCCACGTCCCCGGCGTGCACATTCCCGATGCGGTCATCAAGCGCCTGGCGGGCGCCGCCGACAGCGCGCTCGAAGGCCGCAACCTGTGCATAGACATGATCCAGGAAATCCGTGCCATCAAGGGCGTGCACGGCGTGCACCTCATGGCTTACCGCCAGGAAGAGGCGGTGGCCGACATCATCGCGCGCTCCGGAGTCCTGAACGGCCGCGTGCCGTGGTACCCGGGGCGCGCGCCGCAAGTGAATTAACAGGATAGCTCCATGACCGACACTGTGATCAGCTCTCAGACCCGCGAAGTGGTGCTCGGCCTTGAGCGTCCCTTCGTCATGATCGGCGAGCGCATCAACCCCACCGGGCGCAAGATCCTCGCCGCCGAGATGGCCGCCGGGGACTTCAGCCGTGTTGAGGCCGACGCGCGCGCACAGCTCGCCGCGGGCGCGCACATGCTGGACGTGAATGCCGGCATTCCGCTCGCCGACGAGCCGGCGATCCTCGCCCGGGCGATACAGCTCGTGCAATCGATCACCGATGTGCCGCTGTCGATCGACTCCTCCATCGTCAAGGCGCTGGAGGCGGGGCTCGCGGTCTACAAGGGCAAGCCACTCGTCAACTCCGTGACCGGCGAGGAAGAGCGGCTCGAGTCGGTGCTGCCCCTCATCAAGAAGTACGGCGCGGCGGTGGTGGCGATTTCCAACGACGAAACCGGGATCTCCGAGGATCCCGACGTGCGCTTCGAGGTTGCAAAGAAGATCGTCCACCGGGCAGCCGATTACGGCATCCCGGCGAGCGATATCGTGGTCGATCCGCTGGTCATGCCGATCGGCGCCATCAACCAGGCGGGCGTGCAGGTGATGCATCTGCTGCGGCGCCTGAAAAACGAGCTGAAGGTGAACACCACCTGCGGTGCCTCGAATGTGAGCTTCGGCCTGCCCGCCCGTGAGGGCATCAGCGCGACCTTCCTCACCATGGCCATCGGCGCTGGACTGACCTCGGCAATCATGAACCCCATGCACCTGGAGATCGTCAAAGCCTGCATGGCGGCGGACGTCATGATGGGTCATGACCCGGACTGTGCGCGCTGGATCAAGCGCTTCCGCGAAGCACCGCCGCTGATGGCCTCGGGCGGCGCGGCGGCAGCACCGGAGGGCGCGGCGGCGCGCGGCCGCCGCGAAGGCGGGCACCGCAGGCGCACCCAGGGACCTGCATGAGCGAGCCCGACGCGCTCGTCGTCTTCACGCCGTCCGGCAAGCGCGGTCGCTTCCCGCACGGCACGCTGTTGTTGCAGGCAGCGCGCACCCTCGGAGTCGACGTCGACTCGGTGTGCGGGGGACGGGCGCTGTGTGGGCGCTGCCAGGTGTTGGTCATGGAGGGGGATTTCCCCAAGCACGGCTTAAGTTCGCGCGCCGCGAACCTTTCGGCCGTGAACGCCGCGGAACAGGGTTATTCGCAGCGCCGCTCGCTCGCCGCCGGCCGGCGGCTCTCCTGCTCTGCCACCATCCAGGGAGACCTCGTAGTCGACGTGCCCCCCGACAGCCAGGTACATCGCCAGATCGTGCGCAAAGCCGCCGACGCGCGTCCCATTACGCTCGACCCCGTCGTGCACCTGCACTACGTCGAGGTGCGCGAGCCGGATATGCATGACCCGGCGGGCGACCTGCAGCGGTTGCTCGAGGCACTCCACAGGGAGTGGGAGTTCGGGGCGCTGCGGTGCGATCTGGCGGTGTTGCAGGGCCTGCAGGCGGCACTTCGCAAGGGTGAGTGGAAAGTCACCGTCGCCGTGCACGCCGGCTCACAGCTCATCGGCGTCTGGCCGGGATTTCACGACCGGGTCTACGGCCTGGCGGTGGATGTGGGCTCCACCACGATCGCGGCCCACTTATGCAATCTTGAAAGCGGCGAGGTGGTCGCCTCCAGCGGCGCGATGAATCCGCAGATCCGTTTCGGCGAAGATCTCATGAGCCGCGTGTCCTACTCGATGATGCATCCGGGCGGCGCCCAGCAGATGACCGAGGCGGTACGCGGCGCACTCAACGCGCTCGCCGCCGAGGTGGCGCGCGAGGCGCAGGTGAGCGTGGCGGACATCCTCGAGATAACCGTGGTCGGCAACCCGATCATGCACCACCTGCTGCTGGGCATCGATCCGGTGGAGCTCGGCGGCGCACCGTTCGCGCTCGCCACCGACTCCCCACTCGGCCTGCGCGCCGCGGAGCTCGGACTCACCCTGCATCCGGGTGCCCGCGTTTACACCCTGCCGTGCATTGCCGGCCACGTGGGAGCGGATGCAGCCGGCATGATCCTGGCGGAACGCCCCGACACCCGTGACGAACTGACGCTGCTGGTCGATGTTGGCACCAACGCGGAGATCGTGCTCGGCAACCGGCAGCGCCTGCTCGCCTGTTCGAGCCCCACGGGGCCGGCCTTTGAGGGCGCGCAGATCAGCTGCGGGCAGCGCGCCGCGCCGGGTGCGATCGAACGGGTGCGCATCGATCCCATCACGCTGGCAGCAAAGTTCAAGGTCATAGGCTCGGACCTGTGGTCGGATGAAGCGGGCTTCAGCGCTGCCATCGCACGCACCGGTGTCACCGGCATCTGCGGTTCCGGGATCATCGAGGTTATCGCGGAAATGTACCTCGCCGGCATCATCAGCCAGGACGGGGTCATCGACGGTGAACTCGCCGCCCGCAGCGATCGCATCGTGCCGACCGGGCGCACGTTTGCCTACACGGTGTATCGGGGCGCCGTAGCGCTGCAGATCACGCAGAACGACGTGCGCGCGATACAGCTGGGAAAGGCCGCGCTGTACGCGGGCGTAAGACTGCTGATGGATCACCTGGGCACCGATCATGTGGACCGCATCCGCCTGGCCGGCGCGTTCGGCAGTCACATCGACGTCAAGTACGCGATGATTCTTGGGATGATCCCGGACTGCGAGCTGTCGCGCGTGTCATCCGCTGGCAATGCCGCCGGTGCTGGCGCGCGCATCGCGCTGCTCGACAACGCCTCACGCACGACCATCGAGGAGCTCGTCAAGCGGGTCGAGAAGATCGAGACCGCCATCGAGCCGAAATTCCAGGCGCACTTCGTGGAGGCGATGGGCATTCCGCACTCCACGGCCGCTTATCCGCAGCTGCGCCAGGCGGTGCAGCTCCCGGCGCCGAAAGCGGCGGCGCCGCGGGTGCGCACGCGCCGGCGGTAGTTCCGCCGGCGGTAATCGCGCACCGAAAACCTGTGTCCGCCGGGCGCGCCGACCGCTATTCTGGGGCGGTGAACACGGATCGTGCGCCCGGCCAATGCTGAACACCTTCAAAACCACCGCCGGCGATTCAGCCCAGCGCGACCACCCTCTGTGGGTCGACCTGCTCGATCCCACCGCGGATGAGATCGCCACTGTAGCGGCGCAGTGCGGCATCCAGGTGCCTTCGCGCGAGGCGCTGCAGGAAGTTGAGAGTTCGAGCCGCCTTAGATCAGTGGGTGGGGTGTTGTATGTCAGCATGCCGCTGGCCGCGCAGGACGCCGCGGCTGGCTTCGCACCTGTGCCGCTGGGCTTCATCCTCTCACCTGAGGTGCTGGTCACGCTGCGTTATTCGGACCTACACGCCTTCACCCCGGTCCGGGCACGCATCGCCGCGGACCCGCGCATGAGCAGCGCTGGTGTATTCGTGGCGTTGATCGAAGGCATGGTGGACTTCTACGCCGACATGCTCGAGGGCGTGAGCCGCAGTCTGTCTGCGATCTCTGCGAGCGCGTTCGGACATGCAACCTCGCCGGGCGGCAAGCGCGTAACACGCGACCTGCGCGAAAGCCTGCAGGTGGTGGGAACCGCCGGCGATCAGGTGTCGCGCGTTCGCGAGAGTCTGCTTGGCATGCAGCGACTTGTCGGGTTTGTAGCCGAAATGGCCGCGGATTGGCTGGCGCCGGAGTTGCGAACCCGCCTGAAGACCGCGCAGCAGGACTTAAGCTCACTGGTCGAGTTTGAGGCGCAGCTGTCCGACAAGACACAGTTTCTGCTGGACGCGATCCTCGGCTTCATTAATACCGAGCAGAACGAGATCTTCAAGGTGCTCACCATCGTATCCGTGGTCGGGATTCCTCCGACACTGATCGCCAGCATGTATGGCATGAACTTCCACAACATGCCGGAGCTGGGGTGGCGCTGGGGCTATCCCTACGGACTGACGCTCATCGCTCTGAGCATTCTGCTGCCGATCCTGTGGTTCAAGCGCCGCGGCTGGTGGTAGGGGCTGGCGTCAGACGTTCGAGTCGGGGAAAGACGCCTTGCGCTTGTTGATGTAGTCCAGCAGCGCTTCGTCCACCGCCGGATCAAGCGCCGGGGCTTCGTACTCGGCGAGTTGTTTCTTCCACAGCGCATTGGCGCGCTGCGCCATGTCCTTCGAGCCTTCCGCCTGCCACTGTTCGACGCTATTGTTGTCGGCGAGCGGTGAGCGATAGAAAGCGGTCTGGAAGTTCGCCTGCGTGTGGGCGCAGCCGAGGAAGTGCTTCCCCGGGCCGACTTCGCGAATGGCATCGAGTGCCTGGCCATTCTCGCTTAAGTCCACACCGGCGAGCAGCGTGTGCATCATCCCCGCCTGGTCGGTGTCCATGACGAATTTCTCGTAGCCCATGGACAAGCCACCTTCAAGCCAGCCCGCCGTGTGCAGCACGAAATTCACGCCTCCCAGACAGGTCGGCACGAGCGTATTCGCCGACTCGTAAGCCGCCTGGGCATCCGGAACCTTGGACGCACACAAGGCGCCGCCGGAGCGGAATGGAACTCCGAGACGCCGCGCGAGCGCCGCCATGACGTACAGCACCAGGGCCGGCTCCGGTGTGCCGAAGGTGGGTGCCCCGGACTGCATCGACAGAGACGATGCGAAGCTGCCCAGCACCACCGGCGCGCCCGGGTTTACCAGTTGCGCGAGTGTCATGCCCGCCAGCGCCTCGGCCAGCGTCTGCGCAACGGTACCCGCCACGGTCACCGGCGACATGGCGCCGGCGAGAATGAACGGCGTGACGATGGTCGCCTGGTTCGCCCGCGCGTAGGTCTTGAGCGCACCGAGCATGGTCGCGTCCCAGGTGAGGGGCGAGTTGGCGTTGATGAGACTGATGACGCAGGTGCGCGGCTTGCCGGTCGCAGGATCGGTAAAGTTCGCGCCGAAGAGGATCTTGGTCATCTCGACCGTATCGCGCGCCCGCTCCGGGTGGGTGACTGAACCCATGTAGGGCTTGTCGCTGTACTTCATATGGCTGTAGACCATGTCGAAGTGCCGCTTGTTGACCGGCAGATCCACGGGCTCACAGATGGTGCCGCCGGAGTGATGCAGTGAGGTCGCCGTGTAGGCGAGCTTCACGAAGTTACGGAAGTCTTCGATGGTCGCGTAACGGCGGCCCTCATCGAGGTTACGTACGAACGGGGAGCCGTAGGCGGGCGCAAACACGGTGCGGTTGCCGCCGATCACGACGTTGTGAGCGGGGTTGCGCGCGAACTGGGTGAACTCCTGCGGCGCGGAACGGCGCACGATCGTGCGGCACATGCCGCGCGGAAAGCGCACGCGTTCACCCTGCACATCGGCGCCGGCGGCCTTCAGGAGCTGCAGCGCCTCCGCATCCTCGCGGAAGTCGATGCCGATCTCCTCGAGGATCGTGTCGGCATTGTGTTCGAGCAACTCCAGCCCCTCGGTTCCCAGCACCTCGTAGTAGGGGATCTTGCGGGTGATGAAGGGGACGAAAGCGTGGCTGCGCGCCGTACGCGCGGCGATCTTCGCGTCCCGTCCGCTGGGGCGGCGCGCGCGCGCCGGCTGACTTGGCTGGGGCTGCTGGTCCATGGGAATGTCCCCGCTGTTTGCGCGAGTTACGCGCCTGTGATGACCGGCCATTATGGTCATCTGCCGCCGCCGGACCTAGTCGATTTGCGGCGCGTGTCTACCTGAAAACGACCGTCCGGTTGCCATTCAGAAATACGCGGTGCTCGAGGTCATACCGCACCGCGGCGGACAGCGCCCGCCGCTCCGAGTCGCGGCCCGCCGCAACCAGCATGTCCGGGGTGTAGCCGTGATCGACGCGCTCGACGATCTGCTCAATGATCGGCCCTTCGTCCAGGTCGTGCGTGACGTAATGCGCGGTAGCGCCGATCACCTTCACGCCGCGGTCGTAGGCCTGGTGGTAGGGCTTTGCGCCCTTGAATCCCGGCAGAAAGGAATGGTGAATGTTGATGGCGCGGCCCTTGAGCCGGCCGCACAAGTCATCCGAGAGGATCTGCATGTAGCGGGCCAGTATCACCAGTTCGGTGCGTGTCGAGTCGACCAGTTCCATCAGCCGCCGCTCCTGATCCGCCTTGGTTGCAGGCGTAACCGGCAGGTGAAAGAACGGCAGGTCGTGGCGGGCGGCGATCCCCTGCAGGGTCACGTGGTTCGATACCACGGCGGTGACGTCCATCTTCAGTTCGCCCGTGCGATGACGGTACAGCAGATCCTCGAGGCAATGATCCAGGTTCGAGACCATGATGAGCACGCGCGTGCGCTCGCGGCTGTCGTGGATCCGCCATTGCATCTCCTCGCGGTTCGCGACTGCCTGGAACTGCGCGCGCAGGTCCTGCAGGTCGATCGTCTCCTCCCGCACGCCGCAGAAGGTGATGCGCACGAAGAAGCGTTGCGAGCTGATATCGTCGAACTGGTGCATCTCCATGAGATAGAAGCGGCGCGCGGCGAGAAAGCCGGTGATTGCCGCGGTTGTGCCCATGCGGCTCTGACAGGTGGCCGTGAGCACATAGGGATGATCGGTCGCAAGCCTCACGCATGGGCTCCGGTGCAGCAAGTTCTCACGGCAGCGTGACAGCGCGGCGCGCGGGACTCTGGCCTAAATGGGACGGCCGCTTGCTTGTTGCGTCCCGCACCAGTCGCTGCGCGGGTCCACACCAACGCCGTCAGGCATTCAGCGGCTGTAGCCGGGCCACATAGAAGCGTGCCTGATTGCCCTGCGATCGGATCTCGCACAGCGAGTCGCCTTCGATTCGCACCGCATCCAGACGCGACAGGCGCCACGTCGCGGTTTGCGCCGTGAGCACAAGGTCCGTCAGCGCCACCACCAGCACGCTNNCCGCCGTGTCATGACGTTAAGGTCGGTCACCTGCCCGCCAACCGGATGCGCGTGTACGGACTCCTCGCCGGCGAAATGCAGGGGTGTGGCCTCGGGAGAAAGCTCAGACCTTGGCTCCCCGCCAATGACTATCGAAAGGGTTCCCTCGAGCACGGCCAGCCGACGATCCACTCCTGGCAAGGAGGAGAAGGGACCCGCGGTATGGACCTGCGCGATGCTCACGCGCCACTCGAAGGTGTCGAAGTCACTTCCCGCGGGGTGTACGGCAACCTCGTGCGTCACGCCCCCGCCGTTCTTCCAGGCAACCGCCGCGCGGGCCGCCGCGCGCAGCACTTCAATGCTCATCGCTTCAATGCGAGCCGTGCACCGCTGACTCCTGTGCACCGGTCAGTTTCTGCTTCAGGTACACGAAACTCAGTGCCCACATCTGCGCCGCCTGTTTGTGGTTAGCCGCTGCCGCGTGACCGCCATCGGTGTTCTCATGGAAAAGGACGTCGTGTCCCTGGGCCTCCATCAGCGCGGCCATCTTGCGCGCGTGCACCGGGGTGACGCGGTCATCGCTCGTCGCGGTGACAAAGAACACCGGCGGGTAGCGCGTTCCGGCACGGACATTCTGGTAGGGCGAGTACTTCATGATCCAGGCACGGTCCGCAGGCTTCGCCGGGTCGCCGTACTCGGCCTCCCAGGAAGCCCCTGCGCCGATTTGGGTATAGCGGATCATGTCTATCAGCGGCACCTGGCACACCACCGCGCCGAAGAGCTCCGGCCGTTCCACCATGTTGGCGCTCACCAAGAGGCCGCCATTGGATCCACCCATGATCCCGAGTTGCTTCGGGGTGGTGATTCCACGGCTGATGATGTCCTGCGCCACGGCCTGGAAGTCGTCGTATGCCTTCTGGCGGTTCTGCAGGAGCGCCGCCTGGTGCCAGGCCGGTCCGTACTCGCCGCCGCCGCGAATGTTGGCCACCACGAACACTGCGCCGCGGGTGAGCCACAGCATGCCGAAGTTCGCAGAGTAGCTCGGCGTTTCGGAGATCTCGAAGCCGCCGTAGCCATACAGCACCGTGGGCGCAGGCCCGGTGAGATTGTTCGCGCGGGTTACGAAGTACGGAATCCGCGTGCCATCCTTTGAAGTGGCAAAGAACTGCTGCGTCGACAACCCGGACGCATCGAAGCGCGCGGGTAGCGACTTGATCGCTATCGCCTTGCCATCCCCGGCGTCGGCGTACAGCGTCGTAGGCGTGACGTAGCTTTCGAAGCGAAACTGCGCCTCCGGCCCCCAGGCGTTCGCCGACACGATATGCGTCGAGCCTCCCGCGGGCAGCGGCACTTCAGTGTCACTCCACTTGCCGTTCGCGCCCTCGCGGAACACATGGATGCCGCCGATGACATCGCGATAAATGGACGCGTAAACAGCATCGCGTCCCGGGGTCACCTCATCGATGGCGCTGTGCGCGTCGGGTGTGAAGCGCACCGCGACCGCCTCGCCCGCGGTGCGCGTGTCGGGTCTGCCAACGCGCCACGCAATCAGTGATCCCTTGCGGATAGGCACACCGCCCGGCGGCGTCCAGTCATCGCGCAGCGTGAAAATGAGGTGCTCGCCCTGCGCGCCCTTGAGATCAGCCCCGAGGGGCACGGGAATCTGCTGCGTCGAGCCGTCGGCGGCGAGCAGGTAGTACTCGGACGTGAAGAAGCTCACGTCACGCTGGATGAGTGCAATGCGCGCCAGCGGGCCGTGAAAGACAGTGCCCGTAGATGCGACGTCACTGTCCTTTCCCTCGTAGATCGTCCTGGCCTTGTCCATCGGCGCGCCGCGCTTCCACAGCTTCACTACGCGCGGGTAGCCGGATGTGGTCAACGAGCCGGGGCCAAAATCAGTGCCGAACAGCACCGTGTCCTCATCGAGCCAGGTGATGGCGGACTTGGCCTCCTGCAGCGCGAATCCGTCGGCGACAAATGCCCTGGCCGCCGGATCGAACTCGCGCACGACGACCGCGTCCCCACCGCCGCGTGAGAGCCTCACGAGGCAGCGCTTAAGCGCGGGCGAGCACTCCGCGCCTTTCCAGGTCCAGTTCTCGTGCTCGTCGGCGCTGAGCTTGTCGAGATCAAGGAGCATCTCCCACTCGGGCGCCGTGCGCGCGTACTGCGCCGTGCCGGTGCGCCGCCAGATTCCCTTCGGGTGCTGCGCGTCCTGCCAGAAGTTGAAGACGTACTGGTGCTCGAGTGTCCCGTAGGGAATGCGGTCGGTGGCATCCATCACCTTCAGGATCGAGTCATAGTTCTTCTGGTAGTCCGGGTCAGCCTCCAGAACCGCCGTCGAGCGGGCGTTCTGCGTCCGCACCCACTCCATCGGCTTCTCGCCGTGCACGTCCTCGAGCCACAGGTAGGGATCGGTGGGCTCGCCCGCCGCGGGAAGTTTGTTGCTCACGTCATCCGCTCCTGCGGCCGCACACGCCCCGGTGGCCAGGACGGCAAGTGCTCCGTACAGGAGCGTGGTGTTGATTTTCACTTATAAAAGCTCCGCGTGTCTGATGCTCGCCGCCGGGACCGGATGCGCGGGAACGCCTGTCCGGTCTTAGCTCCGCGCCTGAAATAGCGGAGTGAGCGGGTTTACGTCAAGATCCGCCCGATGAAAACAAGTCTCACTGCCTTGCTGTGCGGCGGATTGATCGGCATCGCCTTCGGCGCCAACTCCCCTTCCGGGGCGGTATTCGGACCCTGGGGCGTGACGCTCGCCTATATGGATCCGTCGGTCAACCCGGGCAGCGACTTCTTCCGTTATACCAACGGCAGCTGGTTGAAAACAGCCGTCATCCCGTCCGATCGAACGGTCGCAGGCGTCAACCTCGAACTCGACAAGGGCAACGAGGCGCGGCTCAAGACCATCGTTGCGGCTCTGACCGCCAGGCCCGACGGCGAAATGAGCGCCGAGGAGCGCAAGCTGCGCGACCTTTACAATGCCTTCGAGGATACGCGAGCCATCGAGGCTACGGGCCTTNNTCCCCGGCCACCCAGGTCGGCGGCCCGTATGAAATCGACATAGACGTCAACGAGAAAAACCCTGATGCCTATGTCGTTCTGCTCCTGCAATCCGGACTCGGCATGCCCGACCGCGACTACTACCTGCTGACAGACAAGGACAGCGCTGCCACCCGGGATGCCTATAAGAAGTACCTCGCCGCGATGCTGAGTATCGCCGGCGTGCAGGATGCGGCGCGCAGCGCAGCGGTCTATGCGCTCGAGGAAAAGATTGCCGGGGTGCATTGGCCCGCGGCGGACCGGCGCGAAGTCGACAAGGTTTATAACCCGATGAGCACCNNGAGAAGTCTGCGTTTCCAAAGCTCGCCGCGGTGTTCGCAGCAACACCGGTTGCCGTGTGGCGCGACTATCTCACCGTGCGTTACCTGCACTCGCGTGCGAGCTACCTCCCGCAGCGGGTCGATGACACGGATTTCGCCTTCTACGGCAGGGTGATCGCCGGACAAAAGCAGCAGTTGCCCCGCGACCTGCGCGGCATCCGCTTGCTCGATTCTCAGATGGGTGAGGCTCTCGGCAAGCTGTATGTGGCGCGCTACTTCCCACCCGAAGCCAAGGTAAAAATCCAGCAGCTGGTGGCGAATATCCTCAAGGCCTACGACGCCGACATCCAGACGCTCACCTGGATGGGCCCGGCCACCCGGGCCAAGGCACTGGAGAAGATCCGGCGCTTTACCGTCAAAGTGGGCTACCCGGACAAGTGGCGCGACTACTCGACGCTCTCCATCGTGCCCGGACAACTCGTTGAGGACGTCACCAACGCACAGGTGTTTGAATGGAACCGCGAACTCAAGCGCATTGATGACCCGGTCGATCGCAGCGAGTGGGGCATGACGCCGTCGACCAACAATGCCTACAACAATCCTCCCCTGAACGAGATCGTCTTTCCGGCCGGCATCCTGCAGCCGCCCTACTTTGATCCGAACGCCGACGATGCGGTGAACTACGGCGAGATCGGCGCGACGATCGGGCATGAGATCAGTCACGGCTTCGACGATCAGGGCAGCAAGTACGATGCGTCCGGCCGTTTGAGCGACTGGTGGACCGCCGAGGATCGCAAGAACTTCGACGCGCGCACTGCGGCGCTCGCGAAGCAATACGACCAATACGAGCCGCTTCCGGGCCTGCACGTAAACGGGCGCCTGACGCTGGGGGAAAACATTGCGGACCTGGCGGGACTCGTGATCGCCTACAAGGCCTACCACATCGCTCTGGGTGGCAAGCCGGCACCGGTGCTGGACGGCTTTACCGGTGACCAGCGCTTCTATATTGCGTACGGCCAGAGCTGGCGCGAAGTGTGGACCGAGGGCCTGACGCACCGGGTCGTACTCTCAGACCCACACAGCCCATCGGCGTTCCGGGTGAACGGCGTGGTGCGCAACACCGCCGGCTGGTACGAAGCATTCCCGCAGATAAAGCCCGGCGATGCCTTCTATCTGCCGCCCGCTGAACGCGTGTCGCTGTGGTGACCGCGCTCTAGCGGTCGCGGAGGGTTTAGCAGACAATTCATCATTCACGACTGCCGCTCAGCGTCGCACGGCGATTCTCACCCTCATATGATTCTGGTTCGTAAGCCGCGCGCTCCGCCCTTCATCGCGGCACTAGCCTTATTGCTTGTTGCCGGTTGCGCAGTCGGTCCTGACTTCAAAAGACCTGCCGCTCCGGAGGTCAGCGACTACACAGCCGCACCCCTCTCGAGCACGGTGACCACCGCGAATGTCTCCGGTGGGGAGGCGCAGCGCTTTGCCAGGGGCAGTGACCTCGCCGGGGACTGGTGGACCTTATTTCATTCCCAGCCCCTCAACGACCTGATCCAACAGTCGCTTACAAATAACCCCGATCTCAAGGCGGCGCAGGCGGCATTGTCGGTTGCAAGAGAGAATGTCCTCGCGCAACGCGGCGCTTACTATCCGAGTGTTTCGGCCGGCTTCTCGGCCAGCCGCCAGCAGCAGGCAGGGACGATCTCACCCACGCCCAGCTCAAACGCCTCTCTATACAATCTCTTCACACCACAGGTCAGCGTTGCATACGTCCCGGATGTTTTCGGCCTCAACCGCCGGACCGTGGAGTCGCTGCAGGCGCAGGAACAAGCAGTACGTTTCCAGATGATCGCGACCTACACCACGCTGACCGCCAACGTGGTAGTCACCGCGGTTCAGCTCGGCTCAGTGCAGACGCAGATCGATGCGACCCACGAGCTCATCGACATCAACTCCAAAATGGTGCAGATCCTGCGCTATCAGTTCGACAAAGGTTACGTCAGCCGCCTTGATGTCGCCGCGCAGGAATCGCAGCTCGCGCAAGTGGCCGCCACGCTCCCGCCCCTTCTCAAGCAAGCCGCCCAGCTGCGCGACCTCCTGGCCGTGCTCGCCGGCCAGTTTCCCAACCAGGCAAGCCATGAAAAATTCGTGCTTGCGAGTCTGCAGTTACCCCAGGAGCTGCCGGTGAGCCTGCCCTCGGCACTGGTGGCGCAGCGTCCGGACGTGCTGCAGGCCGAAGCGAATATGCACGCCGCCAGCGCCAGGATTGGCGTGGCCATCGCCAACCGCCTGCCGAACATTCAACTGACCGCAGATGCCGGCAGCACGGCACTGGCCATGAGTCAGTTGTTCACTTCGGGGACCGGTTTCTGGGGCCTGGGCGCCGCTGCGACTGCACCCCTGTTCGAAGGCGGGACGCTGCTGCATCAGGAGCGGGCCGCGAAGGCCGCTTACGTACAGGCCGCGGAGCAATATCGCAGCACGGTTCTCACCGCTTTTCAGAACGTGGCTGACACCTTAACGGCGCTCGCGCAGGACGCCGAGGGTCTGAAGGCGGCTGCAGCCGCAGCCGATGCTGCGAAGGTGACCCTGGATTTGTCCCAACGACAACTTAGGTCCGGGTACGCCAGTTCCCTGGCGTTGTTGAGCGCCGAGCAAACCTATCAGCAGGCTCTCATCAACCTGGTGCAGGCCCAGGCCAGTCGTTTTGCCGACACGGCGGCCTTGTTTCAGGCCCTCGGCGGTGGCTGGTGGAACCGCGCCGACCTGGCAACTGATCAACATGAAAAATAGGTCCTTCGCGCCTGCGGTTGCCGTGCTGGCGGTGGCTGTCATGTCAGTCGCGAGCTGTGCATCGAAGACTGACGGGAACCCGCCGTCCGCAGCGCTGACGGCCAACAATGCCAGACTGACGGCGGCTCAGCGCCAGCACGTCCAGCTCTACACCGTTCAGCCGTCCAGATTTCACCGCACGATTGAGACCACGGGGGTGGTTGATTTCGACAACGATCAGGCCACGAGTGTACTGGCGCCGTTTTCCGGTCCGGTCTCGCAGCTGCTCGTCCCCCTGGGCGCACAAGTCAAGGAGGGCACTGCGCTCGCGACCGTGGACTCGCCCGACTTTGCGACCGCCATCAGCACCTATCGCAAGGCACTCGCAACGGCGCAGACCGACCGCCGACTCGCCGACCTCGATAAGGATCTGCTCGCGCACAGCGGTGTTTCTCAGCGCGAAGAGGACCAGGCNNGCTCCACAGACGATCAGGGACATTCAGCAGGGCCGGCGCGTTTCGGACACCGCGGCGTTCATCCGCTCGCCGATCGCGGGAACCCTGGTCGAGAGGCTGATTACTCCCGGAGAGCTCCTGCAGGCGGGCACCACGGCGTGCTTTACGGTCGCCAACCTTTCGCGCGTGTGGGTCCTGGCGCAGCTTTTTGGCTCGGACCTCGCGGTGGTGAGCCTCGGGGATTCCGCGCAGGTGGTGACCGGGGTTGGCACAAACAGCTTCTCCGGAAAGGTGGACAACATCGCCGCCCTGGTGGATCCGGATACGCGTGCGGTCCAGGTGCGTGTGGTGGTCGAAAATCCGGGCAACTTCCTCAAGAAGCAGATGTATGTACGCGTGTTGATCCATGCGGGCCAGGAAAGCACCGGGCTGCTGATCCCCGTCTCGGCGGTGTTACGGGATGACGAGAACCTGCCGTTTGTCTACGTCGCGCAGGCCGACGGTAGCTTTGCGCGACAGCACGTAACCCTCGGTTATCGCGCCGGGGATCAATACGACATTGGCGCCGGTGTGCGAGCCGGCGATCAGATCGTGGTTGCCGGGGGCATCTTTGTTCAATTCATGCAGACTCAATGAGCTCGCCCGCGTCGCCAAACGGATCTGCGCCGCGAAGCGCGTCGATCATGGACCGCATCGTGGCCTCCTCGTTGCGCCAGCCCTTGCTCGTGGGCCTCATGACGCTGGTACTGATCGGCCTCGGGTGGCACTCGCTGCGACGCCTCCCGGTAGACGCCTATCCGGACCTCTCGCCCCCCATGGTCGAAATCATCACGCAGTGGCCCGGGCACGCGGCAGAGGAAGTGGAGCGGCTGATCACGGTGCCGGTCGAACTGGCGATGAACGGCATCCCCAGGCTGGCAACGAGCCGCTCAATCTCCCTTTATGGCCTGTCCGACGTCATCCTCACCTTTGAGGTTGGCACTGACGATTACTTCGCGCGCCAGCAGGCCCTAAACCAACTCGGCGACGCAACCCTGCCGAGTAACGTGACACCTGCGCTGGCGCCGCTGTCCGCACCCTCGGGTCTGATCTATCGCTACGTGCTGCAGAGCTCCGACCGATCGCCGATGGAGCTCAAGACGTTCGAAAATTGGATCATCGAACCGCAGTACAAAGCCGTTCCGGGCGTCGCGGATGATTCCGGCTTCGGTGGCGGAACAATGCAGTACCAGGTGCTCCTCGATCCGATCCGGGTTGCCTCGGTCGGCCTGTCGGTTCAGCAGGTGGAGAACTCCCTGACCGCCAACAACGCCAATGCCGGCGGCGGCTTCTATTCGCAGGGTGGGCAGTTTTACTACGTGCGCGGCACCGGGCGTCTCAGAACGACGGAGGACATCGGCAATGTGGTGGTGGCGGTTAACAACGGCACGCCGGTGCTGGTCAAGGACGTGGGCCGCGTCGTCATCGGCATCGCCCCGCGTCTTGGCGAGTTCGGCTACGAAAAACAGGACGACGCGGTGGAGGGCGTCATCCTGCTGAGAACGGGTGAAAAGACCCAGGACGTACTGAAGCGGGTCGAGGCTAAGACCCGGGAACTCAACGACGCCATCCTGCCCAAGGACGTCAAAGTTGTTCCCTTCTACGATCGCACTGACCTGGTCGCTCTGACCACGCAGGTGGTGGAGCGCAATCTTGTGCGAGGCATGCTGCTGGTCGTCGTAATCCTCATATTTTTCCTCTACGACTTCCGTGCCGGCCTGATTGTCGCCAGCACCATCCCGCTGGCGCTGCTGTTCGCATTCGTTTGTCTTGATCTGCAAAACGCCTCCGCCAATCTGCTCTCCATAGGAGCGGTGGATTTTGGAATCCTGGTAGACGCTGCGGTGGTCATGGTGGAGAACATCTTCCGCCAGGTCGCGGCGCGCCGCGGGAGTCCTGTGAACATCGTGGACACCATCAAGAGCGCGGCCGCGCAAGTGGATCGTCCGCTTTTCTATGCGGTCGCCGTGATCGTCGTCGGGTTCCTGCCGATCTATGTCTTATCCGGAGCCTCCGGGAAGCTGTTCAAGCCGATGGCGGACACGATGATCTTCGCCCTGGTCGGTTCACTGATCGTCACTCTGACGCTGCTGCCGGTGTTGTGTGCGTGGTTCATGCGCCGCGGCGTGCAGGAGCGACGCAATGCCGCCTTCGATTACATCAAGTCGGTCTACACCCGCGGACTTGATTTCTGTCTCGGGCATCTGTGGGGTACAACGTTCGCCTCGGTGCTGCTGCTGGCAGGTTCGCTGTTGCTCATCCCGCGCATCGGCGCCGAGTTCATGCCGCAACTGGATGAAGGCGCGCTGTGGGTGCGCGCAACGATGCCCTACACGATTTCATTCGACGAGGCGGCGAAGATTGCTCCCAAAGTGCGCGATATATTGCACTCCTTTCCCGAGGTCACGACGGTCGCTTCGGAGCTGGGGCGGCCTGACGACGGTACCGATTCCACCGGCTTCTTCAACGTCGAGTTTTACGTCGGCCTTACCCCCTACGCGCAGTGGAACGGCGCCACCTACCGCAGCAAAGCCGGCCTGATCGCGGCGCTCAACCGCAAGCTCGAGTCATTCCCCGGAATCATTTTCAACTACACCCAGCCGGCTGAAGATGCCGTGGATGAGGCGGAGACGGGCTTGAAAAGCGCCCTGGCGGTTAAGGTCTTTGGAGCCGACCTAAACACGCTGCAGCAGAAAGGCAAGGCGATCAAACAGATCCTGGAGCGGGTACGCGGCATCACCGATGTAACCCTGGTGCAGGAGCTCGGGCAGCCANNGCTTGATTCAGACAGCCATCGGCGGGGACGTGGCCACCCAGGTGGTGCAGGAAGAGAAGCAGTTTGATCTCGTCGTGCGCCTGGAGCGCCAGTACCGGGACACTCCCGATGAAATAGCAAATATCCTG
>PLEC01000089.1:24906-25062 GCA_003136935.1 Gammaproteobacteria bacterium
TCGGTGGAAGGACGCGATCTGGCGGGCGCAGTGGAGGACGCCATAACGCAGGTCAGCAAGCAGGTCACCTTGCCGCAGGGCTACCGTCTGGACTGGGGCGGAGAGTACACCGAGTATCTGGCTTCACGTGGTCAGCTGCAGGTCATCCTGCCGCTG
>PLEC01000171.1 GCA_003136935.1 Gammaproteobacteria bacterium
CCGCGCGTGTACTTCGAGGAGTGGGACACACCGCAGATCAGCGGCATTGCCTGGGTGTCCGAGCTCATTGGAATCGCGGGCGGCGATGACTGCTTCCCGGAGCTCGCGCGCGAGTCGCTCGGCAGGAATCGCATTATCGCGGATCCACTGGAGGTGCCGCGGCGTGCGCCGGACATCATTCTCGGCTCCTGGTGCGGCAAGAAATTCAGGCCCGAGCGCGTGGCCGCACGGCCGGGCTGGGCCGAGATTCCTGCCGTGCGCGCGGGCTACGTTCGCGAGATCAAGTCCGCGATCATCCTGCAGCCAGGGCCCGCGGCACTCACCGAGGGAGTGCACGCCATCCAGGAGGTCATCATGGAGTGGGCGCGCGCCTAGATCCCGCGCTCGGTACGGATGAGCTCATAGGCCTCGATGATCTGCTGCGTGCGCTGCTTGGCGTGAGCCAGCATGGATTCCGGCAGCCCGTTGGCCTTGAGCTTGTCGGGATGATGGCGGCTCAGCTGCCGGCGGTAGGACTTGACGACTTCATCATCGCTCGCGGCCGGCGCCGTCCCGAGCACCTTGTACGCCAGGGAGAGTTCGGCGCCGCGGGCGGCAACGCTCTCGGTGCGCGCCCCGCTGGCGCGGAAGCTGCCGCGCTGGATGCGCAGCACGGCCTCGATCTGCGCCAGCTCAAACGGCGGCACCCGTAGCGTCGCCGCAACGCGGTTCATGAGCGGCCGCACCGGTCCTTCCAGGTTGTTGCCAGCGAGCGCGGCGCGCACCTGGATCTCGAGGAACACCCGGATCAGGTCCGGCCGCCCGCGGCAGGCCTGATAAAGGCCCGTGAGCTCAGTGCCAACATCGAAGTAGGATTGCTTGCCTTCACCGAAGCAGCTAATCGCCTCCTGTACCTGCCCGGGCGCGAGACGCAGCTCCGCCATCACACCGCGGGCCGCTGCAATTTCCAGTTCCGTTACCCGCCCATCTGCCTTGGCGAGATAGCCCATCACGCGGAAAGTGGCACGGAAGAAGCGCTGGCCAACTCCGGCGACCTCACCGGGTGGCAGCGCCTCGTCCTCAGTGTGCGAGTCGAACTGGTGACCCAGGAGCACGCCGATCGCGGCTCCTATGGGCCCCGCAGCGACCGCGCCCACCAGGGCGCCCAAGGCCTTGCCGGTCCATTTCATCCCCAACGCCATGGGAAGCTATAGTACCAAGCGCATGCCGGCACCCAGCCTTTACCGCTCCGAACTCTCCGGTTTGACAAAAATCCATGAGGGCAAGGTGCGCGACCTCTACGCGGTCGACGCGGACACCATGCTCATCGTCACGACCGACCGTCTGTCGGCCTTCGATGTCGTGCTGCCCGACCCGATTCCCGACAAGGGACGGGTGCTGAACGGCATTGCCAACTTCTGGTTTGGGCAGACGCGTCACCTGGTGCCCAACCACCTCACCGGCCGGGCGCTTTCCGACGTGGTGCGCAATGCGGATGAGCGCGCCCTGCTCGAGGGCCGTGCCGTAATCGTGAAGCGCCTGAAAGCGCTGCCCATCGAGGCGGTGGTGCGCGGCTTCCTTATCGGATCGGGATGGAAGGATTACCAGGCAAGCGGCGAGCTGTGCGGTATCGCCCTGCCGGCGGGACTGAAGCTCGCGCAGGCACTGCCACAGCCCTTGTTCACGCCCGCCACCAAGGCGGCGCTCGGCGCGCATGACGAGAACATCAGCTTTGACGAAACAGCGCGGCTCATAGGGGAAAAACTTGCAGCCGCGGTGCGTGATACGGCGCTCGCCCTGTACTCCTTCGCCGCCGAGCACGCACGGCGGCGCGGCATCATCATCGCCGACACCAAGTTCGAATTCGGCGTCGATGCCGCAGGCTCGCTCACGCTGATTGATGAGGCGCTGACCCCGGATTCCTCGCGCTTCTGGCCGGTCGATACTTACCGGGTGGGAGTGAGCCCGCCGAGTTTCGACAAGCAGTTCGTGCGCGACTGGGCGACGAAGAGCGGCTGGGATCGCTCGCCGCCCGCACCGGCGATTCCCGCCGAGGTCGTCGAGGGCACGCGGGCGCGCTACCGCGATGCCTACGAGCGGATCGTCGGCGAGCCGCTCGAGGCGTGGCTCGCGCGCTCAGGCGCGCCGGCCTGAGATCGCGCCGCCCGCAGCCCCGATTACCATCTCAGCGGTGAAGGCACGCGTTCTGGTTCGCCCCAAGGCAGGGATCCTCGATCCCCAGGGAGCGGTCGTCGAGCGCGCGCTCCCGGCGCTCGGATTCCAGGGGGTCAGTGACGTGCGGATCGGCCGGCTGATCGAACTGGAGGTCGCCGACCCCGCGCGTCTGCCCGAGATGTGCGAGCGGCTGCTCGCGAACCCGCTCATCGAGGACTACGAAGTGCTCCTCGACGGCGATTCCCCGTGAGGGGGACGGGCGGCGGATGAAGTTCGGCGTCATCTCGTTCCCGGGGAGCTGTGACGACGTCGATGCCCGGCAGGCCTGCGCGCGAGTCGGCGAGGCGGTCGCGCTGTGGCACGCCGACCACGACCTNNGACAAGCAGTTCGTGCGCGACTATCTGGAGACCCTGGACTGGAACAAGAAGGCGCCGGGACCCAGGCTGCCGGCCGAGGTGATCGCCCGCACCAGCGACAAGTATCGCGAGGCGCTGACGCGGCTGACGAGCGCCACGTGACGGGTACACCAAACGGTTAGACTCATGGTCATGTCGCCAGCGTGGCTTGCCCCATCGATCCTGTCCGCCGACTTCGCCCGCCTCGGCGAAGAAGTCGACGCGGTATGTGCCGCCGGCGCCGACCTCATTCACTTCGACGTGATGGACAATCACTACGTGCCGAATCTCACCATCGGCCCGTCTGTGTGCGCCGCCCTGCACAAGCACGGCGTCAAGGTGCCGATCGACGTACATCTGATGGTGAGTCCGGTGGATCGCATCGTCCCGGATTTCGCCGCCGCCGGCGCGACCTACATCAGCTTCCACCCGGAGGCGACCGGGCACATCGATCGCACCATCGCGCTCATCCGCGAACACGGTTGCCGGCCGGGACTGGTGTTCAATCCCGCCACCCCGCTTAACTACCTCGACTACACCCTCGAGCTGATCGACCTGGTGCTCATCATGTCGGTGAATCCGGGCTTCGGCGGGCAGCAGTTCATTCCGACCTCGTTACGCAAGCTGCGCGATGCCCGCGCGCGCATCGATGCCGGCGGGCGCGCCGTGCGACTGGAAGTGGATGGGGGCATCAAGGTCGACAACATCCGTGCGGCGGCACAAGCCGGGGCGGATACCTTCGTGGCGGGATCTGCGATCTTCGACAGCGGTGACTATGCGGCGACCATGCGCGAGATGCGCCGGGCGATCACTTCCTCGTCCTAGAACCTAAGACCACGCCCGCAGAGCGCTACTCGTGGTCCTCGTCTTCATCATCGCCGTCATCGTCGGGCGCCGCCTGGCTGCTCATCCTTACCCCAGCCGCAGCGCCGCTCGGCTTCGCGGGCACGATCACCGGGCGGGTCTTCATTTTCGGCCGGGCGTTAAAGACGACGATGGTCTTGCCGGTCGCGCGCAGCAGGCCCTGCTCTTCCAACACCTTCAGCACGCGCCCTGCCATCTCGCGCGAGCAGCCCACGAGGCGTGAGAGCTCCTGGCGGCTGACTTTGATCTGCATCCCTTCCGGATGAGTCATGGCGTCCGGCTCACCGCACAGATCCATGATCGCGTGGGCCACGCGCCCGGTGACGTCCACAAAGGCCAGATCGCCGAGCTTGCGATTCGTGCGGTCGAGGCGGGTGGCAAGCTGCGTGGCAAGTTCAAACACCAGTCCCGGACTCTCCGCGGCAATCTGCCGGAAGCGCGGGTAAGTCATCTCCGCAAGCTCGCACTGGTTGCGCGTGCGCACCCAGGCACTGCGGGTCGGCTGCTCGTAGAACAGGCCCATTTCGCCAAAGAACTGCCCGCGGTTGAGGTACGCGAGCACCATTTCGTTGCCCTCCTCGTCCTCGATCATCACTTCCACCGAGCCGCTGATGATGTAGTAGAGGACGTCCGGCAGGTCGCCGGCATGGATGACAACCGTCTTCGATGGCACCGCGCGAATGCGACAGTAGCTCAGGAACCGGTTGATCGCGGGAATCTCACTCAGCGGCTTGATGTTTTCTTCCATTATCGGTTCCCCCAAGAACCTTTAATTAGAGCCAATATGCCGTGCGCGTCATGATGCGCGCGGTGGCACGCATGAGCGCCGGCAACGGTGGCGGCAGTTGCGCACCGCCCGCGGCCGAGGCCGCGGCGCCATGTGCGATTTCCTCGGACCTCATGGTTTCCAGTATGGCACGGCTGCGGGTGTCGCTTTCCGGAAGTCTGCCGAGGTGCTCATCGAGGTGCCCCTCGACCTGACGCTCGGTTTCGGCAACAAACCCCAGGCTCGCGCGATCTCCAAAGAGCGCCGTGAGCGCACCGATGGCGAAGGAACTCGCATACCACAAGGGATTCAGCAGGCTCGGGCGCGCGGCGAGTTCTTTCAGTCGCGTTTCGCACCACGCCAGGTGATCAGTCTCGGAGCGCGCCGCCGACAGCAGCATGGCGCGCGTGCTCTCAGAGCGGGCGACCAGGGCCTGGCCGTGATAGAGCGCCTGCGCGGCGAGTTCGCCAGCGTGATTAACGCGCATGAGCGCAGCACTCTCGCGCCGGTCTGGTTCGGGCAGGGGGTCGGCGCTCGAGGAAGGACCCGGTATGCCCCGCGCCGCGATGGCCGGCGCAAAGACGGATCGCAGTGCACGATCGACGGCGACGATGGCTGAGTCCAGAGGGCGGCCTGACTCCATAATCTTCTCTATTATAAGGGGCAATTCCGGCGGGCATACCTCCGCTTAGGCCCCTGCGCGGCCCCAGGGCCCATGCCTTTGCATTGGGACACCTGCTTGAGTACACTTCCACGCCTTTTTTGGCCCCCAAAACTGCCTTGCGGGGGCTGTCCCCGGCGGTACGGCCGCAGCCACGAGTGACCTATGAAGACTGTATTTGCCAAGCCCGGCACCGTNNGGCAAGCACAAGGTTGACTACAGCCCGCACGTCGACATGGGCGATCACATCGTCGTCGTCAACGCGCAAAAGATCCGCGTCACGGGCCGCAAGCTCACCGACAAGATCTATTACCACCACACCGGCTACATCGGCGGCATCAAGTCGATCGCCCTCGAGAAGCTGCTGAGCGAGCATCCCGAGCGGGTGATCGAGTTCGCGGTCAAGGGCATGCTGCCCAAGAACCCACTCGGTCGGCGCATGTTCAGGAAGCTGCACGTGTTCGCCGGCGGTGAGCATCCGCACCAGGCGCAGCAACCCAAGCCGCTAAAGATCCAATAGGACCCATCTATGCCAGCGACCCCGCACAGTCACTATGGAACCGGCCGCCGCAAGTCAGCGACGGCGCGTGTGTACCTCAAGCCCGGCAGCGGGCGCATCACGGTGAACGACCGTACGCTCGATGAGTTCTTCGGCCGCGAGACCGGACGCATGATCGTGCGCCAGCCGCTCGAAGCCGCGAAGCTCGTCAGCAAGTTCGACATCGCCGTCAAAGTCGACGGCGGCGGAATCACCGGCCAGGCCGGCGCGATCCGCCACGGCATCACGCGCGCGCTTCTCAAGTACGACGAGAGCCTGCGCAAGACGCTGCGTGATGCGGGCTTCGTGACGCGCGATGCGCGCGAAGTGGAGCGCAAGAAGGTCGGGCGCCGCAAGGCCCGCCGCGGACCGCAGTACTCGAAGCGTTAGTATCGGCGGTGGACCGGGGCCGGGTGGTTCCGGTTCGCCGTGCGATTGCGCATCCCGCCACTTGGGGGATCGTCTAGTGGTAGGACAACGGACTCTGACTCCGTTTACCTAGGTTCGAATCCTAGTCCCCCAGCCAACCGCCAGAAGGCCCGTGGAATCCACGGGCCTTCTGCTTTTCCAGGTCCGCGTGACGACGGGGACTAGGATGAGAACCGTTGGTTCGACAACCGCGCGAGTCTGCGAGCGCGGTTGGACGACGGCTTCGCGCAGCGAAGCGGGCGGGCCCGCGCCGGGGTCCCCGGGAAAGCGAGCGTCTTCATAATGGGTGCGCGCTCGCCTCGCGAGGCAAGCTCGATTTCCTGGGGTGGCCCAGGGCCAAGCCGCCTCGGAGGCGGCGCAGCAATCCTAGTCCCCCAGCCAATAGGAAGAAGGCCCGTCACATCGACGGGCCTTTTTCATTTCCAGAGAACCGGGCCGGCGCTTCACGCCTCGAGATTCGCCGCGACGAACTCCCAGTTCACCAGCTGCCAGAAGTTCTTCAGGTAGGCGCCGCGGTCATTGCGATGATCGATGTAGTAGGCGTGCTCCCACACATCGCAGGTGAGAAGCGGAGTGTGGCCTGCGCGGATCGGCGTATCGGCGTTGGAGCTGGTCACGATTTTCAGCGCGCCTGCGGAATCCTTCACCAGCCACGCCCAACCCGAGCCGAACTCCTCGAGCGCGGCTTTCTCGAACTGCGCCTGAAATGACGTTGCGCTACCGAAGGTTTCGAGCGCACGGGCGAGTTCCTTCCCCGGGCTCTGCCGGCGCGGCGACAGGCAGTTCCAGAAGAAATCGTGGTTCCAGACCTGCGCGGCGTTGTTGAACAGCGCACCGTCGGACTCCAACACCAGCTCCCGCAGCGACGCCTCAGCGAACTTCGTGCCCGCCATCAGGGCATTCACCTTGTCGACGTAGCCCTTGTGGTGCTTGCCGTAATGAAAGTCCAGCGTTTCGCGCGACATGTAGGGCTCCAGCGCGTTGCGTGAATAGGGAAGCTCGGGGAGCAGGATTGCCGTGTGGATCATCGCCATGAGGAGTCCTCCTGTAGGTGCGCACCGACAAACGGCGACCCTCCATAGGATCCCCGACGGTACTCATTTACGGACAGCGCGCCGGCGGCAAAGTGCCGCAGAGCGTGAGGGTACTTCAATCGCAGGGCGGATGAGGAGCGGGCTGCGCCTGCCTGCGCACGCGGGAGCTGCCTGCCCCGGCCGTACTGGCAGGTTAGGGCTCGCAGATCCCGGCGCCGGGCGCGTCCGGTTGACCAGCGACCTACAGGGGAGCACCCTGATTCCACCGGGGATCAGGGCCTGACCGCACCCCGGCTACTGCACGTCCGGCACGGACGGGCGGACTGGGCGGAATAAGAACAACCAGAACTCATCATGGCGCGCCAAGTCAATCATTCAGACGAGCCCGAAGCGGACCTCGAAAAAACCGACGAACTGCAGTTGCTGGACGTCGCTGCTTACGAGGCACAGCTTGTCCGTGACAATCCCGATGGCGAGTTGACCGAGAGCCAGCCACGAACACTGGCGGAGCCCCCTCCAGCTGAAACGCTGCGGGATATCGAAGCGTGGATCGCGGCGCAAGACGCGCGCGTACGCACTTACGAACATGATCTTGCACACCTCCAGGCAGCGCGCACCGACGCCCAGGCGCGGGCCGACAATCTGACACTCGAGCTCGAGGTCGCACAAAAGGCGCTGCGCACTGCCCTCGGTCGTGTCAACGACAGCGAACGCGCCGCACTCGACAACGGCGCCGCGGCGCGGACCGCCGAGTCTCGCACCGTGGAGTTGCAGACGCAGCTCGAAGCGGCGAAGCAGCAGCTCGTGACAGCTGCCGAGCGTGTTGCCGCGGCCACGGCGGAGCTTGCTCGGACGCACGAGTCTCTTGCCGCGAGCGCGCGGAAGCAGGACGAGATGCAGCAGCGTCAGGCCGCGCTCGCGCGCGACCTCGACGAACGCTCGAAGCGGATGACGCAGGTAGAGGGCGAGCTTGCCAGCCTGCGTGCACACATCGCTGCAGCCGATCGCGAACTCGCGCAGCGCGGCGAGCGCATCGCGGCCATCCAGAAGGAAAATGAAGTTCAGCAGGCAGCCGCCAATGCCATCGCGCGCGAGCGCGACGCACTTGCCCTGCGCGTCGCAAGCCTTGTTGAGAACGCGCAATCAAGGGAATGGAAGCGTAACCTGGGGGACAGTATATGGCGCGAGCTGGACGCCGAGCTCACCGAGGCACGTAGACTAATAGGACGGGGCGAAGCCGAGCGTGCGGACTTCGCGGCGACCGTCAAAAAAGTCGGTGCCGAGCTTGCCGAACGCGACCTGGCCCTCGCGCGCCTCGAGCAAGATCGCGCGGCTCAGTTCACCGCGCTCGAGGAACTCGCTGCGACCCGCTCGCGAGAGCAGCAAGAGCGCGCAGTCAGCGCGCAGGAGTTGCGCGTTTACGGCGAGAAGCTGGCCACCGAGATCAAGGCGCTCGAGGAACGGCACCAGCGCAGCACTGAGTACCTCGCTGCCCGCGAAGCGGAACTTGCCGAGTCGCGTGCCGCGTGCGCCGCTCTGGAGGTGACGCTGCGCACAGCGCAGTCGAGCGATTCGACGCATGCGGCGCGGGTGGCGGAACTCGAGGCGCTCGCGGCTGACCTGGGCGACGCACTGCGAGCACAGACTGAGGCCACGCACCGCGCTAACGCGTTGCTCGAAGCTCGAGAACACGAGCTGGCGGACGAGCAAGCCCGCGCCGGCGCACTGCAAGCAGAGCTGCAGGCGGCGATGCTGCATGCAACAGCCCAATCGGCGGCGGCCGTGTCGACCGAGGCGGCGCTCAATATGCACCTCCAGCAGCTCGCGGCGAGTCAGGAGCGGCTGGCCAATTTCGAGCAGCAGGCGACGCACCGGTCCGAACGCGTCGCGAATTTACAGGCGGAGCTCGCGCACGCCAAAGCGCTGGCAGAGCAAGGCGAGGCGTCGCGACGCCCGGTCGAGAACGAACTCGCGCGCGTCCAGACCGAACTGCAGCGCGAGCTCGAGCGAACGAGCAGCCTCGACGCGGCGCAGCAAAGACTCACGCTGGAACTCGCGCGGACGCGCGGTGCCCTGGATGAACGGGAATTGCAGCTCCGACGCCTCGAGCGCCATGCAACCAGCAGCGCCCAGTTGTTGAGTCGGATCAGGGTCGGCATTGAGCGCGGAAACCCCAACTGGCGTCCGGAGACGCCCGAGTTCCCGGATGACGGCGCGACGCTCATCCCGCTCGACGACAGCGACGCGCCGGCGTTGACGCTAGGCCGGCACACAACGATTGGCCGCTCGCGGGCGAGTGATCTATGCCTTATGGACACATCGATCAGCCGGCGCCACGCCGTCGTAACGATCGGGCCAAAAGGGGCATTTATCGAGGACCTGGGTAGCGCAAACGGTGTGACCGTGAACCGTCAGCGCCTGCGTCACGCCCGGCTTACTGACGGTGATGTGATTGGCCTCGGCCTGAAGCGGTTCCGGTTCACTACGCCGCCGGCCAGGAGCGTCGGCTAAGCGATCTTGTCGAGGTTCGTGGCGGAATTGCCCTGTTTGTTGCGTGGCGCGAGGCCAGCTACCCCGTCAGGTCGGGAGCTGAGCCTTAGTTCGATTCTTCAGCCCGTGCCACCGACCGTCAGCGCGTCAATGCGCAGGGTCGGCTGGCCGACACCNNACCATGGAGACACGGGTCAGCACGTCCGGGCCATTGCCGATGAGCGTCGCGCCCTTGAGCGGTCCCCCGATGCGGCCGTTCTCGATGGCGTAGGCCTCGCTCGCCGAGAACACAAACTTGCCCGAGGTGATGTCCACCTGGCCACCACCGAAGTTAACGGCGTAGATCCCGCGCTCCACCGAGCGGATGATCTCCTCAGGGGCGTGCGGTCCGGCGCGCATGTAGGTGTTGGTCATGCGCGGCAGTGTCAGGTGCGCAAACGACTCGCGCCGGCCGTTGCCGGTGGGCGCCACGCCCATGAGGCGCGCATTCAGCCGATCCTGCATGTAGCCGCGCAGTACGCCGTTTTCGATCAGCGTGGTGCACTGGGTCGGCGTGCCCTCGTCGTCAATGTTGAGCGAGCCGCGGCGCCGCGCGAGCGTGCCGTCGTCCACCACCGTGCATTCAGGTGCCGCGACACGCTCGCCGATGCGGTTGGCAAACGCGGAAGTGCCCTTGCGGTTGAAGTCCCCCTCGAGCCCGTGACCGATCGCCTCGTGCAGCAGGATTCCCGGCCACCCCGGCCCCAGCACCACGGTCATGGTGCCGGCGGGCGCCGGGCGCGCTTCGAGATTCACCAGCGCCTGGCGTGCGGCTTCGCGCGCCAGCGCCAGCGGCCGATCGCCCGCCACGAGTTCGCTTAAGGTGTAGCGTCCGCCCGCCCCCGCGTAGCCCTGCTCGCGCCGGCCGTCCTGTTCGACCAGCACCGACACGCTCATGCGCACCAGCGGCCGCACGTCCGCGGCAAGTTCGCCCTCGCTGGTGGCGATCAGCACCACTTCATGCACGGCCACCACACTCGCGGTGACATGTACCACGCGTGGATCGACACGGCGGGCTTCCTTGTCCACGCGCTCGAGCCAGGTGACTTTTTCCTGCGCCCCGAGCGATACGCCCGGGTCCACCGGCAGGTAGAGCTGATGACCGGTCTGTGAGCGCCACGCCTGCACCCGCCGCTCGCCGCCCTGCACCGCAATCGCGCGTGCGGCGCGCGAGGCTTCCTCGAGTGCCGGAGCCACAATCTCGTCGGAGTAAGCAAAGCCGGTCTTCTCGCCGGCGAGCGCCCGCACGCCCACGCCCTGTTCGATGCTCGCGGTACCGTCCTTGACGATGCCGTCCTCGAGCGCCCAGGACTCCTGGTGCGTCAGCTGGAAATACAGGTCGGCGAAATCCACCGAGTGCGTGAGCACCTCGCCGAACACGCGATCGAGGCGCCGCTCGTCCAGTCCGCTCGGATGCAGGATCAGATCGCGCGCGAGGCGCAGGGGATCGTTGTCGGGTGTCTCACTCATGGCTGGTGTTCGCGAAGGCACGATGCGCGAGCGCGGGAAAACTTTCGCGCACGCCGGCCTGGCGGGAAAGATCCACTTCCGCGACCGCACAGCCGCGGCCGCGTGGCACGCGCTGCAGAATCCGTCCCCAGTAGTCGACGATCATGCTGTCGCCGTAAGTCTCACGTCCGCCCGGATGGAAGCCCGACTGCGCGGGCGCGAGAACATAACACAGATTTTCAATCGCCCGCGCCCGCAGCAGGGTCTCCCAGTGTGCGCGCCCGGTGGGCGCGGTAAACGCCGAGGGCACCACCAGCAGCTGCGCGCCCGCGGCGCTCAAATGCCGGTACAACTCCGGAAAGCGCACGTCGTAGCACACCGACAGACCGAGCCTGCCCGCCGGAGTATCCACCACGGCCGCGGCAGCTCCCGGGGCGACGTGCCGCGATTCACGGTAGGCCTCGATGCGACCGGGAATATCAACATCGAACAGGTGAATCTTGTCGTAACGGGCGGCACGCCGGCCGTCGGAGTCGTAGACGAGCGAGGCGGCGGCGACGCGGCCGTCGGTGTCCGCTCCGACCCGCAGGGGCACCGTGCCGCCGACGATCCACAACTTCAGCCGCCGCGCGCTGTCGGCAAGAAAGTCCTGTGCCGGGCCTGAGCCGTCGGCTTCCGCGACGGCGCGCTTGTCGGCATCCTTGAGTCCCATGAAGGAGAAGTTCTCCGGCAGCGCCGCCAGCCGCGCACCGCGCGCGGCGGCATCCTCGAGCAGCGCCCGCGCCTGCTCGAGATTCGCGCCCACGTCCGGGCCTGAAGTCATCTGTATCGCGGCAATTTTCATGTACTTTCCCGTTCGCCCGCACCGCTAGTCCATTGGCCGAAATCGCTTCGCCGCGATTTCGGCGGACAGCGGTTCCGTTTCCGCCGGCCAAAGGCGTGACTTTGGCCGGCTGCGGCCGTGGTCATAGGGCTGGTTCCGTAGTGTTAACACGCCCTAGTCCGCGGCCACCACCACCGGGTCATCCCACGTGCCTTCCAGGCGCAACGCCGCCGCGCCGGCGCGGTCCGCCGTCGACCCGGTGAACAGCTCCCGCAGCGACAGCCACAGGGCGGCCACGCGCGGTGTCGGACCGAGTCCGCGCACTGCTGACGGCAGGCGATCCTCGCCCCTGAGGATCCACGCCTCCACATCGTAGTCCCGGGCGGTGAGACCCACCCGGCCGCGCACGAGGATTTCCGCGTCCCCGTCGCAGTGCAGATCGGCGGTTTCCGCCTCGCCGTCGTGCAGGGCGAAGTCTGCGCTCAGATTCGCAAACCGCAGCTGCGGCGCTGCCGTGGTACGCACGGGCGAGCTCAGGCCCCGTACCAGCGCCGGCACGGCGAACAAGGCGAACGGCTCGCCGGGCGCCGTGTCGGTCGCGGCGCGCGTCACGCCGTCCTGAAGCTGCATATGGAGTCGCCCGCTCAGGAGTGCAAGGGTGGCATCACTCCCCTCGGGCCAGTGCACATCCCCGGTGAGCTGCGCGTGCCTGGCGCTGATATCGGGACGCAGCCCGAAGTGCGCGAGCGAGGCCGCGGCGTCGGTGCTGTCGAGCGTGAATTTTAGTTCGCAGACGCCATCCTGACAGCGGGCGCTGCCGGTGGTTGTGTCGGCCGGCCCGGTGAGTTGCAACTCACGCAGCTCGAGGCTCTCGCCGTGCAGGTTGAGCCGGGCTGCAAATCGGCCGAGCGGGCGCCCCTGCCATTGCAGCTGATCCGCAGACACGGCGACGTCCGCGCCCAAAGCGCTGACGAGGTTGGCGCCGAGAGCGACGTCGGTGAGTTGCGCGACATCGAGCGTTGCGAAATGCACCGCGGTCGCGGCCGCTGGCGCCGGCCAGCGGGCGCTGCCTGAGAGTCCGGCTGACTGGATCTGCACCTGACCGCCGCCATGTCCAGCCTCCGCCGTCACCGTCGCGTCCGCGTAGCTGTGAGTACCGATGAGCAGTTGCCCGGATGTGAAATGCGCCTGCACCGAGGGCAGCGCTGCATCAGCGCCCGCCTGGCGCCACAGCTGCAGATACGCGGGAAGATCAAGCCGCCCGATGGAACCCTCCACGAGCAGGACGCGCTGCTGGGGGAGTTGCGGGGCGCTGGCGGCGAGACGCACCGCGCCACGCTCGATGCGCCAGGTGTCGCCGCTGCGCGCGACGGCGGCCACGCCGCGCAGGCGCTCGCCCAGGCTCACATGCAACTGTCCGCTGTCGAGATTGCCGCGGGCATCAATGCGCAGCGGCACCGCAGTACTCTGGGTCTTGGAAAACGGCTCAGGCAGAGTGCTGCTGACGCCCACGAGGTTCGAGTCCGCACGGATTCGCCAGCGGGCCTGCCGCGGGTCCGGCGCAGGCGGCACCTCCAGAGAGGCGGTCCACTCGGCGTTGCCCTGCAGCGGCGTGCCTTCCGCACTGCCGCCCGCCGCCAGCAGCGCCTCGCGGGCATTCATGAGGCCACGGCCGACGATCGAAAGTCCGCTCGCCCCGGCTTCGCGATGCTCGGCGACGGTCAGGGCGACGGGCCCCCCGAGCCACTGGCCCGTGAGCGTCGAGCGCCGCAGGTGCCCGGCGCTGAAGGCGAGCGTGCCGCGCAGCCCCTGGATCGGGGGAAGGCCCGCTAGCGGTGTCAGCCGCACCCCGTCCAGGAGCGCGGTGAGGCGCGCGCGCGGGTGCGCCAGCGGGGTGTCCCCACCCGGGATGGTGGCATCCACATCGAGGAGCGTGTCACCGGAGAGCTCCACATTGCCGATAGCTGGCGCCGAGGCGAGCAGCTGCGGGCGCTCGCGCACCCACCCCAGCGCTTCCTGTGCCGTGCCTGTGAAGCGTCCAACAAGATGCGCGCTGCCCGCACCGGTTGCGTCCCAATCGAGATTTGCGGCAGACACCTGCCAGCTGCCGGCCGTGCCCGCGCCCAGCGTGGCGTGAATTCGCGGGCCACGCCAGGCAAGGTGCGCGGCGACCCCGTGCACCTCAGGCCACCAGACCCCGGCGGCAAGGCTGGCGTCGCGCAGATCGAGGGTACCGCGGAATACGCTGCCGTTATCCCACGGCAGCGCCCCATCCAACGGGCCGTGCAGCGTGAACTGCGCGTCCGCAACGCGGCCAGCCGTGAGGCGCGGCCCGGAAGCGCCGAACACGCTCGCCCCGGCGGGTCCCAGCAGCTGCGTGAGCAGTGCCACATCGGCCTCCTTGAGCGTGGCGCGGGCATCGATCCCGGCATGCGCCTCTCCGGCGTGCGCACTGAGGTTGACCGCGCCGAGAAGACTCGCGTCCCCGTGTTGGACCTGCACGTCGTCGCTGCTCAACTGCCAGCCGCCGGAGGTCGCTGCGGCAGTGAGGTGTGCGGCGACCTTCAGGTCGGGAAGCGTGAAAGTTTCTGCGCGCGTGAGCGTGAGCTGCGCATCCGCGGCGTGCAGATCGGCGCTGAACACAGCGTCGCTGCCGGATATGCGGCCACCGAGGCCCGCAAGCACCACGCTCCCGCCGGCCGTCCCGAGAGAGATGGCGTCGAGTTGCGCGGTGGACTTCAGGCGCTCACCCGCGAGCCGCCGCGCATTCCAGTCGAACGTAAGGAGGCGCGCACTGCCACGCAGCTCGAGCTCACCGAACGGCAGCTCGGGCGCTTGCCAGTGGGCGATGTCAGCGAGCAGGGCGAGCGGCGCATGCTGCGCGGTGCCGCTGGCGCTCTGCATGTCAGGGTTCGCATCGAGTGTCAATGATGCCGCGGTGGCGGACGGATCCAGGTCAAGCCCGCTGACCACCAGGTGCCAGGCACCCGCCTGCCTTGCGAGTTGCCACGCAGCGCGCAGCCGTGGCACGGCGAGAGCGGCAGCACCGGCCGCGCGCGGCGCCCACTCCAGGGTCTCGGCGTGCACCTTGCCATCGCCTGCAACCATGCGCCCCGCGGCGAACTGCATCTGCAGCTCGATGTCGGCGACGCCAGCCTGCGGCAGAAAGACCGCGAGCGCGGGATCCGCCAGCGTCGTGCGCCAGCCAGATGATTCGAGCCGCTGTGCCTGCACGCGCAAGGTCCCGCTGGTGCTCGCGGGCTGCGCCGGATCCCCCACCATCTGCAGGCTCAGATGCGCGCTGGCACCCAGGCTCTGCGGCAGCTGCAGCGTGGC
>PLEC01000004.1:0-2907 GCA_003136935.1 Gammaproteobacteria bacterium
ATCGCCGAACAGAATTTCGGCGGCCGCCTCGACGATGCGGGTCTTGCCCGAGCCCGTTGGCCCCAGGAACAACAGGTTACCCACAGGCCGCCCGGTCGCGCACATTTGCGCGCAGAAAACCTGGTACAGGTCCACGACCGCGCGAATTCCTTCTTCTTGTCCGACGATCTTTTGCCGCAGCGAGGCTTCAAACTCCTGCGACTCTAGGCTTCGCCGCGTGGGATCGAGGCTAGAACGTTGTGGCTGCTGGTTGGTTCGCATGGCTCCCCACCTCCTACCGTAAGCCCCGCGGCAGGGATACACCCCTATGCGGCGCCCGGTCGAACTGGTCGAGTTTCACGCGCACGGTCGAGTGCAAGAGGCGCAACTGCGTCACCAGGTCATGACCGGCGGCAGCGCTTTCCGACACATCCAGGACCGGCGGAAACAGATCGGCCAAATCAAGGTTGAGCGTACGAAGACTCGCAACCAGTTTCCGTACGTAGGCGGATTTCGAGTCAAACAATTCAACCCGGTTATTGACCTGCTCTCGAAGAGCCGCCCAGTTTACGTCCACAAAAGGATAGGCACGCGCTACTTGCCGCACCACGTCGTCGGTGATCCGCGGCCGAACGCCCAAACGCGCGAGGTGCAGCTGCTTCACCTTGCCGGCCCGGCGCACGTTGTGCACCAGAAAATATGAGTTGCCTTTGCGTCGAACGAACGCCATGCCAATCCCCTGTGCTCCCGATCTAGCTGTAGTGTAACGATGTTCCACTACAGCGTCAATCAAGATGCAGACATTACCACAGCGGAGGCCTCGTAACGGTTACTACTGTACTTGTTCCGTGTCCCAGAGTCAGGTCCTCACCTCTTCGAAAATTCTATTGGCCCCATCTGTTTTTGTGTGTTGCTTCCACTCTATTAGATGCGGATTTTGGTCTTATTCTTCGAATTTTTCGCGTGCCGGCGCGCGCGTCCATTACAGTTGGATCCACTTCGAAGGGCTATGCGGGCTAGTACCAGTGCTATCTTTACGCGAGGTCAAAATAGTTGCGCGAGCAGCGTTCGAAAATCTGGCAGCGCGTCTACACTCTGGTGAAACGCATCCCCCGCGGTTACGTGATCACGTACGGCGAGTTGTCGCGTATGCTGCGGCTTCCCGGTGGCGCACGCGCCGCCGGCTGGGCCATGGGAGCGTGCCCGAGCGGCCAGGGCATACCGTGGCAGCGCGTAGTGGGCGCAGGCGGCCGCATTCTGTTGCAGGAGCCGCGCGCTTCGCTGCAACGGCGCCTGCTGGAAGCCGAGGGCACGCAATTCGTCGGCAAGCGCGTGGACATCGCGCGCCATCACTGGCGCGGCACGGCTCGCAAAGCGCGTTCGCGGCGGTGATAAGCACGCCTTTCGAATGGCTGGCTTCCGACTTTCCCGTGCAAATGGTTCCGTTGCGTCCTGAGCGTGTCGGCGCGGAGTTCGCCGCAGCCCCGGAATGTGCTATAGATAATCGTTTACCGTGACCGTCCCAATCATCGATGTCCATAACCTGACGAAGAGCTATGGCGCTGTGCAAGCCCTCCGCGGCGTCAGTTTTTCCGTCGACGAGGGCGAAGTTTTCGGGCTGCTCGGCCCCAACGGCGCCGGTAAGACGACAACCGTGCAGATCCTCTCAACACTCCTGCGAGCCGACGCCGGCGATATCAAGGTGGCGGGCTTCGACGTCAATCGCGAGCCGCAGGGAGTCCGCGGTGCGATCGGAGTCACCGGGCAGTTCTCAGCGGTGGACTACCTCCTGAGCGGGAGGGAGAACCTGCTCCTGATGGCTGATCTCCATCACCTCGGCCGACGCGCCGGTCGGGTCCGCGTCGACGAATTGCTGGCGCGGTTCGACCTGGTCGATGCGGCCGGGCAGATGGTCATGAAGTACTCGGGGGGTATGCGCCGCCGCCTTGACCTGGCCATGACGCTCATCGGCGATCCGCGGATCATCTTTCTCGACGAGCCCACCACCGGTCTCGATCCGCGCAGCCGCCACACCATGTGGCAGATCACCCGCGAGCTTGCAGCAACCGGAGTCACCGTCCTGCTGACCACGCAGAACCTCGACGAGGCGGATGAGCTCGCCGGCCGGATCGCGGTGCTGGACGAGGGCCGCATCGTGGCCGAGGGCACGCCCGATGAGCTCAAGCGCCGCGTCCCGGGTGGTCGCGTCCGGCTCCACTTCCGCGAGCCAGCCGCGATGACCGAGGCTGCGCGCGTTCTGGGCCGGGATGCAGACGACGCCGAGGCGCTCGTCCTCGACGTCCCCACCGATGGCACGCCGCAATCGCTCAGGAACCTGCTCGACCGGCTCGATGAGAAGGCGCTGCACGTCGAGACCGTGACCGTGCAGACGCCCGACCTCGACGACGTGTTCTTCGCGCTGACCGGCACACCGCATCACGCACTGGAGGCTTCCGCATGAGCACGTCGACGTATGCGCTACACGACTCCGCAACCATGCTCCGGCGAGATCTGCGCCACTCGCTTCGCTATCCGATGATGGCCATCGGTGGCCTGCTGGTCCCCGTCTTTCTGCTCTTACTGTTTGTGGGCGTGTTCGGCAGCACATTGCGTGCGGGCCTCGGGGCGGCAGCACCCGCGGGCGGGCACTACATCGACTACCTCACCCCCGGAATCCTCGTGATCACCGCCGGTGCGAGTGCCGCAGCCACCGCGATCAATGTGTGCATCGACATGAATGAAGGGATCGTGGCGCGCTTCCGCACCATGGCCATCACGCGCACATCGGTGCTCATCGGACAGGTGCTCGGAAGCCTGACACGCACCCTGATCAGTGGCGTGCTGGTCATCGCCGTCGCAGTCGGACTAGGTTTCCGCTCGAGCGCCAGCCCGGTGGAATGGCTTGCCGTCGCCGGACTCTTCACAGGA
>PLEC01000004.1:2918-3290 GCA_003136935.1 Gammaproteobacteria bacterium
CATCAACACGCTTCGAGGGCTGCTGACCGGGACCCCGATCGGCAACGCATGGATCGTGGCCGTCGCCTGGTGTGTCGTGCTGATGGCTATCGGTTACGTGTGGTCGCGTGCGCGGTACGACCGGTACGAGAAGCGTTAGTCCGCCGGCGACCAGGCTTATCACCGCCGCGAGGCAGCGACGTCACCTCGGGTGAGGGTGACCCTGGGGTCGATGGCGGGGTCGCCCGGTGCAACGAAGTACGCGACGAAGACGAGGGACCAGATCACCCAGAGGGTGATGACGCCCTGGAACGTGCGGCGGATCAGGTACGAGGCCACCGTCTCATGAAGCTTTGCAGGCGCGTGTCGGGTGGTCCCAGGGGATGGAGTCGA
>PLEC01000108.1:0-161 GCA_003136935.1 Gammaproteobacteria bacterium
GGGCGTCAAGGCGCGGCTGCGGGCCCTGAGCGGGCGGCGGCTCACCGCCGAGGGCACGATCCTCATCGTCGCGCGCAACCAGCGCACCCAGGAACACAACCGCCGCGACGCGGAACAACGCTTAAGCGATCTGATCCGCCGGGCGCTCATCCCGCCAAAGG
>PLEC01000108.1:194-7972 GCA_003136935.1 Gammaproteobacteria bacterium
GCGTTCAGACCGTCGGGGTGCAGCAGCCAGGCGGCCAGCGCCGGCAGCAGGATGATGGCCGCCAACATGTTCACCAGGAACATGAAGGTGAGCATGATGCCGATGTCGGCCTGGAACTTCAGTGGCGAGAACACCCAGGTCGCGACCCCGATCGCAAGCGTGATGCCGGTGAAAATAATGCTCGCGCCGGTGACGCGCAGCGTGCGCTCGTAGGATTCGCGCACCGACAGTCCCTGGTGCAGGAATTCCTGCATACGACTGAAGAGATAAATGCCGTAATCCACGCCGATGCCGGCGCCGAGCGCCACCATCGGCAGCGTGGACACCTTCAGGCCGATGCCGAGCAGATACATGACCGCGTACACCAGCACCGATACCAGCGCGAGCGGCACCACCACCAGCAGCGTACCCACGAGCGAACGGAAGGTGATGAGGCACATGAGGATCACGGCACCGAAAACCCCGGCCAGGATCAGCATTTGCTTGGCTTCCACCGTCTCGTTGGTGGCCGCCATGACGCCGACGTTACCGGCTGCGAGTCGCACTTCGGCCCCCGGCAGCGGGTTTGCGGCACGCCAGGTCTTCACCGCCGCCACCACGCGCTCGATGGTTTCGGCGCGATGGTCGGTGAGGAACATCAGCACCGGCACGACGTCGCAGTTCTCGTTCAGGAGGCCGGTGCTGGTCTCGATGTAGCGCGTGGATTGCGTGAGCTGCGTCTGTTCACGCGGAATGCTGCGCCACTTGAGGCTGCCCTCGTTCCAGCCGGCGATCGCCATCTTGGCGATGAATGGCAGGGTGATGACGTCCTGGACCCCCGGCACATTGCGCATGTGCCAGCCAAAGCGGTCGACGCCGCTCATGAGGTCGTGGCTGACGCACACCGGATCTTTTGATTCCACGATCGCGGTCAGCACGTCCACGCCGATGGAAAACTTCGAGGTGATGACGTCGTTGTCGCGGTTGTAGCGCGAGTCCGCGCGCAGCTCCGGCACGCCCGCCTGGGTGTCGCCGATCGGTGTCTTGCGTCCGAGCCACCCACCCACTGCCGCGAGCAGCACGCAGACGGCGATGATGGCGAGCGCCGGCCCGCGCCGCGTAACGCCGCAGAGGTGGCGCCAGAGCGTCGCGAGCTGCGCCTGCCGCCGCTCCACCCGCTCGCGGTAGCCGGCATCGAAGTGCACGTAGGACACCAGCACCGGCAGCAGCACCAGATCCGTGAGGATGACAATCGCGACTCCGATGGAGGCGGTGATCGCCATCTCGCGAATGACCGGCACCGGGATGAGGAGGATGGTGACGAAGCCGACGAGGTCCGCCAGCAGCGCAATCACCGCTGGCGCCAGCAGCTGCCGGAAGGTACGGCGTGCGGCTTCCATGCTGTCGAGTCCGGCGAGCGCCGCATCGCTCACCGCGGTGATCTTCTGCACGCCGTGGCTGACACCGATGGCGAAAATCAGGAACGGCACCAGGAGGCCAATGGGATCGATGCCGTAGCGCAGCAGTACCAGCGCGCCGAGCTGCCAGATCACCGCGATCACCGAGCACAGCACCGGCACGAAGGCGACGCGCCACGACTGGCAGTACATGCGCACCGCGAGCAGCGTCAGCACCAGCGTGATGACGGCGAACATCAGCACCGACGTCGCCCCGTCGGCGATGTCCCCCATGACCTTGGCAAAGCCGATCATGCGCACGTCGATCCCGTGGCGCGGGAAAGTGGCCGTCTCGACGCCGCCGCTGGCGCGCGCCTGCACGTCGACACCCGCCGGGTGCTCGATTACCTGCTGCACGCGTTGCTCGAGCTGGTGGGCGATCTGGATCGGATCGACCCGCTTGCCTTGCGCGTCCTGGTCGAGGACCGTGGCGCTTACCAGGGCACCGGAAAAATCGTTGGCGACCAGCCGCCCGAGGATCCCGGCCTTGCGGATGTTGTCACGCACGCGCGCCAGGTTCTCGGGCGTCGGAGTGAAGTCGGCGGCCACGACGTTGCCCGCCTCGATGCCATCCTCGACCACCTCGATGTAGCGCACGTTAGGTGTGAACAGCGACTGCACGCGGGTGCGATCGATGCCATCCATCACCATGACCTCATCGGTCGCCTTGCGAAGCGCGGCGAAAAACTCCGGTGTGAACATGTTGCCGTCGCGCGCAATGAGTGCGATGAGCACCCGGTTCGCGCCGCGAAAATCCGCCACCTTCGGATCCAGATAGGTGCGCATGTACTCGTGCTGCACCGGCAGGGTCTTGTTGAAGGCGGTGTCGATCCGCAGGCCGCGCGCGGCGATTGCCGCCAGCAGCAGCGTCCCGAGCGTGAACAGCGCGAGGATCAGCGTGCGGTGGCCAAAGATGAGCTGCTCGAGCCTGCCGACCATCGCAGACGGTCTAGCGTTGGACTTCGGTGTGCCGGCCATCAGTGCGCGGCTCCTGCTGCAGCGGGTGGCGGGCCGTGGAGCGCGATGACCCTGACGCCGCCGTCGCCGACCACGGCGAGCTCATCACTGCCGATGCTCATTATTGCGGACAATCCGGTGTAGTCGCTCTGTTGATCCAGAGTGAAGCTGTGCCCGTCGTCGTGGCTGACGAGCAGCACGCCGGAGAGGCCGACCACGGCGACGCCGCCGTCGTCAAAGCGCGCGGCCCCATCGAGGAGTTGCACCGTCCCGCTATCGATCTTCTGCCAGCTCGCGCCGGCGTCATCCGAGCGATAGAGATTTCCGCGCAGGCCGAAGGCGAGTACTGCGTTCCCAGCGAGCGGCAGCACGCCGAAGAACGAGCCGTGGTAGGGGGAGGTGAGCTCCAGCCAGCTCGCCCCTGCGTCATCCGAGCGGTACAGGTGCCCGGCTTCCGCAGCGATGTACAAGCGCGTGGGCGTGGCCGCGACTATGCGGTTGAGATGGTAGCCGCCGCCGGCCTGCCCCTCGTCGGACGCACTCGCCGCTGCCGCGCGCGCCTCTTTGGCACGCGGCTCCCGGGGCGTCGGTGTGAATTTGCGCGCCGCCCACGTGCCGCCGCCGTCCTCACTCGTCAGGTAAGTGCTGTAGGCGCCGACCGCAATCGCGCGGCCGCCGGTGCCGCACCACACGTCGAGCAGCGGCTGCTGCGCTTCGGGCGCGTAGTGCGTGCGCTTCCAGCTGCGCCCGGCGTCCGCGGTCGCGAGAATGACTTCGTCATGCCCGACCGCGAGCCCGTGTTGCGCATCGAAAAAACACACCCCGGTGAGCAGCGCCTGGGTCGGGACGAAATCGGCTTGCACCCAGCTGCGGCCACGGTCATCTGAAAAGACGATGCCCCCGCGATCCCCGACCGCGACCAGCCGCTCGCCCGCGGCGGCGAGCGCAATGAGCAGCGAGTGCGCCGCCAGGCGCGCGTGTTCGGCGGCGGGGGAATCGGGCGCCTGCTCGGCTCGGGCCACCGGCGCACCGAGGAGCGCCGCCAGCAGCAGCGCAACCAGCGACGCTTTCACATGGCCGCTCCTAGCGGATGCCGCGCCGCTCCAGCACGCTCGGCTGGTAGTCGGCCGGAGTGCGCTTGATGCTGAAGTCGTAGGACTTGGGCTCGTCGCTCTGCAGGCCAAGCGCCAGGTACCGGCCGTTGGACAGGTCCATGACCAGCTCAAGATCGGTCCAGAGCGCGGGCAGGTTGTAGTAGTTCATGGCGTGACCTTCCTGCACACGGTACAGCTGGCCGCGGGTGTCGTAGCAGTCCACGGCGAGGATCTGCCAGGAATCTTCGTCGACATACAGGGTCCGCCGGCTGTAAATGTGGCTCTGGCCGGGCTTGAGCGTGGAGTCCACGACCCACACCCGATGCAGCTCATAGCGCGCCAGGTCCTGGTTGATGTGGGTCTTGTGCAGCAGCTCGCCGTACTTCAGCCTCGCATCCTGCAGGCGGTAGGCGTTGTAGGGAACGTAGATTTCCCTCTTGCCGAGCAGCTTCCAGTTGTAGCGCTGCGGGCTGCCGTTATACATGTCGAACTGGTCGGCGGTGCGCAGGTTGTCGGAATTCGTGCCCGGGTTGTCGAAGGCGACGTTCGGGGCGCGCCGCACGCGGCGCTGGCCGGGGTTGTAAACCCAGGCGCGGCGCGACTCCTTCGCCTGATCGAGGGTTTCCTGCACGAGCAACACTTCGCCCGCTAGCCGCGCCGGCGCGGTAGTCTCCTGCGTGAAGAACAGCAGGATGTTGTTGAGTGCCGCCTCAGTGATGCCCGGCTCGTAGTACTGGAAGTAGAACTCCTCCTTGAAGTTCACCAGTGTGTAGCCGCCGCCGGCGGTGACCGGCGCCTGCCCGACCTGCAGGGCGGCGGCCACTCCGCGCCAACGCGTGACGTGATTCCAGTACACCTCGAGTCCGTTCTGCGGAATCGGAAACGGCGTGCCGTCGACCGCGCCGGTGAAGCCGTTGCCGTCCGGCACGAGCTTGGCGCTGGTCGCGATGCGCTTGGTAGCCTCGTAGACGCGCTCCGGGGATGCGCCGCTGCGATGCGTCGGGTAGACCACCATCTTGTAGTCGGGGTAGGTCTTGAAGACCGCCTTGTGGCCTTCGGTGAGCTTCGCGGCGTACTGCGCCATGTTCGCCGTTGTGATGGTGAATAGCGGCTTGTCGCTCGCGTACGGATCCGGGTAATGATCGCCCGGGTGGTAGTTCGGAAAGCCCGCGTCGGCCGCTGACTTCAGTCCCCCGGTCCACGCCGGAATGCTGCCGTCGGCGTTGCCCGCCTTCTCACCGCCCAGCGGCGTGAGATCCGCACCCAGGCGCGCGGCTTCCTGCGGGCTCACGGCTCCCCATGCTACGGACGCGAACAGCAACCCTGCCGCGGCAACCTGGATGGTTTTCATTGCAGCCCCTTCAGAACGAAAACTTGATGCTCGCCGCGATGAAATCGCGGTCGTTGAGCAGGTTGTACTGACCCGCACCGCCGTAGCGCGTGTAGGAAACGTCCAGGTCCCAGGTCTTTTCCAGATCCGCGCCGATCCCGAGGGTCGCCGCGTGCCGGCCCTGGATGAAGTTGCCACCGGGGCCTGGAGACACGCCCTTCACATCCTGCGACCAGGTGGCGTGCGGCAGGATGTCCCACGCGCCGATGAGATTCGCATACTCGAGGCGTCCGGCGAGCACGTAGCCCCAGGAGAATTTGTCCGGGAATGCCGAGCCGGGTTCCACGCACTGGCCGGGCGGATTATTCGAGACGGTGCCCGGTACGCACTGGCCGTTAACCGCTGGAAATTGCGGATAGCCGCCGAGGTTCGGATTGCCGCTGAGGTTGGTCCCGGGACCGTCGTAGCGCAGGCCGAGCCCTTGCGGTCCGCCGCTGTACTTGTTCTCAAGGCCCGGCACGTCGTCCGCCGCGGCCTCGAACACCAGCACCGCCTGCGAGGCCTTCATCACGTTGGCGAAGGTCTGGGTTGCGGTGAAGCCTATCTGCCAGGTGTCCTTCAGCTCCCAGCCGTGGATGGTCTGGCCGAGCCCAAAGCCGCCGAGCTGATTGCAGCCGGTGATCGGAGTCGCAGAGGTCGGCACGCAGTGGCCCGCGGGCGTGACCGGCTCGCCAAGCAGCCGCGCCACGCCGGCCTCCAGTGGGGTGAGCGCGGCGTACAGCAGCTCGACGTCGTCGAGCTGCAGCGGCACGTTGTGCCGGTAGGCGAGCTCGCCCTGTATGGCCGTACCGGTGGCCCTGATCTCGCTGTTGAAGGACAGCCCGAGCATCTTGATGTCCTGCGGAAACTCCTCGAAGTACCCGGCCGTCTTGCCGTACTCGTAGGTGGCGAAGCTCTGCGCCTGTGCGTTGACGCTGCCGCCCGCCAGCAGCGTGTTGGCGCCGATGGTGGCGTACTGCGTCGCCGTCGCCGCGCTCATGTTGCCGCCGAGCGCCGTGGCACGCGCCTCGCCGACGGCGGCTCCGGTGGCGACCGCGGCCGCGAATGGCAAGCCCGCCGCGAGCGCCTGGGCTGCGCCGCCAATGGCGTTGATGGCGCCGAAGCCGTTGGCGAGACCCGCCTGCGTTCCGGTGGTGGCCGATATCACCGGCAGCCGGCTGGTGTAATTAAGGAAGTAGAGCCCGACCTGCGTGCCCTGGCCGAAATTCGGCAGGTAGAACTTCATGTTCGCGCCGTACTGACCCGCATCGGGGGGCACGTGATCCGGCAGGCGTTCCACCGCCTGGAAGTTGCTGATCTGCGTGCCGCCGAGCGGGGTGAAATTTACACCCTTGCTGGAAATCGCGCCGAAGCCGAGGAACAGCTGGTTGCCGCCGATGACGCCGGCGTTATTGGTGCTGAAGTAGGAGCCAGCGGGCGGGGCAATGGTTTCGTGCCAGTTGAACAGGTACAAGAGCTGCGTGCTCGTATCCTTGCTCAGCTGCAGGTTCACGACCGCCATGCTGTCCGGCAGCAGCGCGGTCTTCAGCTCCGCTCCGGGCGTGAGCAATGCCGATACGTCGTAATGATTCACCTCGTTCAGGCCGCCCGGAATGAACGTGCTCTCACCCCAGCTCACCACCTGGTTGCCGAGGCGCAGCTCCGTCGGCACGCTGCCCATGTCGAAGCGGTAGTAGCCGAAGGCATCCAGCAATCGCGTGTAGCTGCCGACGACGTCCCGCGCATCGTGGTTCAGCGGTATGTACTGGGCGTTGTCGTCCATGACGTAGAAGTCGTACAGACCGCTGCCACGCACGAAAATACCGGCCTTGTCCTTGTAGTTGAGGGACAGCTCGGTGACGCCGGTGACGGCCTGGCTGAAAGTGCCCTTGCCATAGTTGAGGTCGCCCTCATCGATATTCGGGGAATAGCCGCAGCCGCCGTCGGCCATGCCGATGAGCTGGCAGTTGCGCCCCGACACGCGCCAGCCCTGCCCATAGCCTATGGTCGTGTCCCAGCTGCCACTCCAGTCGCCCGAGGCGCTCTGGAAATTGATGGCATGCGCGCTTGGCCAGCTGAGCATCGCCAGGCAGCCCGCGGCCGCCGCGGCGAGCAGCGACGAACGCCGCCCCGTGTGAACTTTCCTCATGTGTCCCCCTGCTTCCCCGAGGCTGCCGGCACCTTACGCGTCCTTGGGCCCTCCGGGCTCACGACCCGCTTTCGCCAGCGATCACGTGCCTGCGCTGCGCTTTACTTGTTTGTTGCCGCAACACAAAACCTGCGTGTGGTCAGTCTACGACTCGGGCTCGCGATCCGGCAAGGCCATTAGCCGTGTGTTACCTGCAGGATACTGTGGCGCAGCTGCTCGCTCAGCACGAGCTGTGCGTCCTGCGCCACACGCAGCAACACTTCGTCGAATTCCAGTTTGCCGTCCGCGCTGACGCGCACTACGCCGCGCGTGCGCAACAGGCCAATGAAGTTCCCGAACATCGAGCGGTCAAAAAATTCCGGGGAGTTCAGGCCGTAGAGGAGTCCGATGCGCTGCGCGGTGAGCTGGCAGCGTTCCTCGAGCGCGGCTTGGTTGATCTTGCCGCTGCCGGCCTTGACCAGCTGCGCTACCGCGAGGTAGTAGCGCTCGATTGTCTGGATGGTGGCCTGCGCCAGCAGCGACAGCTGCGTGGCTTTGGGGGAGCTCGGCGGCGGCCGCCGCCACAGTCCCGGGACCGCGTCGGCCTCGATCAGAGCGTGGCTTGCGAGGCAGGCCAGCACCCCGTCGATGACCCCCGGCAGCTGTGCCTCGCTCCAGCGCAGGAACAGCTCCTCTGCAACATACGGATAGATCCGCCACGCGAGGCGCTGGATGTCCTCGCTACTGACGCGCTCGTTGCTGGTGAACGCACACGCCACGAGCGAGGGCAGTGC